>JANQJV010000401.1 GCA_028281465.1 Azospirillaceae bacterium | reverse complement strand
CAGCCGGCCCGGACCACGCCCAGCCGCCGGCCGCCAAGATGGCGGCGGTCCAGCCGGCAGGGATGCCGGCGCTCCTCGTTCAGCGCCGAAACCGAACGGGTCGTCAATGCGGGCCATCGGTATCAGATCCGGAGTCTTGCATGAAGCAAGCCGTGCTCCTGGTCGGCGGTCGGGGCAGCCGGCTCGGCGAGCTGACCACCACTGTTCCCAAGCCGATGCTGCCGGTCGGCGGTCGGCCGTTCTTGGACCACCTGGTCGAGACCATCGCCCGCTTCGGCGTCGACGAGATTCTGCTGCTGTGCGGCTATCTGGGCCACGAGATCGCGGCGCGGTTTGATGGAACGACGTGCCACGGAGCTTCGGTACGCTGCATCGTCGAGCCGTTTCCCGCCGGCACGGGCGGCGCCTTGAGGGTGGCGGAGAGCCATCTGCGCGACCCATTCCTGCTCGCAAACGGCGATACCCTGTTCGACATCAACCTTCTGACGTTGGCTGCCTGGGCAGCCGACGGTAGGTGGCTGGCGAAGATGGCCCTGCGTCGGGTCACCGACGCAACCCGTTACGGAACCGCGGAGCTGGACGGGGCCCAGATCAGAGGGTTCCGGCCACGCGGCACGCAGCGCGGCGGCCTCGTCAACGCTGGCATCTATGTCGTGCGACGGCGTGTTTTGGACTTCGTGGATCGGATGCCCTGTTCACTCGAGAACCAGGTATTTCCGGCCTTGGCAACGAAAGGACTGCTCATCGGCCAGGAAATGGACGGTTTCTTCATCGATATCGGCATCCCGGCGGACTACGCCGCCGCGCAAGACCTGGTTCCGGCGCGTCTTGACCGCCCGTTGGCGGTGCTGTGCGATGGCAGCTTCGCCCGGCTCGGCGATCTTGCGGCAATTGCAGATTTGGTGAAACGGCTGAATGATCGAGGTTTCCGGATTCTGATCGCCCAGCTCCAGGAACCGCCGGTGGCGCTTGAGGCAATGAAACAGGATTTGAGAGCTCAGGGTGCCGTGGTCGATGCCGTGTGCCATGGCGCGTCTGTGTCGTTGGCGGTGGTGAAACAGGGTCTCCCGCGCGGATCGGATGCCCGGGATGCAAGCTTCGTCATCGCCGACACAGCGGGCGACCGCGCTTTTGCGCGCCTATCGGGCTTACGGTGCGAATCGCCCCAAACGATTGGCGGTTGACTGGTTCGTCGTCCCTGATGGGTACGGCATCCCTTGATGTCACCCTCATGGGATCACCGGATGCTGTCAAGCTCACCAGACCGCCGGAGCCAAGCCATGGTTCGCGCCATGCCGGTTTCCAGGCTCGTCGTCGCTTCAAAGCCGAGCCTGCGGCGCGCCAGGGACACATCGAACAAACGGATGGCGATCGACCGCGGCCGGTTCGCGTCGAAAACGATCTCCGCATCTGCAAATCCGTCGACGCGGATTGCGGTTTCCACAATGTCCCGAACCGACCAGCCATGTCCGGCCGCAACATTGGTGACAAAAAACGCTTCGTCGACCGCCAGCGCTCGGATTGCACAGTCCGTGAAATCATCAACATAGATGATATCGCGGACGTCGTCGCCCATTCCCCAAACTTCGATCGGCCGATGCCGCTCGACCACGCGCCGGATTTGAGCCGCCGTAACATGGGCCTGTTGGAAGTCGACCTTATCGCCTGGACCATAGACATTCGACGGACGCAGAACCGTGCACGGCATCGACCGACGGAGCTTCTCGGCATAGGTTCGACAGAGAATCTCGGTGTACCGTTTCATCCAGCCGGCTGGAAAATACACATCCGGCGGATCGGCCTTGAACATGTCCGCTTCCGCCAGCCGATGGTCGGGCCCAAGGTCGGGGTAGGCGGCGCCGCTGCTGAGAAACAGAAACCGAGACACCTTAGCATCATAGGCCGCCTGCAGAAGGTTGCTGTTCAGAACGATGTTGGGCGTGACGTGAACCATGGGTGTCGTGGTGATCACGGCCACGCCGGAGGTGTTTGCGGCCGCGTGGATGACAATCTCCATCCCGTCGACCGCTCGTGCGCAGTCCGCCGGTTGACGCAGATCACCGTGCAGCCACGAAAGACGCGGATGTTCCCGTGTCGGCGGTCGCGAGAAATGGGTGCCACGGACCGTGGCCCCTTCGGCCAGTAGCCGGTCGACCATAGCACCGCCGAGAAAGCCGCTCGCGCCGGCAACCAGGATGTTTCGGTTTTCGAGATGCATGGATACGTTTTTGGACAAACGGGGGGTTGCTGGGATTCCGCTGCGCGGTTCCAGTGGGATCAAGCACAACCGATCTCGTCGAGAAAGCGGTCGATAGACAATGTGGCGCGCACCCGGCTGGCAACCGTTGCGCTTTGTCGGCGGTAAAACGCGAAATTGGCTAGCAAATCACAGCATGCGGCCGTGACCGCTTCATCCGTCCACTGGTCGAAAAAGGCCTGAACGATGCCCAAACGCCGGCATTCCGCCGCAAGCAGAGAACCAGACCGGGTAACGATCGGTTTGCCAAGGGCCAATGCTTCGAACAGAATCCCAGACGTCTGATGATCGTACGCCGGTCCGTACGGCAGCACCACGGCGGCGCAACGCCGCAGCATGCGCGCATAGGTAACCGCATCCACCGTGCCTTCGACGACCGACACATTCGCAGCGGCCAGCACGGCCCCATGGCGTGCGCGCATCTGTTGGACGGATTGCGACTGGGCAAAGCGAAGATCAAGTTGAATCAGGTAGCGGGCCGACACCCCTTGTTGGTTGAGACGGGCGATCGCCCCCAACATTTGCGTCAGGCCCTTGTCGGGCCACCAACTGTTACCGAGGTAACCAAGCAGGGGCACCGCCGTTTCAGCCATCCCGTTGGCAGCCTCCGCCGGATCGCTCAGTCCGTCATCCGGCAGGAGGTTCCAGGTTGTGCCGTTGAGCGGAAACGTCCGCACCGGTACGGTGCCGTCGGTCATCGCCTCAAGCACCGGGACATGCGAGTTGGCAAAGGCATGGACGGTTGTTTCATGACCAAGCGCTTTCCGCGTCGCGACCCAGGACAGCAGATCTCGATAGAATTCTCGGTTGCGTTCGGCGTCTTTCGGGTCAAAACACTGCTGGCTCCAAAGCACAAGCGCCAGGCGGGGAGGGAAGGATAGCGAATCCGCCCATGTCATCAAACCATAGAGGTTGCGATGCGTGACGGCCGCGAAGAAACACAGGTCACGGGCTGTCAGGCGCGGTGACAGAGTTTGGGTTAGATCCAGCGCGAACTGATGGTTGGCGGCGCCGATTTCGACCATCGGATTGGCGAACCGCCGCACGTGCACGGAGTCCAGGCCAAGCACGGGCTGCAACTGGTCGATGATCCGGTCGTCCTCCACCGACCGCGCCAACACCGGCACATAGGACCAGCCACGTTTGGCCGCATTCAGTGCCAAACCCTTGTGAAGATTGAACGGATGGCCACTGAGATTGATCATAACCTGATCGATCGCAAACAGCGTCGGCCCCTCGATGCGACCGCACCCGTTCAGCGGATGTTCGCCGTTGCCACTCACATCACCTCCGCAGCGGTGATCCCCTCAACCAGGGCCGGATCATGAGCGCCTCCATGCGTCTGCACGGAGTCCTCCAAGATTTTCTTTATGGGCAGGCCTTTCGGTTCCATCCCTTGGAACTTGTCCGCTTGGGTTCTCGGTCCCAAACCGGGGTCATACCAACGGCCCGAAACACTGACCGGTCCTCAGGCCGCCCTGTTTCGGAGCGCCGGCATCCTTGCCGGCTGGACCGCCGGCGTCCAGCCGGCCCGGACCCCGCCCAGCAGCCGGCCGCCAAGATGGCGGCGGTCCAGCCGGCAGGAATGCCGGCGCTCCTCGTTCAGCGCCGAAACCGAA
>JANQJV010000379.1 GCA_028281465.1 Azospirillaceae bacterium | reverse complement strand
GGCAGCTCTCAAGGCCGTCCGCTACACCACCGACAATCAGACTATTGTTCAGCGGACCAAAATCGCCGCCGAACTTGCCGAAATCCTGAAAAAGATCGGTGTTTCAATACCTAAGCAGATTATCTCGGTTCGGAAAGTGGCGTCCGACGGCGAAATCGCATAGGCACACACTCAGAATCCGCCCTTCGTAAGTCGCTGAAAAAACGCCCGAAATTGGGCCGTCTGCCTATCGAACGCGAACCCGGGCAAGGACACGCTCATCGGACCAGCCCGCCTTGCCCACGAAGTGCAGAAGTGACTGGTGCTGCGCCGAGACCCGCGCCGGGTCCGTCACCGCGGCCATCGGTTCGACACTCTTGCGATCCGGCGCGGAGAGCAAACCCGTGCAATAGGCCCGCAAAGGGGTAACCCGATCCGCATGCCCGATCACCGAGGCAAGCGCCTCAACAAAAGCCGAAAACCTGGCTTCGCTGTCCGCTAAGGCCTGAGCCATCATTCCCACCAGTCAATCAGTTGCGATCAACCTGCAGATACCATATCACGGCTCTCAGATCTAGACCCCATACCACCTATCGTGGTTTTGTGACTCAGTAGTACTAACACAAATCACGGATCAAGCGAATGGATGGTTTCAGGGAAAGAAGATCGACCCAATTTGAAAGCACAAAGTTGCAGTGACCGCTGAGCCATCAGCGAAAAACAAGATACTGCCAATCACAAACATCACTGCAGTAAAGAAGGCGAAGTGTGTGCGCTCGAAATTGCAAACTGTATATGCTCTTTTGCTTAATTCACTCTTAGCATCGTACTCAGGATTCAGCAGCTGCATGACCTCTTACTTCCTCTTGTAGATGCTCTGCGTTCGTTGCGATGACTTGTTTCTCAGTTAACCGACACGCAACAACGGCGCAATTGCCTCAAACGCCCACCCGGAGGCCATCGAACCGGTGACCGCCAATCCCAGATAGAGCAAGAATGGCTTCAGCTTGAGCACCGGGAAGATCGCCATCGCGCCCCAGATGCTAACCACCCCACCGGAGACGAGAAAGGCCATTGCCGCACCCTGAGACATTCCGTGATCGATGAGCGCTCTGGTTAGAGGCAGAGCTGCGTAGCCATCCAGATAGGCCGGCGCACCGACCAAAACCGCAAGCGGCACGGCCCACCATGCCTCGCTCCCGACATAAGCCGATAGAGCCTTCGGATTCAGGGCCTCGTTCAGCCAATACTCCGCTGCGAATGCAGGGATGAGGCAGATCAGAATCAGCCGCGTCGTCGCCTTGGTTTCCTGCCAGAAATGCTCGCGGCCCTCAGGCGTTTGCCAGATGGCGGCACTGAAGCTGCCCGACCCTCGGCACATCTGCTGACCCACGTCTCCGACAATTCGATTCCTGCGGAGCGGCCGATGGGTCCATGAGCGTCCGGTCAGTGCAACCGTGGTGAAGCCGCCAAGGATTCCGAGGCCAAACGCTGCGACCGTTTTGCCAATCGCGAAGCCGAATCCCAAAGTGGCGGTGGTCGTGGCCAGCATGGCTGGGTCTGTGATTGGCGATGATAGCCAGAAAGCCATAACTGGCGCCAAAGGTACGCCGGACGCGAGCAAACCAGCCATAAGGGGCAACACTGTCACACCGCAGACCGGTGTGACCGCGCCTATCAACGACGCGATGACGATCGTGTGCAGTGCGCGACCATAGAAAATGTGGGCGATCCGGTCACCGGCGCCGCTGGCGCTGACCCAAGCGGCGAGAATGATGCCTGGAACGACTACTGGGGCGACCTCAATCAGACCCCGCAATACAAACACGGTCGTCGCCCAGACCAAATCGGGAGCCGCGAGCAGCCCTACCGGGGTCCCGACAAGTGCGGCAACGACCGCAGCACGCAGCCATGAGACAGGCTCGGATCGTCCGGCTGACTCGGGCACTTCATCCTCCGTTCGCCTCAGGCTTGGCCTCATAGTATGGGGCCTTGCGCGCTTTCCGATAAACGCATAGTCTGAAATCCAGATATTAAGGATTCAGATGAGTTTGCCTTGAACAAACTCGACAGCGATCTGCTCAGGACATTCCTAGCTGTGGCCGATGCCGGTACAGTCACGGGCGGTGCCGCCAGAATTTGCCGATCGCAATCTGCTGCTAGCGTCCAGATCAAGCAGTTGGAAGACCTGTTGGGACAGCCGGTGTTCAAACGGCACGGGCGCGGCGTCGTGCTGAGCCGGGTCGGCGAGGGTCTCGAACCTGTTGCTCGTCAGGTCATCCAGGCGCTTGATGCGGCCATGGCCGAAATCACCGGTGGAGGACTGGAAGGGCTGCTTCGCATCGGCATCCCGGACGATCACGGTAAGGAGGTATTGTCGAACATCATCGCGGATTTCACGCGCGCTCATCCGAAAGTCGACCTTATGGTGCGTTGCGCCCTGAGCACAGGATTTCCCTCTGCGCTGATCGCCGGTGACCTAGACTTGGCCGTTCATGAAGTTGAAGAAGTCGGGCCAGGCATGGATCTCCTGCGTGAAGAGAAGATGCACTGGGTCGCCTCGCGCGCTCACAGCTTGTTGGATCGCGATCCAATTCCAATCGCCCTGTTCGACCGCGCATGCTGGTGGCGCGACGCGGCGCTTAAGGCGCTGGAGGCCAGTGGTCGCTCGCATCGGATCATCTATGCAAGCGAGAGTGTGACAGGCGTGACGGCAGCCATCGAAGCCGGGATCGCCATCGGTGTTCTCGATCAGTCTGCGCTCACGTCCAATCTGGCCGTTCTATCCGAGGCCGAAGGTTTGGCCGAGATGCCGGTATCAAATCTCGTTCTTGAATACGGAAAGTGCGCAGATGACACTGTTTGTCGCGCAATGGCCGACGCCATCAAGAGAGCGTTTGATGCAACCAGGAAGTGACGGCTCCAGGTCAGAACCGGCGGTGGTCCAATGGGGCGCCGGCGATGGTGACGCCAAGATCACTCATGTCGGTGAAATCGGACAATCCCAGGCGGCCGGGATCATGGACCTGCCGGAAGATGACGTCCTGGTCGGGTCCGTTGACGGCCCGCCAGGCCCGGAGTCGGCGCTCCAACGTGCGGCGCACTTTGGGGTCGAGTTCGGGGCGGCGGCGCATAAGTTCTTTGAGCACCGCCACCGGCCGCAGTGCCGGTGCGGCAATCAGCATGGGAACGACCTCTTCGTCCCATACCTCCACCAAGGGGTCCTCTCTGCGCCGTCCCCGTGGCGGCCTCTTCTGGGATGGCATGCGGCCGTCCACCTCCAGGCGGTAGCCGCTTGTCGGGCTGAACCCCGACTTGGCGGCGGAGATCGCCACACCGTCGGTCTGACGGAACTTCATGAAGAGCCTCATCTGGCTGTCGGTGATGTGTTGGCCCGGCAACCGCCTGGTGTCCTTCATCTGCGTGAGAAAACCAGACCCGACCGAACCACCACGACCGCCAGACGGGCGTTTGGCGCTCCCGCTCGCCACCACTGGCGTTCTCATCCTGATTGTCGCGACACTCTCATCTTGATTGGCGCCGGACAGTTGCGCCCGGCCGAGCGGCCGAGCGGGCGTGAAATCGTCACGGTGCTGAAGCGATCGATCGGCCGCATCCGATCGAGATCGCCGTCAGGGTCGAGGCGTTGAAGACGGTGATCCGTCCGCACCTGCCGGCCGCGTGTCCGGTCACCCAGATACTCCAGATGTTTGCCACCCGGTTGCTGCCAAGTCTGCACCTGGCGACAGAGCCCCCTCGACCAAGCCTCGCGAACGGCAGCGACTGCGCCCAACGCAAGGCACCAAGACCGGCCAACTGGACGAGAGCGCCTCATCGATCTTCATGCGCCCAAGCGAATCGCAGACGCTCTCGCTCTGTCCAGCACGTCATACGGATGCGAGTCAATTTGGCACATATACTGCCTTATGTTAGCGCTTATGGGGCGTTGTCCCCTCTGCCCCCCTGACAAGAACGGTCCGCCATTCATCCAAGAATTGCCTTGAACAGCTCGGCTTCCTTCTGTTTGAAGAAGTCGACCAATTTGCCGACCTTCTCTTGCATCTCCGCCGGTGCATTGCGCCCCAAGCCCAAGAATATCTCGCGGACCTGCATGAACGTGGTGTTCAGCATGACGATGCGCTGTGCCACCTGGCGCAGCAGTCCGATGCCGGCGACGTGCTGAGATCGGAACAACTCGGGCACATCCTCCACCTTGGCGACGGTCGCACCGCCGCGCGCAACGGCTGTTGCCATAGAATTGACCTGGGCCAGTTCATAGCCGATGTTGATGATCGTCTCCGGCTTGGTGAGATCAAGGGCAATGGCGCCGTCGGCACTGTTGATGGACACCGTGCCGCTCTTCAGAACATACAACGGTGCGACCGGTTCATCCTCGCCGAAGAGTGTCTCGCCATCCGTCAACGACACCTCGGTTGCCCCAACCACATCGGGTGCGAGCGTGAACGGGAAGTTGGACTCGGCGTCCTTGTGCGCCGTCTTCCAGGTCTCCAGGAACACTCCCGCCTCGGGGATCGCCCGCAGGTCGACCCCAAACTGCTGGGCGGCCTCCATGAACTGATGCTGGGTCCCCATCAACAACTTCAGCGTGGTGAACAGTCGGCCCAGCTCCTGCTTGGTGACTTCCAGTGCAGCATCGATGTGATCCTCGAAGAAGGTGTTGATGTTCTCGACCACCACGATCTCGAGCGGCGTGACCGCCTTGACGTTGGCCGAGCGGGGCGTGCCCAGAAGCGGCGCGATCTCGCCGACGACGGTCCCAGGGGCCGACAAGGTGCACACTGTGGTCTGGTCGATCACGACATCCACGGTACCGGAGACCAGGATGTATACGGTGTTCGAATGGTCCCCCTGGGAGATGACGGTATCGCCCGCCGCGAACGCCTTTCTCGGCAGGCCGGCGCAGAATTCTAGAATTCTTGACATCCCGGTGTTTCCTCATTGGTTGTTGGGGTGGGGAGGGGCGGGAGTGGCCGAAGACCGAGACCCCTTTTTTCTACTGGCCGCGCATCATTTGCTGTGTTGTGAAGAAGGAATCGGAAATAGGAACATTGTATTGAACACGATCGGTCACCATGAATGTCCTGTGTTCCACTCGCCCGGCCTTGGTGGTGACCATGGCCTCCTCCACGGCGGTGGCAATGTCGTCGATGGTGCGGATCTCCGACACCTTATAGTACTTGATCCGCTGCCCCTCGATCATCCAGAATTGGCCTTTGACTTTGATGAAGTTGTCCTTGCGGACCCACAGCCGAACCCTGGTGTAGCCGGTTTCACGCAGGACCTTGTCGCGAATGGCCGGCTTTGGCAGCCCTTCGACCAACCAGGCGTCATGGCCGTCCACCGGGTCGCTCTCTTCGATGAGCGTGTAGTCCCAGTAGTGGCGCTTGGCCGGGCTGATGTCGGTATAGGTGAAATCGCTGCCCAGGAACGCGTCGGACCTGTCCGAGGACGCCAGCCGCTTGGTTCGTCTCAAGGCCGGCAGATAGAGCCAGGAATCGTCATCCTTGACGTTGCCGTCCCAATCGAAGGCGAGATAGGCAGTGCCGCCGATGTCGGTCGGGGTGAGGAAGAAATAGATCGATTTTTCGACCCCCGGGTAGTCCCGCCGGTATCGGGCCATGGTGCGGACGCGCTGGCGGCCGCGCCGATCCTCCATGACCATGGTGACATGGCCGGTCATGGTCTCGCCCCGATCCCGCTCCTCGGCCCGGTAGACGATGTCATCGGCCGACAACGCTTGGGATCGCGCCCCATGTGGGACCAGGCCGGCCGCCATCGCCGCTGCCGCCCAAAGCCCCACAGCGACCGCCAACCCCGAGTGCCGTATACCCATCCCATTCCTCCAGACCCTGTTCCGGCCCATGCCGACGCTCACGCCTTGTTCACCGATGGGGCGGCGAAGGTGCGGTTCAGCATCGCCTCCAGTTGGACCTTGCCGGCCGGCAGTAACACCAGATCCGCCAACAGCGCACCGACAATGACCACGCCTCCCAGGATGCCAGTGTAGATCGTCGGCACGAACGACGACAGGGTCAACATACTGAACCCGGCGATCAGGATGATCGAGGTCGTGACCAGGGCCGTACCGGTGGTTTCGATCGCCGAGCGGATCGCATCGCGGTTGGTCTCGCCGCGTTCGCGTGCGTGGATGTAGTGGATGCAGACGTGGATCGTGTCGTCCACCGCGATGCCGAGCGTCACGGCCGCGATCATCAGGGTCGAGAAGTCGAGGAAAATCCCGAAGGCCCCCATCACCGCGCCCGCGAACAGGATCGGCAAGAGGTTGGGGATCAGCACCAGGGCGCCGAAGCGCACCGAGCGCAACAGAACAAGGAAACAGAGCGCAATGATGCCGAGCGCCAGACTGAACGAGTTGACCAGTCCATCCAGGACATAGACGTCCATCCGGTTGAACAGAACGGCCCGCCCCGTGATCGTGATATCGAGATCGCCGAACTCGGCCTCGATAAGGTGCTCGATCTCGGCGACGCGCGCCCTGGTCACCGACGACGGCGCCACTTCAAAGAAGACCGAGATGCGCAGGTAGCGGCTGTCGAAGCTCATGAAGTCGGCCAGATCCTCGTCCGGCCCTGAACTCAAGTACATGAACAGGAACTGGGCGACCGCGGTGCGGCTGTCTGGGATCGTGTAATGGGCCGGATCGTCGTTGTGCAGGACCTGGTTGATCTTCCTCAGGTAATTGAGCATCGAGTTGGCCCGTCCGCACCCCTCGAGACCCGTGACAGTCTCCTGGAAAGCCAAGACCCGCCTCAGGAACGCGGGGTCCTTCACCCCCTCCTCGGCGCCCGAATCGACAACGAACTCCAGCGTTAGGGCCCCCTTGAAAGTCTCGTCGAAATAGTCCAGGCCTTGGCGGACGGTCGAGTCTTCCTTGAAATTGCGCACGAAGTTGGTATCGACCTCGATCAGCGCACACAGCACCAGCACCGGGACCAGCAGCAGCGCGAACACCGCGACGATGGCGCGGCTGTTGGCGATCACCCCCTGGGACAGCCGGCGCAGGCCGGACGCGATCAGGCTGGTTTCGACGAACCGCCGGGTACGCTCCGGCTTGCCGTGGATGAAGCTCAACGTCGCGGGCAGGAAGAAGACGGAGAAGCCGAATGCCATCACCACCCCGACCGGCATGGCCAGACCCAGTTCCGAAACCGGTGCCAGGCGGCTGACCGACAGCGCCAGAAAGCCGGCCGCGGTGGTCACGGTGGTGAGCAGGCAGGGCGTGAAATAGCGCTCGATGGCCGCGCGCGCGGCATCGCGCGGCGCCAGCCCCTCATTGCGCAACCGATAGAATCCGACCAGGATGTGGATGGAATCCGCCAGCGCGATCACGGTGATGATGGTCGGCATCGCCACGTTGAGCACATTCATGGGCCAGCCCATGTGGCCGATGACTCCGAGCGTCGCGGTGACCGAGGCCAGGATCACCAAGGTCGGCAGGACCAACCCGCTCCAATGCCGAAACAGGAGGTAAAGGAACACCAGGATCAGGGTCAGCACCAGCGGGTAGATGACGGATTGATCGGCGATGGAGTTAAGGAGATAGCTGGTCGAGATCACAGCCGAACCGGACAGGTAGAGCCGATAGTGTGGGCTGTCTTCCAGGCCGTTCGCCGCCAGGAAATCTGTGAAGTCCTCGAACAATTCAGCCTTGGCGTTGCCGTCGCCGGTGTGGTCGCTCTGTTCGATCACCCGGGCCGTGATCAGGGTGTGTTTCAAGTCGGGGGTGAACAGGAGGCCGTGAACGATCGTTTCCTGGCGTAGCGTCTCGTCCAGCGTCTGCCACTGCTCGGCGCTGAGCGCAAAGTTCTCCACCTCTTCCGGAATGATCGGATCGACCCGCAGAACATCGTCCGCGCTGTGGATCAGCTCGTACTTGCTGACCGAGGAGACCTTGGTGACCGCAACATGGGCCTCAAGAAAGGCCGTCATGGCGCCGATGGCCTGCAGGGTCGGCTGGTTGAGGAAGGTCCCGGCCGTCGGCGTCGCCTCCACACCGATGATCAGGAACTCGTTGTTCTCAAAGAGCGTCTTGAGCTCCTCGTATTCCAGAAGGACCGGATCGTCTTTGAGGAACCAGATATCGGTCGATCCCTCGAAATACAGGTTCTTGATCCCGAAGCCGGCCGCACCCCACAGCACCAGGCTTGCGACCATGACAATGAAACGAAAGGCAATGATTTGATTAGCCAATGTTTTGATCATGAGGACAGGTCCTGGTTGCGGATTTGGCGGGTCGTTCGGTATGGTGTTTTCCGGTTGCCTGCTTGAAAAGTCATGCCAACGGCCCGAAGACCGACCGGCGGTCGGATGCGCCCGGTGCATCCTACGGCGTTTGCCATGCCGTGGCAGCGGCCATCTTTTCGGGCCGCTGGCAGAACAGGGACAGCCGTGCCCGGGCAGTCCGCGAGAGTCACCGCCGCATCCCGAGCTGGGCGAACCGCCGCTGGAGCAGGGCGAGGGTGTCGGTCAAGAGCTTGATGCCGATTTCATCGACGTGACGGTTGCGCCAATCCTCCAGCGTGGTCCCCTTGACCCATTGGTTGAAGGCGCCGAGTGCCGGGCCGGTGTGGACCTGATAGTCGACCTTGCGTTCCGGATCTCCGTCCAACGCCGCGCGCGTCGTCATGCCGAAATACCAGCGGAAGACCAGGGCCATTTTGTGCCTGGGGTTGCGTTCGGCCTGTTCGATCTCCTCCGGCCGCCGTTGGCGATAGTGCCGGCACACCTCCTGATAGACGTCCTCGAAGGAGCGCCGGAAATACCGCCCCTCGATTTGCTTCCGTGTTTCAGGGTCGATTTCGTCGAGTCCGGTGTGACGTTGATAGAGGTCGTAAAGCCGCTTGCCGCGCGCCGGGAAGAACACGCCTTTCTTCATCACCTGGACCTTGGCGCCCATCTCGAACATGTCGCCCGCGGGCGCGTAGTCCGTGTCCTGGACATTGATGGTCTGCAACATGTCCTTGACGGCGGCGTTGGCGCCGGATTCGACCGTGCATTGGTTGATCGAGCCGGTGACGATGAAGTCGGCCCCCAAAATGAAGGCCGCGGCGGCGGCTTCCGGTGTGCCGATGCCGCCTGCGGCCCCAATGCCGACCGGTGGCACGGTCGGTTGGTACTGTTTCATCCGCTCGTCGCGCAGGGCGATCATCGCCGGCATCAGGACATGGGCCACGCCTTGATCGGTGTGACCGGCCGAATCGGCCTCGATGCACAGGAGATCGGCCATCGGGTAGGCTGCGGCCAGGGCCGCCTGGTCCGCGGTAATCCTGCCGGCCTCCCTGAGCCGGACAAGCAGGCGCTCGGGTGCCGGGTCGAGGAAGGCCGCCGCCACCTCAGGCCGGGAGACCTTGGCGATCACCGTGTGGTCGGCGACGATGCGCCCGTCTCCCGGCTCCCTGCGCAAGCCCAGCGCACGCCATCGGACCAACGCCGGCGACAGGGTCTGCATGTACCCGGAGGCCTCGACATGGCGCACACCGGCCCGGAGATAGAGGTCGACGCCGTCTTCCTCCCGCTGTGGGTCGTGGATGTCGTGCAGGAGATTGACGCCGTAGGCCTGGTCCGGGGTCAGGGTCGTCCGGATGTGGTCGAGATCGGCCTGAACGACCTCGGGCTCGAGGCCGCCGGTGCCGAGGAAGCCGATCATGCCTGCTTGCCCCATGCGGACCACCAGCGCTCTGGAGGCGATGCCCTGGTACATGGCGCCGGCCGCGTAGGCGTAGCGCACGCCGTAAGTCTGGCGGAAACAGGCACTGCCCAGGGTTTCGATGCTAAGGTCGGTCCCGACAGCGGGCGTCGGTGCCGACGGTGGAGAAACGGGAGACGACGGCGTTGAGGGTGGCTTGCTGTCCTCGGGCGGGAGCGGCGTCGACTCCTTTTTGATCTTGGCCGTCAGGTCCGTCAGCACGGTTCCGGGACCGACCTCCTCGAACGCGATCTCCGTGTGCCGTCCCCACAGATAACGGATGGTGTCGGTCCACAGCACCGAGCCCGTGATCTGATCGATGAGGTTGGCCTTGGTCCGCTCCGGCTCATAGGGGCGGGCCGTGAGATTGGCGATCACCGGGATGCGCAGGGCCCGGAAGGTGAATGGTGCCAGGAAGTCCGCGAACGCCTGGCGGGTCTCCGCCATGAGGTGCGAGTGAAAGGCGGCGGAGACATTGAGCGGGATACAGCGCGCGCCCTTGATCCGGCCGAAAAGTGTGGCGGCAGCGGTAATGGCCTCTTTGCCGCCGGACAGCACAAGCTGGGTTGGGGTGTTGAGGTTGGCCAATCTCAGATCATCGAGCCGGTTGTCGACCAGGATGGTCTTGACCTGATCGACCGTGAGCCCGATCACCGCGGCCATGCCGCCGGCCCGGCTTTGGCTCATCAGCGCCCCCCGTTGCTGAACCAGGCGCACGCCGGTCTCGAAATCGAAGGCACCGGCGGCGAACAAGGCACAGTATTCGCCCAGGCTGTGACCGGCGAGATAGTCCGGCTCGACGCCTTCATCTTCCCGTTTCGCGAGATAGGTCAGAACATTGACGATGAACAGTGCCGGCTGGGTGAACTGGGTTTGAGTCAGTTGTTGGTTGGGGGTCTCCTGGCACAGCCGGCGTATCGAATAGCCAAGGATGGCGTCCGCCTGGCGCACGTGTTCGGGGAAGCGGTCGAACAACCCGGTCCCCATGCCCTTTCTCTGCGAGCCTTGGCCGGGAAACAGGAACGCCTTCATCATGGGGTCCTTTCTGACGGGGACGCGGGGCGGCCGAAGACCCCGGCGCAGGCGAAGGACGGTGCCGAGGTCGTCGCTGTCGGCGCGGATCGGATTCAGGATGCGTACGAAGGCCTCTTTCGGAATCTCAGGCCGGTTATGCTGAATGAACCCTGAAAGGGTTGGCGAAGGCCCGAAATCGATGAAGGTGGCATCGGGCACTGTGTCACAGAGCCGCGTGATGGCATCCAGGGTGCGCAGCGGCCGACGCGCGATCTGCCACACGTCCTCGCCATCGAACCCCGTGCGCCAATCGGCGGTGGTACAGGACATCCACGGAAGGTCGAGGCTGGCGGAGCGACGGCCGGCGAACCGGGCCCGAACGGCGTCGGCCGCCGGCTCCAATTGGGCGGAGTGAAAGGCTCTGGAGACCGGCAAGAGCTGATGGGCGACCCCCCACCGCTGAAGCGTGGCGGCGGCCGACGCCAGGGCCGGCTCGGGGCCGGAAACGACGAAGTGGTTCGCCATATTGACGCTGACCCGCTCGCACGCCCGGAACAGGTCGGGATGCCGATCGAAGAAATCCGGCTCTTTCAAGATCGCCAGCATGCCGCCGGGTGGGCAGAGGGCCTCGAAGGTCCGGGCCTGGTCGATGACGCCGGCCAGCATGTCCGCGGCATCGACCACGCCCGCGACACTGGCCGCCACGTACTCGCCCAGGCTCGCGCCGAACAAACAATCGGGTTCGACGCCGGCGTCGCGAACGGTCGCGGCCAGCGCGTATTGAACCATGAACAAAGCCGGATGCGTATGGGCGGTGCGGGCAAACGGCAAACCGATCGAACGGGCAGGGTGATAGAGCAGTGCCGTGATCGACTCGCCGCCTTCGGCCTCGGCGACACGATCGAGCGCGGTCAGATGGGCGCGGAAGCGCTCATTGTCCCGGTGGAGCCGCTCGCCCATGCGATAATAGTGGGACCCTTGACCGGAGAAGAGCCACACGAGGGATTTCGCATCATGCATGCCCAGGGCACCGTCTTGTTGTTTGAGCTGTCCGTAAAGACGTGACCGCGTCCGCTAAGGGTTTGTCAGGAAAGAGTTGCTTGATTTGGTGGCCGTGGCGAGATGGTGTGGTTCCACTCTCCGTGGGACTCGTCGCGTCTGATGTTGATTGCTGCCATGGCGGCGTCGGACACGGTGATACCCTTTGGGTATGTGCCGGAAACCCGTTCACGGTAGACGGCGAGACCTTGCTCGGTGGTCGTTGCACTGATCAGATCAACGATGACCTGATAACGTACCCATGGCCTGGCACGCCAGTTCATGGGGATGAAGGAAAACAACCGGTGTTCGATCTTATTCCATTTGCTGGTCCCAGGCGGCAGGTGGTGGACTTCGATGCCGAGTTCGTCGGCCAGTCCCTGGAGGTCGTGCGTCCAAAGGCGTACGCGCGACCCGTTGCTGCTGCCGCCATCGGCGGTCATAACGAGTTTCCTGGCGTTGGGGGAGCGTCTGGTGCCGATTTCTTGCCACCAGCGGCGAATGGTCTCCACCGCGAAGGCAGCGGGATTGGTTTCGGTCAGCGACTTGCGCCCACCGCCCGTGCCTCGGCAGCCGCAAACTGACTCCGGCCCCGCTCGTCGAGGCGCTGCGCCTGCACCGGGAAGCGCTCTCGAATAGCGTCAACATCGATCATACGGCCCAACATCTGGTAGAAAACCCCGAAGGGGACTCCACCAAATATGCCAAACTCAAGTCCGATTCGTTTGTTTGTTATCAGACGAGCCCTTAGAAAACATCCTGGTCTGTCCCCATGTCTTGCCCCGCGACCGTCAGCGGCGACCTGGGTTGACTGTCGGTCTTCCTATCTCGAGGGTCCTTCCTTGATACAGGAAGACACGCGGCGACGGGCCGAGACGGGTGGGCATGAAATCGCGTCGCGTCTTCGTGGCAGCAATCCAGCAGCATGCCGGGGATCTGGCGCGACAAGTCCCGATCGTGCCCCGGTGGCGTCCGGATCAGACCTCCACGATCGCGGGGCCGAAGTCCTTCCGTTCCCAAGCATAGCCGAGCTGGCGGCTGACGACCAGGGTCCGACCAAGCCGGTAATGGGCATCCCCGTGGGTGTGGCCGTGAATCCAAAGATGCGGTTGGAATCTTTTGATCAAAGGTTCGAGATCGGAGAGGAAGGCGCCGTTGAGGATTTCGCCGGCAGATTGCGGCGGGTTGGAGCGCGGCGAGGGGGCGTGGTGGGTGACGACCACGGTGGGACCGCGAAACGGTTTGCCAAGGTCGGCCTGAAGCCAGCCGACTTGCTGGCGATGCCAGGTCAACGTGTCGCCCGGCCTGAGACGCCGGCCGCTGTCGGTTCGGATGACCCGGTCGTCGTTCATCATCTGCTCGGCAGCGGTCATGCACTGGCCGGGATCGCCATTGATCGAAAAATCGCTCCACAGGGTGGTGCCAAGGATGCGAACCGATCGTCGCGATAGCCCCCGACCGGCCGTCGGGAAGGTGTAGGGTCGTGCGGCTTGCTCGAGAAAGGCGATGGTGCCGGTCGCCGTGGCTGCCTCGCGCAGCCCCTGAAGGGGCGCATCGACTTGGTGACCGTAGAATTCATGATTGCCGGCGACAGTGACGACCGGAACCTCGAACCGGTGAGCGGCCCAGGCGATCCCCGCGGTGCCGCGATGGATATCCCCGGCGAGAACCACGAGATCGGCCTCCACCGAACCCGGCTCCCAATCACCAGTCTCCAAATGCAGGTCGGACATGAGGGCGATGCGGACAGGACGTCGGCACAGCCGCGCCACCCGCGACAGAAAGTGGGCAACGGGGCGGGCAGCGGTGGCGCTCATGTGTGCCTCGTCGGACCGGTACATGGACGGACGAGACTTCAAGCAACTCCCTGACCGACCGCACCACCATCTCAGACGGAACCACTCAGCGGCGTTCAACGCGAAGGAGGCTGATGGTGCGGTTGACGGACACGCTTCTGCAGCGTAACGGCCGCATGGCCGCTGCCGTGGACCGTGTGCGGCCGAATGTCATCGCCGATGCGCCGGATCTGGCTGTCCTGCCGACCCCCCAATGCCCCCACCTCTTCGGTCCAAGCTTCCCTTCCACCCCGTGATCTCGCCGCGCGCCAAGAGGTCCCGCACCTGGTCCATGATCCGGCGTTGGGCGTCGACCGCCTCGCGCAGGCGGATCGGGCCTATGCACGCCATGTCCTCCTTGAGGATTTTGGCGGCCCGTGTCGCCAGGTTGTCGACTATGATCGTCCTCAAACCATCGGAAGCCGCCTGGAGCGCGAGGGCCCAGTCAAGCCCCGTCACCTGGCGGATCAGAGTCTGCACATCCTCGGGCGGCAGGTCTGCGATGTCCTCGAACGAGCCCCAGCCCGCTCGCATCAGGTCGCCGTTGAGGATGCGGTCCCGGTCGCGCACCGCCAGCCGCAACGCCTCGCGCTGGGTCACCGGCAATGGTTCCGCAATCGTAGCAGCGCGGGCCAGGAGCCAGGCTCGGAAGGGATCGCGCGCGCCGGCAAGCGGCTTTGCCTCGGGTTCTCCAAATCCAAACAGATGCTGCAGCCGCATGAGGAAGGGTTGGGCCTCCCAGACGCCGTCGCTGAAGATCAGCGTGTTCGCGGCGTTATCGGATGCCGTAGCGGCTGTGGCGTTCTCTCGGGTGGTGAGAACGGCCTGCTCCCGCAACCGTGCCACGAGACGATCTCGCCGCTCATCGGCGTCTCGGGCCGGTTGCGCCAACGACACCAGCGCGAAGAAGGCCTGCGCCCGGGCGGCCGTCGGCACCTTGGCCAGGACCCGTGCCGCCACCTCGATCGGCGGCGTCGCCAGCAGACCAACCAGGCTGGTCAAGGTTTCGGCGTCAATGGCCTCGGCTCGATCGAGCCGATCCTGGGCCTCCTGCAACCGGCAGCCACCCTCCGCCGTCTGGAAGATGCAGGAGGATCGGGCCGGTGGCGCCGAAACCGGCGCGGGCTCGGCGGACGAAACCGGCGCCGGGAACGCCCGCACCGGCATCACCATCTCGCCGCGCTCCACCGCGGCGGCGACATGGTTGAGGACGCGGTTCAACACGTCGCGGACGTTCTCCGGCGGGGCCGGACCGTCCGCCCGGAGCCGTGCCTCGACCGGCAGGCGGATGGCGTCCGGCAGCAGATCCAAGTGCCGCTGATCGAAGGGCGGTTCCAGACCTTGCAGCGCCAAGGCCGTTTCGGCGACGTCAAGGGTGGCGAGCCAGGCCCGGCTATCGGCTTCGGAAAGGAAGGCCAGGTCCCGGAATGCCCACCAACCAAGGCGCAGCAGCCGGGCGTGCAACGGCGGGTCGGTGTCCGCAAGCGGCGCCAGCAGTGCGGCCAAGTCCGGTCTGGTGAGCCGGACCGCGCGGACGGCATTGGCCAGCCCTTCGAGGGGCACCCCGGTCTCGGCAAGACGGAGCAGACTGGCCCGCAACGCCGCGTCGTCGAACCCGGTCAGGATCAATTGGCCGTCCTGTGGCATCCCGGTGGCAACCAGGTCGAGCACGGCATCCGCGGCGCCGGTGCGGATGATGGTCGCCAAGTCCGCCCCATCAGCCTCTGCTAGGGCCACGGCTGCCGCCAGCGCTGCCGTGGCAGAGGGCGGTCGGCCGGTGCCGATCAGCCTCGCGTTTCCTTCCGACCTGGAAGGACAGGCGCACTCGGCGGTCACCGCCGTCATGAATGGCGTCTCATCGGTCGGTCACCACCTCAGCCCGCATGTCACCCCGTCTCGACCAGCCATGCCGCCAACCGGTGGCGAAGACGGGTCAGCCTCTCGTCGGCAATGGCGCCCAAACACCCCATCAGCAAACCGCCGTCAACCACCGCCAGCCGGGAAAGTCGGACGACGCTGGGCGCCTTGAGACCGGACGCACCGTAATCTTGATCGCCCGGATGGTTCACCTCGTCCAACCCCGGTTCGGCACGGTTGAGCTGCGAGGATACCATTGCGATCAGCCAGTCATCGTGAAGTCGCGAGGCTCGGCGCAGCATCAGAACTGGTCTGAGCTTGGTCCCGGAAAGATCGGTATATGGGAACGGCACCAGGGCGAGCTGACCGGCTCGCTTCATTGCCAGTGTTCCCGCAGGTCATCTTTCGTGTAGACGACCAAGTCATCTCCCAAGTCTCGCAATGCCTGGCCCACGGAGAACTCGGCAAACCCGTCCTCAGGCCAGTCCGCTTGTTCGGGAGCGCCTGTCCGCGCCCCGCCCTTAGCCGCAAGCGCCTCTACCAGATCAAACACCTGGTGCTGCTTGTCTGCTGGCAGGGTCCGCAGCTTCTCGATCAATTCCGCATAGCCCATCGCGCTCCTCCGATCCGCCATCGGATCAAGTCTACCACAGAAATCAGCTGGCTCCCTCGTCCACAGCATAAGGGTCCGGCGACGTCGGCAGAACGGCGGTAGCGGCGGTTGTCGCAAAATCGGGGTTGTCGCGGTTGCGCACGCTGAGGACGAAGACCAGGGTCATCTCCATCGCGGCGCGCCGCTGGTGCAAGAGCGCGCGGCGGCGGCCGTCGAGCAGCATCGGCAGGAGGGGTGAGCTGTACCCGTCGACATAGGGGCCAAGAGCCCAGCGCAGGAAGGGTTCGGGGTGATTGAAACACCGATCCTCGATCGCCAGCGGGCCGCGTTGGCGGGCAATGTCACAAATCTCGATCAGTTCAGCCGCGAGGGCGGCATCCGGCCGGTCGAGAACCATGGCCTCTCCCAGCCACGCCAAATCCCGCCGTTCGACGATCGACCGGATCGCCGTCGCCATCAGGGCGAGCCGCTGATCGAGCGCTGCCAGCCGCCGGTCCCGCAGGGCGGTGGCACGGGCGATCAGCTCGCGGTCGCCGACCTCGTCGAGGGCCCAGGTGACCAAGTCGAGGGTGAACTCATCCGCCGCCGTATCGATAACGCTGTCTAAATAACCGGGTTGCCGCCGGTTCCGCTCCAGAAGTGGTCGCCAATAGGCAAGCACCTGGTCCGGCGTCGGGTCTTTGGCCAGAGGTGGCGGAGGTTGGTCCGCCCCATCGGCTTCCTCGGCCACGGCTGCCCGCGCCGTCGCCAAGCGATCGGCATTGGCGGCAGGCTGCTCCTGGTCACGGACCAGACGCGGCCATGGCTGTTTGCCCAGGACAAGGAACAGGTCTGAGTATTGGGGATCCGCCAGTATCTCCGGATCACCCAAGTCGGCCGACAGCGTCACCTCACCGCGCGCCAGGAGGCGCTGCAGAAGACGGATCAGGTCCGCTACCGCCAACTCGTCCGCCGGGTTGGGGTCGGCACGCTCGGCCAACAGGGTTTCCACCCGTTTCCGGCGCACGCGGTTGAGTGACCGCGTGATTTCGTCGCGTGTCAGGGGCGCTGCCAGCCGCACGGCGGCGGCGATGGTGGCATTGGGCAGCCGCTCGCCGTCGCCAACATCCGCCTCCAGCACCCGCACCCGGTCGGTGTGGGAGAGGAAGGCCAGGAGGTCGATGCCGTATTTGTCGAGAGGGGACATGGGGTCCCTAACGCGCGCAGGCAGGCTTGCCGACTTATGCCCAAGCGCAGCGTTCAATATCGGTCTGCGCGAAATCGTTACCCTTGAAGAGCAGAGGTTCGCCCAAGGACCGTGCCAGCGCATAGGCAAAGCAGTCGCCAAAATTCAGGGCAGCGGGATGATGACCCTTGCCGAACCTTTGGTAGGCGTCGCGCGCGATTGCGACGTGGGATTCAAGCACCGGTTCGACCAGGATGTGTGCTCGCGCCATGAATAGGCTCAGCTCCGCTCCGGCCGCAAAACCCACCTGCCGGTCCAAGACGATGAAGCACTCAACCAGGTTGACTGCCGAGATGCACCGTCGGTCCGCGGCTGCGATCGCGTCCGCATAGATTTGAGCATCCGATTCCTGAAACAGGACCGCTAGAATGGCCGAGGTGTCGACGATCATCACACCGGCAACCCGTGCCGATCATACAGAAGCGAGCCATGGTCTCTCCGATCCTGACGACCCAAGCCAGCGCAACGTCGGCCGATCGCCATCAGATCGCTGGCCATGGCTGCCGGGGTCCCGAACCCGCTGCCGTGGTTCGGAACCGGCGTCTCATCTCGTACTGCGTCTGCGAGGATGCTGAGGGCTTCCTCCTCCAGGGTCTGTCCGCCACGGGCGGCGCGAACCGCCAGAGCCCTGCGAACAGACTCAGGGAGGTGCGGGAGGGTCAGGGCAGCCATGATGAGCTTTCTCTCAGCCCAGGAATAACCGTTGCCAAAACACTATGTGCCGAGGCCGGAGCCGTCAACGACGGACCGACGGACGATTGCGACATTGCATCGCCTTGACCGATCGGCGACCGTGTGTTGAGGGGTGTACCAATCTGCGGCTATTGACTGGAAAGGCAGGTCTGCCATGCGAGTGCCGGTCATCCTCCTTGCCCTGCTACTGGTGTCGACACCCGCATTGCGGGTCGAGGCATTGACCGACAAGGAGATTGTCCAGGCGCTGGAACTGGTTGGCGATTTTCGGGCCGCCTATCCCTTGGCGCTGGCGCTTGCCGAGCGCGACGGTGGCTACCAGGCATGGAGAGATGTTGCCGCCAAGTATGCCCGGTTCGACCGTGGCGACCGGGCTTTGCGCAGAGCCTGGGAGGAAGTGAGGCAAATCGACAGCGCCGCTGCCTACCGGGATTTTCTCACCCTTCGACCGTCCTCGCCGTTCAACGCCCTTGCGGTTCATGGCCTGTTCCAGATCACCCGCCAGATCGACACCATCCAGGCCTACCGCCAGTTCATGGACCAGTACCCCAATGCCGTGGAGGCGGCCGCGGCGATGCTGCGCATTCACGACATCGCCTGGGAACGAGCGCGGGAGGAGAATTCGGTCGCGGTCTATGATGCCTTCGTCCGCACCTTCCCGGTCGCCAAGCAGGTACCCGATGCGCTTCGGCGGGCGGGTGACCTGGAGCGCCAGGCGATCGACCGGCAACTGGCCGACAGTGCCAACCTGACACTGGATCGGCTCGAGCGAACCGCCCGCCGCCTGTTCAACGACGCGCGTCTGGCGGAACGCGATGGCTTGAGGCCGATCGCGGCCCGCCGCTACCAGCTTCTCGAAGACCCGCGGTTGCGGGAAACCAGGACCTACACGGACTATCTCGACCGGACCGAGCGGCTGGAGTTTCAACGGACGTTGCTGGAACAGCAGCAACGGATCGAACAGGCGATGGGGCGTGTGGGACAGGCGGTCACCGCCGGATTCCAGACGGTTTCCCGTGATCTCGCGGCGACCGGTCAGCGGCTTGAAGCCGCGATTGCCCAACACAACCAGCGCATCGAGCAGGCGATGAACGCCCAAGGCGAGACACTACGCCGGTATGTGGATGGCCAAGTTGCCGCCGCCACGGCCGATTTCAACAATCAACTTGGCAGCGTGGCATCTGCGCTCGACTATCAGCGTGACGCCATGGCGGAAGCGGCACAGCGTGCCCAATGGCAGCAGGAACGCCTGTTCCGCCAGGCGCAGGAACAGCAACGCCAGATCGCCTATGACAGCCGGCGCTGTGCCGAGATTCTGGCAAGGCGGGGCAAATACGGCTGGCTCGATGGCTGTTGAATAACTGTCGGCGTCGGCTGGGCAATGGCGTTCAACACATCTGGTTCTGGGAGCGACGGAATGCCGAAGATCTGGTTGCTCGGTGCGCTGCTGGTCGGGTTGGCGTGTTCCGGGGGCGGTGCGCTGGCTGGCGAAGGGGCGATCGCGATCACGACCGATCCGGCGGAAGCCGAGGTCTATGTGGATGGGGCGTTGAAGGCGACCTCCACCCCTCTGGTCCTCAGGGTTCCGGAAGGGCGCCGCCGGATCGAGGTCCGCAAGCAGGGATTCAGGACCACGACACTTGATGTCTTCATTGCGGATGGAGCCGTCATATCGCGGCAAGTGGAGCTGGTTCGCGCGGGGCCGACGGTGGGATCAGTGTTCCGGGACTGTTCCGATTGCCCAGAGATGGTGGTGCTGCCGCGGGGGCGTTTCATGATGGGCTCGCCGGAGACCGAGCCGGGTCGGGACCGTGATGAGGGACCACGGCATCGGGTGACGATCGACTATGATCTGGCGGTTGGTCGGTACGAGGTGACGTTTGCGGACTGGGATGCGTGCGTGTCGGATGGCGGCTGCGGCGGGTATCGGCCGAACGATCGCGGTTGGGGCCGAGGGCGCCGTCCTGTGATCAACGTGTCCTGGGATGACATCCGCGGGTACTTGGACTGGTTGTCGCGGAAGACGGGTCAGCGCTACCGGCTGCTGTCGGAGGGGGAGTGGGAGTATGCGGCTCGGGGTGGGAGCACGACGCCGTTCTGGTGGGGGAGCACGATCACGACCGATCAGGCGAACTATGACGGCAATTATGTCTACAACAATGGCCGGAAAGGGGTGTACCGGCAAAAGACGGTTGAGGTTGGCAGCTTTGCGGCCAATCTGCTCGGGATTTGCTCTAGTCCCACACCGGCCTTTCGACCGACCCACCGGGGATGAAACAGTCCAGTTTTCCGAGCGCCTATATAGCAGCGAAGTTTGCTTTTGCTACTATATTTGGACACGCCAAGCTTAGTTTCTTTGTGCGCCACGAGGGCGCGGAATGCCAGTGGGGGCAGGACCCACCTGGACACTTGTTGGTTGGGTCCAGTAGCTGACAGGCGGTTTGGTCAGGC
>JANQJV010000356.1 GCA_028281465.1 Azospirillaceae bacterium | reverse complement strand
CGTGGTCCGGGCCGGCTGGAAGCCGGCGGTCCAGCCGGCAAGGATGCCGGCGCTCCGAAACAGGGCAGCCCGAGGACCGGTCAGTGTTTCGGGCCGTTGGTATCACACATTGTTTCCGGTCCGATTGGGGGGCCAATGGTCATGCTCAAATCCGGTCCGTCATCGATACCGGACGCCTCGCTGGCGTCGCAGCCTTCCAAGCCATAAACGACGCACGCAAAGGCCTGCCGTTGCCCTCACGGAACCAACACCCTGAGCAACTACGGCAACGATACGACCACCGCGCTGCGGTGCCGACGCTTCGGCGGCCAGGTCCGTTGGTGGTGCCGCCAGGGCAACGATATGGAGGCCCTACAGAAGGAGGACCGACCCTCCTAACCGGACGTTTGCTGATGCCGCGCTTTCCCATTGCCGTTGTTTGCCTTTCCCGTTCTGTCTCCGATGTGTCAACCCGTTCACTCGTTGGAGAGGGAGGCTGCCGGCCCGCTCACGACTGAGCGGGCCGGAAAACCTCGCAGGCCGTATCAACACCTGCCAACTGGTGTCGACCGAGCGAGACCACCGGTTGGCGCGTCTGCTTGGCGACGGCGGCCGACATCAACACCGGCTGCTGCAGAGTCTTGCAAAGGCCTTCGAGGCGAGCGGCTTCGTTCGCTGCCCGACCGATGACCGTGAATTCCAGACGGTCGCGACTTCCGATGTTGCCGTACATCACATCCCCCAAATGCAGCCCGATCCCGTAGTCGATCGGTGTCAGGCCGGCCGCCTGGCGCGTGGTGTTGAGATGGGCCAGGCGGGCCTGGGCGTCGGCCGTCGCGTCGAGTGCCGCCTGGCAGGCAGTCGTGGCACACTGGTCCGTCGTAATGGGAAAGATCGCCAAGACTGCATCACCGATGTAGCGCAGGACTTCCCCGCCATGGGCCTGCACTGTTTCGGCCAGGCATTCCAGGAATTGGTTGAGCAGGTCGAGATAGGCTTGAAGAGACAGATGCTCGGCCAAAGCGGTGGATTGCCGTAGATCGCTAAACAGAACGACCGCGGGGATCACGTTGCCGTCGCCGCGCTTGATTTGCCCGGTCAGCACCCGCCGGCCCGTGCCCTTGCCGAGATAGGCGTCCAACACGTTGCGCGCCGTCGCTTCTCGCACCGCCACTTTGCTTGCCACGGCAAGTCGGGTTTCGACGCGCTCCAAGGCCTGCCGGTGGATGGGGGCGAACCCTTCGGGCTGGCGCGTCGTCCAGCTTCCGACCACACCATCTTCCGGCTCGCCAAGGTCCTTGGGTTTGCTGAACGGCATGAAGAAACACCGATAGCCCGTGGCACCGGCATCAGCCAATGTAGCCAGGAGCGGAAAGATCTGGCGTGGAGCCGTTTCGTCGAGCCTGTAGTAAGCCGAAGGCGTATCGGTCTGGACCAGATGGTAGAGTGGGCTCAGCCGCCAGCCATCCCCTTCACCGGACCCGTGCTGGTGGTCTTCAACCGTCAGGCGGCCGTCGTCGAGCCAGGTCAGACCTTGTGCCTCATAAAGGGGATGCAAGGTTCGGAAGGCGAGATAACCGCGCCACAAAGGCAGCCCGATCTTGCACAGGCGCGTACAGCATCCCGCCAGCAACGTTTCCACACTGGAGTCGATGAGGGCCTGCGCCATCAGCCAGTTGTTGACAGATTCCACATCGTGGCACTGGACATCGACCACTGGTGTCACGGGCTGCCCCCCTGCACACAGACAAACCGGCCCGTGAGCGCGCGGATTGCGGACGGTTGCGGCGTTGCTCCAATCGGTGGTTACCAGTATGACGCGACCCCATCAACCCGACAGCCGTGGCGGGTGTGGACATCGGTGATCTGGCACAGAGTATTGAGAAGGACCACGGCCAGGCCGACCTCACACTGCCTCACCCTCGCCCAGGCGGCATATCCTCGGATGATTTCGTCCCGTCCATTGCCGGGTCGCGCCAGGGACGCGAAGCGGGTTGCGACCCGGATGGTCGTCGGGGTCATGCCCTGGGCCTGGAGCGTGTCCGCTGCGATCCGACGCACGGTTTCGTGCTCCTCGCCGCGTCGGGCGGTCGGGTTGCAGGCGGCCGGTTTGAACCCGTTGGCGCAGGCTGTTAGGGCGAGCAGGAGCAGGGCCAACACCCCGACTTTACGGAGCCTGGGCAGGGCACGGTGCGGCATGGGCTGTGTCATGGCAGGGCTCTCTTGCAGGGAAACCTCTCATAGTGAGCAAGTCCCGTCTCATACCCATGGTCCGCAGTGACGACACGGTCGGTTTCGGCGCTGAACCAGGAGCGCCGGCATCCCTGCCGGCTGGACCGCCGCCATCTTGGCGGCCGGCCGCTGAGCGGGGTCCGGGCCGGCTGG
>JANQJV010000334.1 GCA_028281465.1 Azospirillaceae bacterium | reverse complement strand
GTGCCGCAGCGGCCGGTTGACCCGGCCGGCGGCATGCTCGGCGCTCCAGGGCTTCTCCCAGGGCCGCACGCCCTGTTCCAGTTCCTCGATGATGCGGTTGGTGACGCGGCTGTAGATGTCCGGCCGGGGTGTGGTCTCGCGTGTCATGGTCCGTCTCCTTTCCGTTCGGGGTGCTCGACACGCACCCCGCCCGGCGGCGCGGAGAAGACGGAGGGTCAACGCCCAACACGGGCCTGCGCAGCGCCAGCGGAGCAGGCTGGCGCGGGCGGGCGTTGACCGGACGGCGCGCGCCGCCAGGGTGCGTGACGGATCGAGCAAACCCGGACGGATCGGACAGAGACGGATCGCGGATGACGGCCGCCGCCGACGGGACGGTACTGCCGGGACGGCCAATCCTCGTGAACGGAGATCGGCGTGGCGGGGCCGGTGCACGGCGGTTCGCCGGACCAGGACGGACGGGTGCGGATCACGGTGCGGGCCGGGATTCCCCTCCATGCGCGTGCGGGCGGGCCGCCGCCCACGGGCGCCTTCTATCCCCATGATGATGTCGGGACGGGGCGAAAGGCTCCGATGGGCGGGGCTTCCACACACGAGAGGGAGGACACGACCATGCACGGTCACACCACATCCGACCTGGCCCGGCGTTCGACCGCAGACCTGCACGGCCTGCTGCGCGCGGCGTTCAGCGCGATCGCCACGAGCGCACCGGACAGCCCGGACCGCCGGGCGGCTTTCGCCGCAATTGCGGCCATCCGCCGGGAACTGGCTCGGCGCGGATCTCAACCGCACCCGGGACCATAGGCCGGGTCACCCACGGGCGGACCGCATCCCGCGGCCCGCCCGGTCCCGCGAGGATTTCCGGGACCTGGATCGGCCTACTCTGACGGCATGGACAGGGCACGCCCATCGCGGACAGACCGCACCAAGGAGAGGACCGGCGACGGCTCGGCGAGTCCGGACCCCCGGGTGGTCGCGCTCGTCAAACTGCTTGCGCGGCAGGCGGCGGAAGCGGAGTATGAACGCCTCCTCCGCACGCCCAAGTGTTCTCTGGCGTCCGCCAAAGCGCCGGTCCATGCGGACCGGCCCCCGCCGGAAGAGTCCCCATGACGATCGCCGCGATCTACGCCCGCTATTCCTCGGACCTGCAACGGGACGCCTCCATCGACGACCAGGTCCGGATCTGCAAGGAGCGCCTGACCAGGGACGGTTTGCGCCTGCATCAGGTCTATTCGGACCGGGGGATTTCCGGGTCGAACCTGCTGCGCCCGGGCGTGCAATCCCTCATGGCCGATGCCGGGCGCGGGCATTTCTCGGTGATCCTCGCCGAAAGCCTCGACCGCCTGTCCCGCGACCAGGAAGACATCGCCGCGCTGTACAAGCGCCTGTCCTTCGCGGGCGTGAAGATCGTCACGCTGTCCGAAGGCGAGATCAACGAACTGCACATCGGCCTCAAGGGCACGATGGGCGCGCTGTACCTCAAGGATCTGGCCGACAAGACCCGCCGGGGTCTGCGCGGGCGCGTCGAGGCCGGCAAGTCGGGCGGCGGCCTGACCTACGGCTACGACGTGGTCAAGGCGTTCGACGCCAACGGCGAGAGGGTCCGGGGCGACCGCACCATCAACGAGGCGGAAGCCCGCATCGTGCGCCGCATTTTCGACGAATACACGGTCGGGCGGTCCGCGCGCACCATTGCCGTCGGCCTGAACGCGGACGGCATTCCCGGCCCCTCGGGCAAGGCCTGGGGCTTCAGCACCATCAGCGGCAACCGCGAACGCGGCACCGGCATCCTGAACAACGAACTCTACATTGGACGGCTGGTCTGGAACCGCCTGCGCTACGTGAAGGACCCGAGCACGGGCAAGCGCGTCTCGCGGCTGAACCCGCCCGACGAATGGATCGTCCAGGACGTCCCCGACCTGCGCATCGTCGATCAGGACCTGTGGGAGCGGGTGAAGGCGCGGCAGAAGAAGACCGGGTTCGGGACCAAGACGGCCTCGATAGACGACCTGTGGACCCGGCGGCGGCCGAAGACCCTGTTCTCGGGCCTCGTCAAGTGCGGGGTGTGCGGCGGCGGCTTCATCAAGATCAGCGCCGAGCATTTCGGCTGCGCCACGGCCCGCAACAAGGGCACGTGCGCGAACCTGCGCACCATCCGCCGCGACCGGATGGAGGAGACCATCCTCGCCGGACTCCAGCACCATCTCATGGACCCGGCGCTGTACGAGGTCTTCGCCGACGAGTTCACCAGGCACGTGAACACCATCCGCATGGAGCACAACGCGACCCTGGCCGGATACCGCGCCGAGCTGGGGCGGATCGGCCGGCGCATCAAAAAGCTGATCGACGCCATCGCGGACGGCACCCCGCCGAAGATGGTCAATGACGAGCTGATCGCCATTGGTGACCGCAAGGACGAGCTGGAACACCTCCTGGCCACGACCGACGCGGCGCCGCCCCTTCTGCACCCGAACATGGCGAAGCTCTACCGCGAGCGGATCGCCGCCCTGGCCGAGGCGCTGAACCATCCGGACCAGCGGGCCGAGGCGGCGGAGATCATCCGCACCCTCATCGACCGCATCGACCTGCGGCCCGACGAGGCCGACCCGAAAGGTCTGGTCATCGACCTGCACGGCGCGCTGGCGGGTATCCTAAGCCTCTGCTCCGAAAGCAAAAAGGCCCCCGCTGTGTCAAGCGAGGGCCAGGTGCAAGTATCGATGGTTGCGGGGAGAGGATTTGAACCTCTGACCTTCAGGTTATGAGTTCTACAAATACTTCTACGACGACTTACCCTCACATTCGGCAACGTACGATAAAGCCCTGTTTCCGGTTTACATTCCGATTTTCTGCTTGCCGCTCAATTACGCCCCCGTTACCCTGAATTTGCTCTCTTCTGTTACCTATGCGTTGCCCGTCGGGACCGTCAGGAGAGGTGCCTGAAGGTCGCGCGGCACGGGAGGCCGGCCATGGCAAGGATCACGAAACGGGTGGTGGACAGCCTGACGCCGGGCCCCCGGGACGTCATCCATTGGGACGATGCGTTGCACGGTTTCGGCGTCCGGGTCTGGCCGACCGGGCGAAAGGTGTATGTCGCCATGACCCGGGTGAAGGGCCGGCTGCGCAAGGTCACCATCGGGTCCCACGGCACCATGACGCCGGACCAGGCACGTACCCGGGCGCACGAGATCATCTCCGAGGCCAAGGCCGGGCGCGATCCCGTCCGCGACGCCGATCTGGCCCGCAAGGCGCCAACCATGCGCGGCCTCGGTGAACGCTTCCTGGCCAAGCACGTCGCCGTGCGCTGCAAGCTGTCGACCCAGTCGGA
This sequence comes from Azospirillaceae bacterium, assembly GCA_028281465.1. Taxonomy (GTDB): domain Bacteria; phylum Pseudomonadota; class Alphaproteobacteria; order Azospirillales; family Azospirillaceae; genus JANQJV01. The sequence continues at coordinate 6,509 of JANQJV010000334.1, read as the reverse complement.
ATACAAACGCGCGGTCGAGTTGTTCATCAACCCGGCGCTTGGACCGCGCCGCATCACCGACATCGAACGCCGCGACATCGCCGACCTGCACCATTCCCTGCGGCACATCCCCTACCAGGCCAACCGGACGCTCGGCGTGCTCTCGAAGATGTTCAATTTGGCGGAGGTCTGGGGCCTGCGGCCGGATGGGAGCAATCCCTGCCGCCATGTGGGCAAGTACCCGGAGCGCAAGCGCGAGCGGTTTCTCACCCCCGAAGAGTTCGCCGCCCTTGGCGAGGTTCTCCGCGATGCCGAACGGGATGGCGCGGAGACGCCCTCGGCCATCGCCGCCATCCGCCTGCTGGCCCTCACCGGCTGCCGACTGAACGAGATCATGACCCTGCGCTGGGAGCATGTCGACCTGCGCAACCGGGCGCTGCGCCTGCCGGAGTCCAAGACGGGCGCCAAGGTGGTGCATTTCGGCCAGACGGTCGCCGGGGTCCTGAAAGGCATTGAGCGTGTTGACGGGAACCCCTGGGTCATCACCGGCCGGAAGGAAGGGGCGCGAATGACCGACCTGCAGCACCCGTGGCGTCGCATCCGCGCCGGCGCCGGCCTGGATGACGTACGACTGCACGACCTGCGCCACTCTTTCGCCAGCGGCGCGCTGAGCCTCGGTGAAGGTTTGCCGATGATCGGCAAGCTGCTGGGCCACAGTCAGGTCCAGACCACGGCCCGCTACGCGCACCTCGCGGACGACCCGGTCAAGGCCGCCGCCGGCAAGGTGTCGGATTTCATCGGGGCGGCACTCATCACGAAATGAGAATATGTCTGTCCTGGGTTTCTTTCGACGACACCGGCGAGGAACCACTTTGCGCTGCAAATCATCTTAAATTCCCGAACCTAAAATCCCGCAAAAGGAGTTGAACATAGAACGGACGCTCAATTAAGATCTCATATAAAGTTATGACGCGGACCGATATTTATCTATTGGCGTAAACGCCCCCGAACTTCGCGAATTTTCTCGAACCCAACTAGAAAGCTAATTCTTCCGTGAGGTAAATTGCCTTGAGTGCCCATTGCGTACCTTACAGGCGAAAAACTCACGATGAAATTGAGTTCCGTCGTCGACGATTTTTTGGCGGCCGGTCGCGCCCGGGGATTGTCCGATCATACGCTGCGCGCCTACCGACAGGACCTAACAGCATTCTCCCGCTGGGCGCGGCAGACTGGCCCAGACCCAGTTTTCGGCAAGGATGCCGTTCTTGAGTGGATCGCCGCCATGCGCGCCGAAGGCTACGCGGCTGCCACCATCAAGCGCCGGCTCGCCTGCCTGAAAGTTCTGTGTCGATGGCTTGAGGACGAAGACCTTTTGACGGCGAACCCATTTCACCGGTTGCGAGCTCCCATCAGATTGCCGCACCGGCTGCCGCGGAATCTGAAAGCAGACGAAATCAGCGCCCTGCTCACGCAGGCACCGCACATGAAATCGGTCGACCCTGCCACCGGCGACAACGACGCGGCCGCGACGCTGTCCCTCGCGCTGGAGCTGCTGTTCACAACAGGCTTGAGGATTGGGGAACTCTGTTCCATCCGCCTGCGAGATATCGATTGGACCACCGGTTCCATCGCCATTCGGGGCAAAGGAAACCGGGAGCGTCATGTCTTTCTGGTGGACGACGCGGTGACGACCCAGCTCCGGACATACATTCATAGGCGTCGCCCCGCCATTCCGGACCTCGACACCCTGTTGCTGACCCCGCGTGGCCTGGCGGCGGACCCGAACCACATTCGCCGTCTTTTGCACCGCCATGTCGCAGACCTAAAGCTGCCCCGGCGGATTACACCCCACATGTTGCGGCACACCGCCGCCACCGAACTGCTCCGATGCGGCGTCGATATTCGCCTCGTCCAGAAGCTTCTGGGGCATGCCAGCATCTCCACGACCGAAATCTACACTCATGTATCCGACACAACGCTGAGCACCACCCTGCGTACCGTGAACCCGCGCGGACGCCTGCGAGAGGAGGCCGAAAAAGATCGATAACTCACAATTATTTGTTCCGGATCGACCATGCCTTCGAAGCGCCAGATTGCAGGCCCGTCCAAGCGTGCAAAGCGGACGGATTTATGGAATATTTTGTTGCGGCTCGTGACAGCTGCCGATTTCCCGCAGGCAAGAACAATTTCTAGCGCCAATCTCAGGTACAAGGTCCAGGTCTTTGAACTGCTCGTTACAGAAACCCTGGCGTATATGCTCAGAGATCTCAGTTTTGAAGTAACACGAGGGAGCAAAGACGGAGGGATTGATTTTGTGGCCCGTGGCCGGTCCTACGAGATTGCTCCACTTTATTTGCACATGGAGACCTTAATAAAGGGGCAGGTTAAGCGTCGTATGTCTGAGGCGAAGCTGGTCGATGCCTTGACACTTAACTTCAGAAGCGTCGGCGATCATGTCGGAAGTGGCATGTTTGCCTACGTGGTCGTGTACAGCACTGACAAAAATACTAGCCCAAATCAAATCCGGGCCAAACTCAAGGAAGGCCAAGCGGACAGGTTCTACAATGGTCCCGTCGTGTACCTCGATGCCGACGAATTTTTCGGGGTATGGTGCCATGGATCGGAGTTCGTCAGAAATACGCTGCACGGTGGTTTGAGCCCCCAAGAGATCGAGCGACTGATTGGCCTGATCGAAGAGAGGGTGTCCGAGCGGTCAGGGGCTCCCATCTTTTGCACCCGCCTGAATGCCACCCGCTTGACCGAGCCCATGGTCTCGCGGGGCTTCAGCATCCAGGTCACCCTGGCCGATACGCACTTCGCGGTGCCGGCGTCAGTTTTTCTGCGCTGGGACCCGTGTCCGAGGGTCCGTCTCAAGCGGCCCAAGGCGGTGCTACAGCCGCGGGGCGCGGCACTCCCCCTTGATGTCGGCGACGGCGGTGTGACCCTGGAGTTCGTGGCGGATCGGGCCGGCGAGGTCGACTTGGGAATGGTCCGGCTTATTGACATAGATGGTAACGAGTGGGCCAGCACCGCCCTGGGGACGCTCAATGTCGCGCCCGGGCCACTGTTCGTCGATCCGCCGGAGTACAAGGATGCGTTCGAGCATGAGCGCCGGATTCTGGATCTGGCGGCCTGCGAGGCTGAGGCGAAGCATCCGAGAGCTCTTATTTTGGTTGGGCATGGCGGAGTCGGCAAGACTCGGTTGATCGAGAACGTGCTGATCGATCTAGAGGCCAAGGGGTTCGCGACGCTCGCCATCGAGCACGAAGCCAGCCTCGATGTCGACCGCCCGTTTCTTCGAGAACTCTTCAGGCGGCTGGTGCGCGTCCCGGAAACGGGGACGGGCACGCAGGATCAGGTGTTAGACTGGGCCGAACGGACGATCTCCCTGGGCCGGGACCGGATCCGCCAGAACATCGGGCTGTTGTACGGCGCGGACGGCGAGATTTCGGCACGGCATGCGGCAGAGTTGCTGTTCGCTGCCATCGCGGACCGCACCCGCCACGGCCCCGTCGCCCTGCATCTGTCCAATCTGCACTGGGCTGGCCCGTTCGAAATCGCCACTCTGGAAGAGTTGTTTCGTATCCTGTTTTCCAAAGACATCGCGCTCCGATCAGGGGTTTTGTGGATCCTTGAGGGGCGCACAGCGGAGCAGCTTGGGCTAACGGAGGAGTACAGGGCCCCGGAGGCGTGGCAGCGACTGCTTGACGCCAATCTGTGCCCGATCGTGCCGCTGCGATCCTGGAGCGATCCCCTGTCCCACGGCTTCGTGGAATTCGTACTCGACAGCATCCGCTTCCTGGGGCCGGACCACGACCGGGAACGGATCATTGCGTGGGCCCTGCGGTATGGTGCCGGCAACCCCATGTACCTGCTGGAATGCCTGCGGGCCCTGCCATGGCAGGCGACGGCTGATGGCGGAACGGCGCTGCAATCGCCGCCGCAGTCAACCGCACCGCAGGAAACGGCAACAGACCTTGTGGAATCCCGACCGGACCGCAGGGTTGATCAGGCCATTGAACTACGAGTGCGGTTTGCCGCCTGCGCAACACCCGATGCCGTTGCTGTCCTGGCCGTGGCGGCCCGGTTCGGCGCCGTGGTGGAGCCGGTGATCTGGGAGTGCCTGTGCGCCGTGACGGACTCCAGCGCCCTGAAGCGGCAGGTCCAGGGTCTGGACGTTGCGGACCTTTCGGTCACCACGCGGGGCCTGCGCTTCCGCCACGAAAACTATCACCACGCCTTTCTCCACTGGCCGATCCCGCAGGACTGCCCGTTCCGCCAGGCCGTGCTCGACTGGATTGCACAGCAAACGTCCCCGACGGTCTCCCAGCTGCTCGGCGAAGCCGATCTGCTAACAACAGGGCCGATTTCCAGCGAATGGGTTCGCGGTCACCTGCTCGCCCGCCTGGATTCGCCGCACTTTCCGGAAGAGGGCCTAGCGCGCGCCACGATGCTGCGCTTCATACTGCGCTTGAGCCGCGGCCTCATCGATCAGGGTGCGGCTCGGTCCTTCCACCTTCGCCACGAGTTGGCGCGCGCCTTGAGCGCGTCCGCGGACTGGCGCCAGGCCCAGACGGAACTCGAAGCGCTGATCGAAGACATCGATCAGGACGGTGGTGGCGAGGAAACCGCGCTGACCCGAGCCCGCGCGGCGGCGTCGCTCGGCAACATGCTCGGGGACCTGCCACAGACCAGCCGGGGGATCGCCGCAGTTCGTCGTGGTATCGACCACGCACGGGCCACAATGGGGTCCAACTCGGAAGACCCTGCAGTCCAGACCGCCCTGGAAACGCTGTGGAACCGATTCGGCATTCTTCATTGGTTCGAGGGGCGACCGGAACAGGGTACGCGCTGGCAATGGCATGCCTTCCGGTCGGCGCGGCGAAACGACCCCGGCGGGCCGCGCGACATGCTTTTCACCAACGAATTTGCCATGCCGCTGCTGCATCGCCATCCGCGTCGAAGCCGGCAGTTGCTGGAGTACGCGGCAGGTCTGGTCGATCGGCTCGGGGACGGCGCGTCGGCCACGTCGGACTACATCCTGGTGCAGTCTCAGATCGCGGCACTGGTCACGGCCGTCTGGTCCGGGGAGCCGGACCAGGCTCCTTATGTGCAGCAGCGCTGCCGGGAGATCCTGGCGCGACCAAACCGCAAGCGTTCGGTCTATGGGCAGGCGTTGGGCCATCTCACAGCGGGTGCGGCTGCCGCGGTTCAGGGGCGTTTGGAGACGGCTGAGGAGCATTTCAGTGAAAGCGCATGGATTTCCAAGCAGGCAGCCATGTCGCGGGTGTTCTGGAAAGCTCAGTTGAACCTGGCGCAAGTCATGCGCATGCGGGACCCTGAGGTGGACGTATCGGCCCGCATCGCGGCCGTTTCGGTTCTTCTGGCGCACAGCCTGTCTCGGGTCTCCGAGGTCGCCCGCCGGTCTCTGTTGTGCACCTGGGAGTTGCCGATGCGCCAGTGCCTTCGTCTGGGCCCAACGGTTGCGGACAGCCTGTGCGCGCTCCTTGGAGACGGCCCGCCGTCCTGGGGGCCGGACTGGACGCACCGCCCCCCATGCTACTCAAAGGCCGGTGAGCCCATGCAGATCATTCATGTCCGACGGGAAGACGCGGATTTCTTCCTGATGGCGTAATGGTCGCAGCGCCGATGGGGGTTGGGGTGACGGTGCCGGGCGATACGCGACGGGATAGGGAGTCGTCCGTGAAGAATCGGTATTTTGAGGCGGTCAGGCTTCGGTGGGGAGGCTTCGGGGCGCGGTGTTTGGCTGTTGATCAGCGGTGAGCCAGACCAGGATTTGGGCAAAAAGTATCCTCAGCCAGGCGAGGACGAGGCGGAGGTTGTGACCGGCAGCGGCGAGGATGGCGTTGATGCGGTCGCCATCCTTGCCGAGCAGGTAATTCCGGTCGAGGCGGCCGTCGCTTTGCATGTGGCCGATGACGGGTTCGATGGCGCTGCGTCGCCTGAGGCGGCGGCGCAGGGCGCGGTTGGGCGTTTTCTGGCCTGACCTGAGGACCCTGAAGCGGTCCAGTCCGTGACCGCGATAGCCCTTGTCGACGTACACCTTCTTGGCGGCGACCCCGGTCCAGGCCTCGCTGCCCTCGACGGCGGCCTTGAGGGTGTGGCCGTCGTAAGGGTTCCCGTGCAGGGCGGCGATGTGGGTGACGAACTGGCCGCCCGGCGCGCGGCCGTTGGTGGTGGCGACGCTGACCTTGCAGCCGAACTCGTAAGGCTTGTGGGCCTTGCCCTTGCCGATGCACTCTACCTCCGGGGCGTGCAGGGAATAGACCTTGGGCAGCGGATCGCGGCGCTGCTGGGTCAAGACCCGTTCGGCCAGCCACAAGGGCCGCCACACGACACGACACGGGGCATTTTGGGCTGGCGGTGGATGGTGAGAGAGAGTCTCCTTCGGGTGGAAACACTGCCCATGGGAGCATCCCTTGGAGACCCGACTTCTCACCATCCTGTCGCGGACGCTATCGGCCCATGTCAGCCTTGGCAAGACGCGCCTGGAAACGCTCTGCCTTCTG
>JANQJV010000306.1 GCA_028281465.1 Azospirillaceae bacterium | reverse complement strand
GCACCGGCGTGCACACGAGGCCGACGAGGCGTCGGCGCTCCCACAAAGGCCTCCTCGGATGGACCCGTTTGCCCAACGGCACCGTTCGTTTCTTGTTAGCCGCAAGTGCATGCCTATCGAATAGCGTGCATCGCTTGTTAAAAAAGCGATTTACCTCATTGGCATGTGTCTATGAAAATCATCGCCAGACCGACCGCCACCCGACACAAGCTCTTGAAAAGACTCAACAAGCGGCCCGAAAACCGACCGTCAAATGCCGAGTCACCACAAACCCGGGTGAAACGAGCCGTCGGGCGGCAGCACTTGGCCGCCCGCGAGGCAAACTGCCATTTCCATGGTGTCTTCCCATGCTGAACGGCCCGGAACACTGACCAGTCCTCGGGCCGCCCTGTTTCGGAGCGCCGGCCTCCTTGCCGGCTGGACCGCCGGCTTCCAGCCGGCCCGGACCACGCCCAGCAGCCGGCCGCCAAGATGGCGGCGGTCCAGCCGTCCATCGGCGCAGACGGAGGCTCATGCCGCCCTGCGGCCCCACAACCGTTCGGTGGCGATCTCGGCGCCGACGACCAGAGCTTTCAGCTTCTCCCACACGATGCTTTCCACCACAGGATTGTGTGGCCCGGCAAAGGTGGCGAAGCCGCAATCGGTGCCGGCGATGACCCGCTCCCGGCCGACGGCGTGGGCATAACGCTCCAGCCGCTGCGCCACCAGCCGCGGGTTCTCGACGAAATTGGTGGTGGAGTCGACCACGCCGGGAATCAGCACCTTCTCGTCCGGCAGCCCCAGCCGGGCCAGATCCTCCCACTCATGGCCATGCGCCGGGTTGGCCCCTTCGACCAGCAGTCCGGCCGGACGCGCCGCCATGATCACCGGATGCAGCGTGGCCAAGGGAATGTCGTGCACATGCGGGCCCTCGTAATTACCCCAGCACACATGCATGCGCATGCGCTCGGGCGGCAGGTCACGCGTGGCATGGTTGAGGGCTTCGACATTGCGGGCCGCAATGCGCAGAAAGCCGGCATCGTCCAAGTCTTGGTATTGGTTGTGCCGGGCCGAACCCAAATCCGGTGCATCGATCTGCAAGATGAAACCAGCGTCGACGATGGCGCGGTACTCCACCGCCATGGCGTCGGCCAGGGCCTCGACATAGGCGTCCTCGTCGCCGTAGTGCATGTCGGGCACGAATTTGGTCAGCACACCGGGGGATGCCGCATTGATGAATGCCTCACCGACCCCAAGGGCGTCGCAGGCGGTGCGCAGATGCGCGATGTCCTGGGTCACCGCCGTGGTATCGCCATAGGAGACGGGACCGATCGCCGCCGGCGGTTTCTCCCGGTTGAACCAGCTCAGCCCTTCGTTGATGCGCCGGGTGCGCTCGATCATGCCGGGGTGGTCCATCAGGTCCCGATGCTGGGCCGTCTTCGGCAGGGCGCGTTCCGGCGGTTTCGGGCCGACGCCGGCCAGCCGGCCGCGGACATAGAGGGTATAGGAGGTTTTGGAGGTCTCGCCGTCGTTGACGATGTCCAGGCCGATGCCGCGTTGACGGGCGACGACGTCGTGCACCGCCCGGGCGATGCGCGCCTCCAGAGCAGCGGGGTCGGCAGTGGCTCCGGTTTCCTTGGCTTCCAGGTGGTCGAGCAGGTCCTGTGGGCGTGGCAGGCTCCCGACATGGGTGGTGCGGATGCGGTCCGAGACTGTGGTCATGGCGCAGCTCGATTGTCGGACGGAGGACCCCGCCACCCGGGTGGGTGGCGGGTCGTGATCATCAATCCAGACGGCTCAAGGCAGCATAGGCCTGGTAGGTCTCCGAGAAGCGTCGGAAGCTCTCCATCACACGGGCGAACATGGGGTCGGCCGCAGAGCCTTCGGCGTAGACTTCATCGGCCGCCGCCCGCAACGCGTCGATGACCGTATCCGGGAACCGCTTGATGTCGACGCCGTTGGCCTGGAACTTGGCCAGGGCTTCGGTCTGCCCCGCCATCGCCGTCCCGATCGCCCAGAGGTTGAGGTCGGCACAGGCGGTCTCGATCGCCCGGCGGCCGCGGTCGGTGAGCGCCTCCCACCGGTCCTTGTTCATGTAGAACTCCAGAAAGCCCGACGGCTGGTGCCAGCCCGGGAAGTAATAGTGCTTGGCCACCTGGTCGAAGCCGAGCAGGACATCGACCATGGGAAAGCTGAGTTCGGTGGCGTCGAGCCGGCCGGTTTCCAGCGACGTGGAAATCTCGCCGACCGGCAGGGACATGGCATTGGCGCCCAGCTTGGCCAGAATTCTGCCTCCCAGGCCGCCGATGCGGATGTTCAGACCTTCCAGGTCCGCCGGTGTTTCGATCGGCTTGGTGTACCAGCCGCCGGCTTCGGAGATGATCACGCCGCACGGCATGGGCACCACGTTGAACGGCGCGTAAATCTCCCGCCACAACGCCAAACCGCCGCCGTGGTGCACCCAGGAGACGTACTCCATGGCTTGAGGTCCGAACGGGATGGAGCCGAACAGGGCGGCGGCCGGCGCCTTGCCGCTGGCATAGCCGGCGTATGACCAACCGGCGTCGATGGCGCCGACGCCGACATTGTCCAGGATTTCGAACGGCGGCGATAGTTCCCCGGCCCCAAGATAGGTGAACCGCACCGCACCGTCGGTCAGCAAGGAGACGGTCTCAACGAAGCGGTCGCCCCCCGGCCCCAGGATCGGCAACGTCTTGCCGAAGGCGCTCTGCAGGGTGTACTCCGCCGCCTGGCCTTGACTTGCCATGAGGAGCAAGGCCGCTCCCAGCGCGACCGGCAGATTCCGTTTCATCGTGTTTCCTCCCATAGGTGCGTTTTGTTGCGATCGGCACGGGACGGCAGCCTACCGGCCGCCGACCACGAGCCAGGGGAACGCGATCAACAGCACGAGGCCGATCACCTGCAGGACGATGAACGGCACCACGCCCCGGTACACCTCCATCATCCGCACCCGGTCGCCGGCGGCCCCGCGCAGATAGAACAATGAGAAACCGAAGGGTGGCGTCAGAAAGGACGTCTGCAGGTTGACGGCAACCAGAATGCCGAACCAGACCATCTGCTGGCCCGGGGTCAGCCCGATGCCGAAATCAAGGCCGGCGATCACCGGGGCGAAGATCGGCAAGAGGATCAGGGTGATTTCCAGCCAGTCGAGCATGAAGCCGAGCAGGAACACCGCCAGCATGACCAGCGCGAGCACGCCCCAGGGACCGCCGCCCAGGGCTGCCAAGCCGTCGCGGATCATGCCATCGCCGCCAATGCCGCGGAACACGGCGGAAAAGCAGGTGGCGCCGATCATGACCAGGAGCACCATGGAGGTTGCGACCACGGTCTCGCGTGCCGCCGCCATGACGACGCCCATACTGAGCTTGCGATACAGCGCCGCCACCACGATGGCACCAATCGCGCCCAGGCCGCTGGCTTCGGTCGGCGTCGCCAGCCCGACGATGATCGAGCCGAGCACGCTGACCACCAGGGCCAGCAAAGGCGCCACGTCGCGCAACAACCGCAGGAGCCGCCACAGCAGCGGTTCCCGTTCAAGGGTCAGCCCGGGCAGGCCTCGTGACCGGATCGCCACGAACCCGGCATAAAGGCCGACCAACAGGAACCCGGGACCGAGCGCGGCCGCGAACATGTCCGGCACCGAGGTCTCGATCTGCTCGCTGAGGACAATCAGCATGACCGAGGGTGGGATCAAAATCGCCAAGGTACCGGAGGCCGCCACCAGCCCGGCCGACGTCGGCCGGTCGTAGCCGGCCTCGATCAGCCGCGGCAGCGCCAACAGCGACAGCAGCACCACCGAGGCGCCGACAATGCCGGAGGCGGCGGCCAGCAGCACGCCGATGACCAGCACCGACAGGCCCATGCCGGCGGCACTGCCGCCCATGGCGCGTTGGGCGCCGCGCAGGGCCCGTTCGGCCACGCCGGATTTCTCCAGGATCAGCCCCATCAGGATGAACATGGGGATGGCGACCAGGAGCCAGTTGGACAGGACATTGGCGTAAATGCGACTGACGATCAGCCGGAAAAAGGCGATCGGCAGGTCGGAGATCAGGATGAACAGCGCCGCCGAGCCGGCGAGCACGAAGGCGACCCGGTAACCGGCCAGGATGCCGGCAAAGGTCAGCCCGGCCATGGCAATGGGCAGCCACTCCGTCATCGGCGGCGCCAGATGCGCACCGTGAGCCGGACGCTGTCGATGATCAGCACGACGCAAAGCGCGGCCAAGCCCAACGGGAGCACCGCCTTGATGAGGAACAGATCGTTCAGACCGTCATTGGCCGAGCCTTCGCCGAAGCGGAACGCCCGGGCAGGGAAGTCCCAGGCGGCCGGCAGGCACAGCAGAAGGAACGGGGCGGCGAACACGGCATGGCCGACCAAGTCGATGAGCGCGCGCGTGCGCGGCGAACGGCCTGCATAGAGAAAATCGACGCGGATATGCCGGTCGGCCAACCAGACCAGCCAAGCCGGCAACAAGCCGATGACCGCGAGCAGATGCCACTGCAGGTCAAGCAGGGAGTTCAGCGTGATGGCCCGGCCCAGGACCGGCAGCTCCTGCTGGAAGCGCACCAGCGGGTTGATGTCGAGCGCGCTGCAGGCGACCTGAAGGCCGACGGCCAACATGAGCAGCAGGACCAGAACCGCGAAGGCGGACAACACCCTGTCTCGCACCCTGTCCTGCCACGCCGGGTTCGGCCGTTTGTCCGGGGATGTTCCCATGCCCTCCTCGCGCAGCCGGCTTGCCACCGCCTTGCCAATCCGGGGAAAAGCGTAAACGACGCTCGCTCCATATGGAACGAATTTCTCGCCATCCGGCCCGAATCCGCCGGACTCTGGGCCGAGCTTGGCGGTAAGATGTTCGGCATGAAGCTGATCGACATCATCGATGCCACGCCCATTCGCTTTGCCTATCGCCTGGCGTTTCTCACCAATTTCTATCGGGAGCCGCTGCTGCGCCGGATCGAGCGCGATTACGGCATTATCCGGCCGGAATGGACGGTGCTGATCTGCCTCACGTTTCGCAACGGGTTGAATCCGCGCGACATCTGCGAGATCACCGAACAGCCGAGCAACACCGTGAGCCGGGGTGTGGCCTCTCTGGTGGCCAAGGGGTTGGTGGAACGCCGCCCCGACCCTGAGGACGCCCGGCGCGCTTTGCTGTTCCTCACGCCGGCCGGCCGAACCCTGCACGACACCATCATGCCGCACCTGGAGCGCGGCGAAGCGGCCATGCTGGCTTGCCTCACCCCGGCCGAACGCGACACGCTCGACCGATTGCTGGAAAAGTTGGCGCGCGACACGCCACGCTGGTCCAAGGACCCGTCGTTCAGATAACGGGCGGGGCGGCCCCGGCCGCCGCCGCAACCGTGTCGGGATTGCCAACGGTGGTGTTGCGATAGACTTGGTCCAGGGGCAGGGTCAGGTCGACGCTGCCCAGATGGACGGTGCCGTTTGTGATGACGTTGAGGCCGATCCAGCCTTCGTCGCGCCGTTGCCAAAGCTCGACCCGGCGGGCGCGGGTGGAAACGATGAGGATTTCCCGGACCGACGGAATCGCCTGGTAGTCCGGCAGCTTGACGTCCCGGTCCCACTCTGCCGTCGACGGCGACAGCACCTCGACGATCAGGGCCGGGTCTTTGGCGTATTGGTGCCCCGGTTCGACCGGCATACAGGTCAAGACCAGGTCCGGCACGTAAAAGCTGTCAGCCCGATGCGGCAGCCGCACCCCCGCGCCGCTCAGCAGCCGGCACGGCGTCGTGCGTTCCGCGTGGCTTCCGATGTCGATCGCCAGGTTCGTGACAATGGCTGCATGCGCAACACCCGGCGGCGCCATGAGGTGGACGATGCCGTCGAGGAGCTCGTGGCGCGCATCCGTGCCGTCGTCCCAGTCGAGGAATGCGTCCAAGCTCATGCGGTCGTATGCTAAAGAGGACATGGGCCTCCTCCACAGCGGTCCGAACCGCAGCAGGATAGCATGGCGGCTGCGATGATGGGCAAGCCTCCGCAGGAGGACTCTCGATACCTTTCAAGCCCGGTGCGTAAACCAATGAACGGAAGTTTTGACCGACGTGGCGCACCCCCGTAGGGCCTGCTTCAGCAGGCCGCGGCCGGGATCGGCGCTTTAGAGCGTCTTCCGCTCACTCTGGTTCGCGGAAAACGCTCTAGCCAATTGATTTTTCAGCAAATCACCGTCGCAGATCGGCTCAATCTGCTCGGGATTTGCTCTAGTACCACACCGGTCTTTCGACCGACCCACCATGACCGAAACGGTGGCTTTTCGACGGCGTGCCCTCCTTTTTAGCACGGTTGTCGGCATGAAGATCGGTCGTTCATTGGTGCCGCGAAGCCCGTGCTCTAGACCCCGCAAAACCCC
>JANQJV010000269.1 GCA_028281465.1 Azospirillaceae bacterium | reverse complement strand
GATGAAACAGTCCAGTTTTCCGAGCGCATATATAGCAGCGAAGTTTGCTTTTGCTACTATATTTGGACACGCCAAGCTTAGTTTCTTGTTAGTCGAGCGTGACCGCGTAGGCATCCGCCGGACGGGCCTGCTCGATGAGTCCACGTGCTTCGAGAAACATGGCGAACCGGCGGTAGCGGTGCGGGTCAAGCGCCGCAGGTGCCTGTGCGAAGCGGCGCAGCGTATCCCGCCAGGCCAGACGATTGAGAGGATCATCCAGGCTTGGGCGATGGCGAACAAACAGCGACCAACTCTCCTCCGGGTGGTTGAGCAGATACACCGTGGCACGCTCTAAAGCATCAAGCAGACGCCGCCAGCGCGGATCGTCGAGGCGGTTCCGGTTCACCACCAGGATCAATTCGTCATACGGCGGGACACCGTGTTCCTCCGGATAGAAAGCTCGGCCTTCGGCATCGTGCAATGCCAGTTGATTCAGCTCGAAATTCCGAAAGGCGCCGATGACGCCGTCCACCTGACCCGACAATAGCGCCGGCGTCAGAGCGAAGTTGACGTTCACCAGTGTTACGTCGTCAAGAGACAAACCGACGCCGTCCAACATGGCGCCGAGCACAGCGTCTTCGAAGCCGCCGACCGAGTAGCCGATGGTGCGGCCGGCCAGGGCCGCGAGGCTGGTCACCGGGCCATCGGCCAGCACAACCAGCGTATTGAGCGGCGTCGCAACCAGCGCCGCGATCCGAACCAGCGGCAACCCAGCGGCCACTTGTATGTGCAATTGAGGTTGGTAGGAGACCGCCATATCCGCTTGGCCGGCTGCCACCAACTTGGGAGGATCGTTCGGATCCGCTGGTTCGGTCATGTGCACGTCCAGGCCAACATCGGCGAAGAACCCCTTTTCCTCCGCAACAATCAACGGTGCGTGATCCGGATTGACGAACCAGTCGAGCAACAGGGATAGCGGCTCGGCGGCATGGGTGCCACTCGTCGGAACGGCAAGGGCGAGTGACAAGGCCAAGCCGAACGCTTGAAGAATTATACGGTTTCGAGACCATGGGGCACGATCTGCCATGGAGGATTACTCCTTGGTTGCTTCGGACTGTGGGGAGGGGAAATGATCGGGTTGCCAGGGTAGGGCGGCCCGGAGCGCCGCATCGACCGCGGTGTACAGCCCAATCGTCATGGCCGCGAGCACCAGGAGGGCGGCGAACATGACGTCTGTCTGCAGCCGTGCGTTGGCGTGCAGCATGAGATGACCAAGACCGGCGGACGATCCCACCCATTCGCCGACCACCGCTCCGATCGGCGCGACAGCGGTGGCCACGCGTAGCCCCGATGCAAGGGCGGGTAGGGCTGCCGGCAGACGGATGTGCCAGAGCACGGCCAAGGGGTGGGCATTCATGGCGCGGGCCAGATCAAGCCAGCCCGGATCGGTGCGCCGTAGCCCGTCATAGAACGACGCAGTAACCGGAAAGAAGATGATCAAAGTCGCCATCGCCACCTTGGACGCCATGCCATAACCCAGCCACAGCACAAGCAACGGAGCCAAGGCAAACACCGGAACGGCTTGACTGGCGACCAGAACGGGCAGCAGCCACCGCCGCATCTCAGGAGCCGCGATCAAAGCAAGAGCAGCGAGCGAGCCGATGAGTGTGCCGAGTCCTAGCCCGAGCAGAATCTCGGTCGCGGTGACCATGGCGTGTCGGGCGAGCAGATCAACCTGGTCGATGGCGGTGATGAGAACACGGTCGGGGCCGGGCAGGATATAGGGGGGAGTGCCAGAGAGATGCACGATCCCCGCCCATATGGTGAGGAGCCCGACCAGGGTGATGCTGCTGCGCAGAATGGCGACCAACATGGGCGAGAGACCGGATTGGGAAGACGGAGGATCAAACGTCGAGATCGGCGAGCAGGCGGGCGTGCAGCGCCACGACACCTGGGTCGTCGTGGCGGCGCGGGCGGCACCCAGGCGGTGTATGCGTTGCCGACACCCGAGCCGGGTTCCCGGTCATCACCAGCACGGTGTCGGCCACGCGCAAGGCCTCCCAGGGATCATGCGTGACCAGCAACACGGTGCGGTCCCGCAGCATGTCGGTGGCGAGACTCTGCAGTCGCAGCCGCGTAATGGCATCAACAGCAGAAAACGGCTCATCCATGAGGACGACCGGTCGCTGCTCAAAGAGCGTACGCGCCAAGGCGGCGCGTTGCCGCATGCCGCCAGACAGCGTGTTCGGTCTGGCGCTGGCTTGAGTTGAAAGGCCCACGGCTTCAAGCAGGACCCGTCCTTGGGTCACGCTGCCGTGTCGACGGCTCCGTCGCAGACGCGGGCCGAGGCACACGTTATCGAGGACGGATAACCATGGGAGCAGTAGGTCCTGCTGTGCCATGTACGCAATGCGGCCGGCCAGGGGACGCCCGTCGTCAGCCGCAATGCTCGTGGTGGCACCACCCCGGACAAGGCCGGCAATCATGCGCAGGAGGCTGGATTTTCCCACACCGCTCGGACCGAGCAAACACGTCCAGTGCCCGCCCGCCAGATGGAGGGACAGGTCTTTGAACAGAGGGCGGCCGCCATAGTCGAGACGGGCGCGGTCGACCGAGATCGATGGGGGAACGCCGACGTCGACCGCCGACACAATGGAGTCGTGCATGGGTCACTGTCCCTACGCCGGTGCGAACCGGATCAGGTTCCAGGGGTCGTATCGCCGAACGCGACACCTCTCAGCCCAAACAGCGGCTCCCCCCAGTGAAAGTGGAAATGTAGCCTCAAATCCGTCGTCGAATGCAAGCACAAGATAGCCAGACAGGACTCTGCCCGGATGCATAGCCGGAATGTGCACCTTGTTACAGGGCAACACAAAAAACTCAAGTGCACGCGTTGGGGTTGCATTCGGGCCGGCGACCGGTACACTCGCGCCAACCGGCCCGATGTGTCACTTTGGCGCGGCGCGGGCCGCGCATCATCATTGCGGGCATGTCGGGTCGGAGTTAGGCCCGGCGGCATCGCTGGTTATTCCATGCTTCGCCGACCGCCGGCCGACGGGCCGGTCCAGGGCGGCCAAACCAATCTGCTCGGAGGACCACATGAAGGCTCTTGTGTTTGTTTTCGCTCTGTCTCTGGCCGCCATTGCATCGGCCCTGGCCCCGGCTCAAGCCCAGACGCAGCGCGACTATGCCCAGTTGCAAACGACGCACGGCACGCTGTTCCCGGCGCAGTCGGTCACCATTGATGGCCAGACCTATGGGGTCGATGGAATGTCGACTGAGCAAATGATTGCCATCGGTGTCGGCGCTCTTGTTGGTCTGACGGTGGCCCAAACCGTCGATCTTGGTCTGATCGGCTCGGCCGTCGGACTGGTTGCCGGTGGTATGCTCGGCAATTGGTGGTTCGATGAACGGTTGCCGCCGTTCGGCAGCCTCTGATTTAGTCATCATCACGCACAACCATTCCGGCATGATCCCCCTAGTGCATTCGCCGTCCACGTTGGTTTCGCGGAAGACGCTTTGAGCTATTCGTTTTTTCGGCAAATCGCCGTGGCAGATCGCAGCAATCAAGCTCGACCGTTGCTCTAAGGGGACCATGCCGGCCACTGTGAGTCGTAACGCCTCGATTGCGGCAAGGAGAGGTGAAGTGAAGACGGTGATTGCATCGTTGACCGTCGCGCTGATGTTGATCGGCCTGACCGTGCCTGCGCATGCGCAGGCGGAGCGGCGCTACAGCCAATTGCAGCATTCGGAAGGCCAGGTCATTTTGGCGCGCAGCCTCAAGAGCATGAGTGCCCAGCAGCTGATGAGTATTGGCTTGTGGGCGGCCATTGGGACCACCCTGGCACAGAACGTCGTCCCTGGCTCCTTGGGCACCATTATTGGCTTGGTGGGTGGTGCTCTGATCGGCAACTGGTGGTACGAAGAAGGTTTGCCACCGTTCTGATGTAAAGAGCACGGTGCGGTTTTGAACCCGGTCTGGTCGCTGGATACCATGGGTTCGATGTGACATTGATTTAGGAGTGTCAGGTCATGGCCCGGCTGTTGAGAACCATGAATGTGCTGCTGGTATTCCTGGCCTGGATGGCCACCGTTCCTGCTTGGGCCCAGACCGAACCGGAGACCCGCCCGGCGATTTGGCAGGACGGAGCCTTTGAAGCGCTTGTGATCCCGGTCGTCGATCCGATCACGGATGTTTACAAATTCGACAAGATTCTGGAAATGGATTTCAAGCGCCTGATGGCCTTGGCCCTTGGCCTCGGCATCGGTGCCTTCGTGGGCGAAAACTATTTGGGCGGCGGTGTGTTACTTTATGTTGGTCTGATCGGTGGCGGCTTGCTTGGTGAGTGGTGGTACAACCAGGGGCATTGGCCCTTCGGCCGCAGCCGCAGTTGGTGGTAGGCACCGGCCGGTTGTCTACCGACCGAGGGACTCGAGTGCCCCTTGGAGGATGTAGGCGGCGGCGGCTTGGTCTACCGCTTTGGCCCGTTGCCGGCGCGTGAGGTTTGCTTGGAGCATAGCTCGGGTGACGGCAGCGGTGGACAGCCGCTCATCCCAGAAGGCAATGCGTGGTGGGGTTTCGAACAGCGCGCTCCGGGCAATCAGATTGTGAGCAAATTGCCGGGCCGACTGGGCGGCCGGACCTTCGCTTCCATCCATGTTGACAGGCAAACCGATCACAAACCCGCCGATATTGCGATCGCGAGCCAGGACTGCCAGGGCTTCGGCGTCTCGCGTGAAGCGGGTCCGTCGGAGGACGCCGATCGGCGAGGCGACAGTCAGCGTTGGATTGCTCACGGCCAGGCCGATGATCTTGCTGCCGAGATCAAGGCCAAGCAACCTCTGGTCAGCAGACAGGCGGGCGCACAGATCGGACAGGGCGACTACGCCGGCCGTCGTCGGGTCGCGGTGCGGCGCAAGGTCCAAGACCGGGCCTGGCCCGTGTTGCGTCGGTTCCGGGGCGATGCTACCGTCTTCCGTCGGCTCGAAATCAAAGAGGTTTGGTTGCATGTCGTTGGATTTGGACACGGTGCGCCGCATCGCCCATTTGGCTCATATCAGGGTGCCGGATGACGAGCTCGCTCTGCTGACCACCGACCTTGGCAATATTTTGACATTCGTCGAGCAGCTTAGCCAAGTGGATACGACATCAGTCACCCCCATGACCAGCGCTGTGGCCACGGCCCTGCCGCTGCGCACCGATGAGGTGAGCGACGGTGGCTATGCGTCTGCGGTTCTGGCCAACGCCCCCGACCGAACCGAAGGCTTCTTCGTCGTGCCGAAGGTGGTGGAATGACCGACGACCTGACCCGGCTGAGCATTGCCGAGGCCCTGGATGGACTGACTGGCAAGGCATTCACTGCGGAGGACCTCACGCAGGCCCAATTGCGAGCCATGGAGCGGCGGCGACCTCTGAATGCGTTCATCACCGAGACGGCTGAGCAGGCCCTGCTCCAGGCACGCGCCAGTGATCGCCGCATTGCGGATGGTTCGGCTCGGCGGCTTGAAGGTATTCCGGTGGCGGTGAAGGACTTGTTCTGTACCCAGGGCGTCCAGACGACGGCCGGCAGCGGCATCCTGCATGGTTTCGTGCCGCCTTACGAGTCCACGGTGACGCAAAACCTGTGGCAGGCCGGTGCCGTAATGCTGGGCAAGACCAATATGGACGAGTTCGCCATGGGGTCGTCCAACGAAAGCAGTCGGTTCGGTCCAGTCATCAATCCTTGGAGCTCGCCGGATACGCCGCTTGTGCCTGGCGGTTCGTCTGGCGGCTCGGCCGCCGCCGTGGCGGCCGGTTGTGCGCTTGGCGCATTGGGCACGGATACAGGGGGATCGATCCGGCAGCCGGCAAGCCTGAGCGGCATCGTCGGATTGAAACCGACCTATGGTCGTTGCTCACGGTGGGGCATCGTGGCCTTCGCGTCGTCGCTCGATCAGGCTGGCCCGTTGACGCGCACGGTGCGCGATGCGGCTCTCATGTTGCAGGTGATCGCAGGTCACGATCCCAAGGACTCGACGAGTGTCGACCGCCCGGTGCCCGATTACGCCGCTGCCCTGACCGGCGACGTTCGTGGCCTCAAAGTCGGAATTCCCAAGGAGTACCGCGTCGACGGCATGCCATTGGAAATCGAAATGCTTTGGCAGAAAGGCGTCGAGTGGTTGCGGGCCGCCGGTGCAGAACCGGTGGATATCTCCTTGCCACATACACCGTATGCCTTGCCGACGTACTACATCGTCGCTCCGGCGGAAGCCTCGTCGAATCTGGCACGATACGACGGTGTACGCTTTGGCGTCCGTGCCAGCGGCGATACGCCGAAGGAAATGTATGCCAACACCCGGGGGCAGGGCTTCGGCATTGAAGTGCGCCGGCGCATTATGATCGGCACCTATGTGCTGTCGGCTGGCTACTACGATGCCTATTACCTGCGCGCACAGAAGGTACGGACCAAGATTGCCGGTGATTTTACCGAGGCTTTTGCACGCTGTGACGTGATCCTCACGCCGACCACACCCAGTGCGGCCTTCCCGATTGGGGCGAAAACGAACGACCCGGTGGCGATGTATCTGAACGACGTGTTCACGGTGCCAGTCAACCTGGCCGGTCTTCCGGGACTCTCGATTCCGGCAGGCCTGAGCGGCGAAGGACTTCCACTGGGTTTGCAACTGATTGGCCGCCCCTTCGATGAGGAAACCGTGCTGCGCACGGCTGCGGTGCTGGAAACCACGACCGACTTCCGGGCAAGGCCAGCGGAGGGGTGAGCGAACCCACATCCAGCCACGAAGGCGGCGAAATCCTTGCGGGCGCTTCAGTCAGGTGAACCAAGCGCAGGTGCAGAGCACGCCACGTGTGTCGTCATGGGTCGTCTATTGTGCGGCAACCTGGGTAATAGAGTGCCGTTGGGTGACCGGTTGATCGCTGATGTCCAGCCTTGCAACGTGGTTGGTGATGCCTGTTCACAGGCATAGTAACGATCAGGGCGACTATCATCTCGAACCGGCCGAGAGGACAACGAACACCTTTTCTTGCTATGGCAAATCCCGAGCAGATTGATTCAATCTACGACAACGATTTGCGGCATAGTCAAAGTGCGAGAGCGCTTTGCGCGAACCAAAATGAGCGAAAAACGCTCTAGTCCCACACCGGCCTTTCGACCGACCCACCATGAACGAAACGGTGGCTTTTCGACGGCGTGCCCTACTTTATAGCACGGTTGTCGGCATGAAGATCGGCCGTCCATTGGTGCCGTGAAGCCCGTGCTCTAGTCTGATATCGGGTGCCTTAATCCCCCCCGATTGCGCCAGGACCCGAATTTCGGGCCCGGAGCGCGTTTGTTAGAGTTTCTCTCATTGAGGCTCCCACGCCGACGGCCACCACCGTGTCAGGAGGTATGATGGACGTCGTCGTTCCGAAG
>JANQJV010000213.1 GCA_028281465.1 Azospirillaceae bacterium | reverse complement strand
CAGTTTGACTTTGCACGCGTTGAGGGACGGTCGGTGGTCGCGTCGTTCGACGGCGGGGCGATCACGTCGGATGCCGGTGGCGTTCTGCTGCAGGCAACGGATCGGGCGATCAGCCTGCTTGATCGGTTTGCGGCGTGCTTCGTCGATCGGCGGCGCGGCGATCTGATCGAACACGACATGCGGACGCTTGTCGGCCAGCGCGTGTTCGGCATTGCCCTGGGCTATGAGGACCTGAACGACCACGACCAGCTTCGCCATGATCCGATCATGGCAGTGCTGGCCGGGAAGCTCCAAGCGCGTCGGCGGCACTGTGCCCCCGTGGCGGGCAAGTCGACGCTGAACCGGCTGGAACGGAGCCGACCGGATCCGACCCGCTACCACAAGATCAGCCATGATCCGCTGGCCATCGAACGGCAGTTCGTGGATCTGTTCATTGAGGCGCACGCCAAGCCGCCGGCGCAGATCGTGCTCGACCTGGACGCGACCGACGATCCGATCCACGGCCATCAGGAAGGCCGCTTCTTCCATGGCTACTACGGCGGCTATTGCTATCTGCCGCTGTACGTCTTCTGCGGCCGGCACCTGCTGGCGGCCAAGCTCAGACGCTCGAACATCGATGCCAGTGCCGGCGCCAAGGACGAGGTCGCCCGGATCGTCGGACAGATCCGGCAACGCTGGCCGCGCACGCGCATTCTGCTGCGTGCCGACAGCGGCTTCGCCCGGGATGACCTGATGGATTGGGCCGAGCGGAACCGGGTCGACTTCGTCTTCGGCCTGGCCCGCAACGCCCGGCTGGTCGAGCGCATCAGCATCGACCTCGCCTGGGCCGAGGACGAAGCCGATACCACGGGCCAGGCGGCCCGGCGCTTTGCCGACTTCCGCTGGGAGACCCTCGATAGCTGGAGCCGCAAGCGCCGGGTGATCGCCAAAGCCGAATGGATGCCGGGGCGCGGCGAGAAGGGCGCCAATCCCCGGTTCATCGTCACCTCTTTGAAGCCCGCGGAGGTCGACGCCCGAACGCTCTACGAGCGGGTCTACTGCGCCCGCGGCGAGATGGAGAACCGCATCAAAGAGTGCCAGCTCGATCTGTTCGCCGACCGCACCTCGGCCGCCACCATGCGGGCCAACCAGCTACGCCTGTGGTTCGCCGCCATGGCCTATGTGCTGCTGTGCGCGCTCCGCCGCATCGGCCTCGCCCACACCCGGTTCGCCGAGGCCACCTGCGGCACTTTAAGGCTCGCCCTGCTCAAGATCGGCGCCCTGGTCACCAAATCCGTTCGACGCATCAAGCTCGCCATGGCCTCGGCCCATCCATGGCCGCACGAATGGGCTCTCGCCCACGCTCGACTTACCGCCGCCGCGGCGTAAGCGGCTCAGACCCGCCCGATCATCAACAACCAAGGGACCCGCATGGATCTGATCAGGCCGCACGCAGCGGCCCCATACCGCATGCCTCGAGCCTCCAGAAAACCAACATCGCCTGGACCAACACAACAAACCGAACCCAGACCCTCAACAACGCACCACGCTGTGATCCATCCGGGCTAACCCGCTCAGGGGCGGACCGGCACAAGTTCGGCAACGCGGCTTTGGACGCGCTCGAAGCTCTTCTCGGCAATTTGGCGAATACG
>JANQJV010000197.1 GCA_028281465.1 Azospirillaceae bacterium | reverse complement strand
GTCCGGGCCGGCTGGAAGCCGGCGGTCCAGCCGGCAAGGATGCCGGCGCTCCGAAACAGGGCAGCCCGAGGACCGGTCATTGTTTCGGGCCGTTGGTATAACGGGCGCGCGGCAGCCATGCCGGGCGCCCTTGCACCGTCTCCAGACAGAAACTACGCTTGGCCCTTCCGCTTCATATCGAGTGCGAACCGATAAACCTCCGGAACGGCATAGCGCCCCGGGTCCTTTGGCGTGCCCTCGTAGAGGCTGATCAAACCCACTTCGCTGGCAAGATTGAGCAGGTCGGGGGACAGGTGCGTCTGATCGGGCCAATCCGTTGGAAGCGGCGTACGCTGACCTCTCAACGCACCAAACACATGGTCTTGCAGTTCGCTGAATTCCTCCGCGAGCGCGTCCAATGCCCATCTTGACACCTTGGGCAACACCTGCTCCAGGGCCCTTGGACGGATCACGCTGCGCTCATAGGGTGTGCGCGCATGTTCCCGTCGCTCCCACTCCACTATCTCCCGAAACGTCATCAGCAGATACCGCGGATTGCGGTCCTCGTTGCCATCCTTGAGCCGGTTCCAGACCCAGTTTGCGGTGTATGTGGACCCACTGCCCTTCATCCGCTCGCCGATCAGGGCCGTCCAAGCCCGCATGATGACGTCCTCGGGCAGAGCACCGATCCCCGTATCGAGGGACCGCGCGAGCTTTCGGTCGGCCTGAAGGAGCGACCTGAACCGTTCCGACCGCAGGGCGTGGCTGACGATCAGGCGCAGAAAGTCGGTACGATCGCGCCACATGAGAACGGCATCACGGCCATAGAAATGGCTCTTGTTGTCGACTTTCAATTGCCGCCAGATATCCTCCCGCAACACGATCTTGAAGCGAAGCTGCCGGAGGACACTCTGTTGCTCGGCGAGAAGTCCGATGAGGCCCTCGTTGGCCTCACGCCGCCGACGTCTGTCGTCCGGTGAATTGCCAAATCCGGCATCCAATCCGTCAAACAACAACAGCGCGTGGGGGGCCGAGACCGCATCCAGGTGCCTCAACCATTCGCCGAACCGAACATCGTGGCGACGTTCACCCAGCAAACCCTCAAGCTGATCCAACACCGTGTACGCGGCCGTGGGCACCGGATCCTTCAAGGAAGGCGGAAACCCGGACGGCCATTCGGAGACAACACCCAAAGCGGCGGCACGGGCGCAGATGAAGAATTTCCAGAATGCGCGCCAATCACTATCTCCAGCCCGCAGCAACCGCTCGGCGTCCCGAAACTCCGTCCCACCCCATCGCCATGGCCAATCCGCCTGAAGATCGGCCGGGGCCAGGATTTCGATAGCATTTCCTGCCGTTTCGGAAAGCCGGCGAAACAGCGCGGTCTTTCCGGTCCCTTTCCGGCCGCGAACCAGCGGTGTCTCCGGGTCCAGAGCCTTGCGAACCGTTTCGGTTTCGAGAAACGTGTCCAGCAGGAATTTCTGGCTTTCGGCCGTCCCTGTCGGGAAATCCAGTTCCTTGAGAATATCCGGCTTGGCTTGTGCGATCGACACGGCAGGCCCGGCAGTGCCACGGCTCGCGATCAGCCGGTCGATCCAGTCAGCAACGGCTTGAAAATCCTGCCAATCCCGGGGCTGCGCCGAGGGTCTGTCGCTGGTGGCCAAGGCCTCGCGATAGGGAATGGGTTGCGTAATCTCGGTTTCCAGCAGAGGGGCATACCCGTTCCGCTTCGCGTTGAGCGGTGCGATCCAATCCGCGATCCACTCATGCGCGCGACGACGATAGGTGGCGAAGCTCTCGCCGGCCGGAAGCGGCGAGGCAATGAAGCGGGGTTCCGGGTAGAACGACCGTCCATCGGAGGATCGGTCGACGTGTGCCGACGCCAGCGCCCTGACTAGAGCTTCCGTGCCGAGGCGCGCCTGCGGATGGGGAAAGAACACGACGATGGCGATATCCGGCAGATCGAAGAGCAGGGGCCCGCTGAGGGCCGACAGGCCGGTGCGGGCGTCGATCAAGACCGAATCCGGTGTGAAGGGCAGCCCCCGGCGAAGCAGGTCGATCAGTCTTCGAAGCGGATTGCGCTCTTCGCGATACCAGGCCGACGGATCGATCTGGCTGAGACGGCGGGCATAGAGAGCGGACGGCCGACCGGCCGGGAGACAAAAAAGATCATCGGTCTCACTGACCCGTATCAGATGATCGGCCAGATACGGATCTGCGTCACCGAAATCGATCTTCGTCAGCGCTGCCACAACACCTTTGTCGTCATCGACCTGATCCTCGACACCGAACAAGGACGCAAGGCCGGGCGCTTCCAAATCCATGTCCACGGCGACGACGCGCCGGCCGCGGGAAGCCAGAATCTGCGCGGTCTGGACCAGCGCCGTGGAGCGTCCAACCCCACCCCGCAACGAGTAGAAGGTCGCAACGACCGGCGGGGCAATGTCCTCATCCAGGTCCGATGCGAAAACGACCGGACCATCGTCGTCCGCCGCGCGGCCGAGAGCCTCCGGCCACAGCGGCAACTGGTCGGGCGCGACATCGGCGGGCAGACTGCCGGCGTCGTCCACCTCATCCGGCGTCAGCAGGTCACACCACGAGACGCGAATGCCCTCAAGCGCCGGTTCAATCAAGGCACGGCGATCGTTCGGCAATTGACCGGCAAATCCCACGGCAACGACGGCAATCCACCAACCCCCGGTCGGATCCGGCTGGATACGAATATCCTGGGCATCGATGCCCTGGTTTTCCAATTCTCGGCGCAAGCGATCTCGAATGTCGGCATGGGTCGCCATTATCTCGCTCCCCTCCTAATCGCGCGACGACGCAGCCTTTTTCTGACGATGCCGACCACATTGCCAGCGGACTTGACCAGCCGACCCGGATCCAGCGCTGTCTCCAGACGTGTCTGGTATCGCAGATCGGTCGTCCATTGGGTGAGGTAGTACGCCCGCGCGCCGTCCGAATCCTTCAAATCCGCCAACTCCAGCGCGCATTTGGCCCAAAGAGCGCGCAGGTTGTGACCCTCCCGGCCGCTTTTCGGAAACGGCTTGTTCATCGTCTTGAGGTGCGCCTTGAGGGCGCATTCCACCGCATAGCCCCCAAGATAGACACAGCCGACAGCCATTGTTGGGTTTTCCTGGAGATTGGCGACCATCGGCGCTGGAGCCTCACCGAGAGCTTCGTCGGCCGACGTCTACACGGTTCGGCGGTTCGAAAATGCGACAAAACAAAGATCTATAGCGGTTTCGCCGAATCCAGTCACCATGAAACCGCTTTAGATATTTTCTATCCCACTTAAATATGCCTTGACTTAATTAAGCACATACGCAAATATCGCGCATGACCGATGCCTTCCATGCCATAGCCGATGCCAAACGGCGGCGGATTCTCGAGCTGCTCGGCCGCGACGAGCTGCCGGCCGGGGCCCTGTGTGCGGCCTTGGAGGTCAGTGCGCCGGCGGTTTCGCAACATCTCAAGGTGTTGCGCGATACCGGGTTGGTGCGGGTTCGCGTGGACGGGCAGCGGCGGCTCTACAGCCTCGAGCCGGCGGGTTTCGCGGCGGTCGAGCGTTGGCTGGCCACGATGCGCGGTTTCTGGGCCGGCCGCCTCGACGCCTTGGAACAGGTGTTGACCCAGGCCGACGCCAACGCCCGCGGCGGCGAACCCTGTAGCATTGAAGAGGGAGAAACATCATGACCGATTTCGGCATTGTGACAGACTCCGGCACCATCCGGTTCGAACGCCTGTTGCCAGGCCCAATCGAGCGCCTGTGGGCCTTTCTCACCGAGGCCGAGCAACGCCGCACCTGGCTGGCCGCCGGGCCGATGCAACTCTGGGTCGGCGGCCGGGTCGAATTGCATTTCCGCCACGCCGACCTGTCACCGCTGACGCGGGCCAAGGCCGAAGCGACCCCGCCGATCGTCATGATTGGCCGCGTCACCTGCTGCGAACCGCCGCGTCGGCTCGCCTACACATGGGCCGAAGCCACCGGAGCGGAGTCCGAAGTCACCTTCGAGCTGAGCGATGCCGGCGACCGTGTCCGGCTGGTCCTCACCCACCGCCGGCTCGATACGGCCGACCTGCTGATCGACGTCGCCGGCGGCTGGCACACCCATCTGCGCATTCTCGCAGACCGTCTTGCCGGCCGTGATCCGGCACCATTCCAACCGGAATGCACGGAGATTGAAACCGTTTACCGGCGGCGCTTCGCCGCCGCTTGAGGGAGGACCCCCGCCATGCCCCAAACCCATCCGACCACCGAGGCTGCCTCCGTCCGCACACACGGCACCGTCTTTCAGGCCGATCCCGGCACCATCCGCTGGCGCTTACACTTCCGCTCGCCGCCGGAGATGGTGCACCGCATGTTGGCCTCGGCCGACGGCCGTCGCCGCTACTGGGCGGAATCCGCCGAGGAGCACGACGGCACCATTCATTTCGTCGTCCCCGGCGGATTGGAATGCGATGGTCGGGTACTCGAGAACCTGCCCGGCCGTCGCTTTACGGCCGAGTACTTCGGTTGGACCGTGCGCTTCGATCTGGAGCCGGACGACGCCGGCACCGGCACCGACCTGACCATGACCTGCACCAACCTGCCGGAGGCCGACCGCATGGAGATCACCGCCGGCTGGGTGTCGGTGCTCATGGCCATGAAGGCCGCCGTCGACCACGGCATCGACTTGCGCAACCACGACCCGGCCCGCAGCTGGTGGCAGGGCTACGCAGACAACTGATACCCATGGCCCGCATTGACGACACGTTCGGTTTCGGCGCTGAACGAGGAGCGCCGGCATCCGTGCCGGCGGACCGCCGCCATCTTGGCGGCCGGCCGCTGGGCGTGGTCCGGGCCGGCTGGAAGCCGGCGGTCCAGCCGGCAAGGAGACCGGCGCTCCGAAACAGGGCGGCCCGAGGACCGGTCAGTGTTGTTGCCAGACGATTTTGACCGCGACCACCCCTTGCTGCCATGGGAGACCTTCCGGCTGGCCGGATCGATGCTTCGTCGGGTCCGACATCAATCGCCATGACGACCCGGCGCACACCGGCTGGTACAAGCGCCGGAACTGGTTCGCAATGCTCGGTACAGGGCGGTTATAAAAGGCCGGATTGGAACGCCGTCGCCCGGCTCCTCACCCACGGAAGAGGGGGCGCAGGGGGCTTTCGTTCGATGCGATCCGTGGAGGAACCGCTGGTATGCCGTCCGACCGTGCCGATCGCCTGCCGGATTTTGAGACGGCACAGCTCCGGTGGCGCGACGATGGCACGCCGGAAAGTCTCCGGTTTGGCGATATCTACTTTGCCCCGCCGAACGGCCTGGCCGAAAGCCGCCATGTGTTCTTGGACGGGTGCGACCTGCCGACGGCGTGGCACGGGCGTTCACGCTTCACCATCGGTGAAACCGGCTTCGGCAGCGGGCTGAATTTCCTGGCGGTTTGGGCGCTGTGGCGGCGCGTGGGGCCGGCCGGCGCCCGGCTGAACTATGTCTCCGTCGAGCAATACCCGTGGACGCTCGACGACCTGCGACGGGCCGCGCCGCTGTGGGGCGACGTGGCCGCACTCGGTGCAACCCTGGCGGCGCACTATCCGGGCTCGCATCCCCGCCCCGGCGTGCACACGCTGGTGTTCGACGACGGCCGGATCAGCCTTACTCTGTTGATCGGCGAAGCGCTCGCCATGCTGGACGGCCTGGACGCGGCTGTCGATGCCTGGTTCCTGGATGGGTTCGCCCCAGCGGCCAATCCGCAGATGTGGCGCCCGGCCTTGCTGACGGAAATCGCCCGCCTGGCGGTGCCGGGCGCCCGTTTGGCCACCTTCACGGTCGCCGGGCCGGTGCGGCGCGGCCTTGCAGAAGCCGGTTTCACGGTTACAAGACGTCCCGGATTCGGCGCAAAGCGGCAGTGTTTGGCCGCGGTCCGCCGCAGCGAGGCCGTTGGCGCATGGCCGCCCCACGGCCGGGTACGGCCGTGGGCCCGTCCGCCGGCTGTCATCGTCCAGCCGCATCCGGACGTCCTGGTGCTCGGGGGCGGAATCGCCGGCGCCTGCGCCGCCGAAGCCTTGGCTCGCCGCGGTGCCCGCATCACTCTGGTGGAGCGACGCGCCCGCCTTGCCGACGGTGCCTCGGGCAATCCGGTCGGCGTCGTGTCGCCCTGGATCAATCTGGATGATGGCCCGCGGGGGCGCTTCGCCGCGGCCGCCTTCGCCGCCGCCACCGCGCTGTATGAACGGCTCGGCCACCCAGGCGAAACGCTTTGGCGCTGCGGCGCCCTCCACCTGCCGCGCAGCGACGCAGAAGCCGACAAGTTTCGGCACGTGGCCGCAGCCGGTGACGCCACGCCGTTTGCCGCGGCTTGGCTGGACGAGACCGCAGCCGCCGCGGTGTGTGGCGTCACACCGGCCGCGGGCGGACTGTTCCTGGCGGATGCCATGGCGGTGCGACCGCCGCCCGTGGTGCAGGCCCTCGTCGGTGCGGCCCGGGCCACGGTGCTGTTCGCCCCGGTTCGCACGCTGCAGCACGAGGGTGCGACCTGGCGGGTGCGGACGCCGGATGGCGGCTGCCTCGCCGCGGCCCCGTTGTGCGTCGTCGCCAGCGCGGCCGATGCCCTTGGCCTGGCGCCGTTCGTCCACTTCCGGCTGCAGATACTGCGCGGGCAGATCACCGAGATCGCCGCCCAGTCAACCAGCAGGCCGCTCCGGACTGTGATCGCCCAAGACGGCTACCTGACTCCGGCGATCGACGACCGCCATGTGGTGGGTGCCAGTTTTACGCCGCTCGGCTTGGGGGCCTCGGCCGATCTGTCCGGCGCCGAAACGCCGCAGCAGGCGGATGATGCTGCCAATCTCGCGCGGTTGCAAACGTTGGTGCCGGGCCTGTTCGACACCGCCCAGCGGCTCGCGGCGCGCGCCCGCGTGCGCGTCGCCAGCCCGGATCGGCTGCCGGTGGTCGGCGCGGCACCGGACGCCGATGACTTCGCCCGGGCCTACGCCGGTTTAGCGCAGAGCCGCGCCGGGTCGGGCTTCCCCGATGCCCCGGTGTGGCCGGGCCTGTTCCTGCTCAACGGCCTGGGGGCACGCGGCCTGACCACGGCGCCCGTCTGCGCCGACCTGCTGGCCGCCCAGATCACCGGCGACCCCTGGCCGCTCGATCACGCCGCCGCCGAAACCGTCTCCCCCGGCCGCTTTTTGATCCGTGCCATCCGGCGCGGGAGGCCGGTTCACATTGGCAACAACTGACCAAGAAACCGCTATGATGCACCAAACGACCGTGCTTTAGGTCCTGATGATCACGATGGCTCGCGATACTGTCCCCCGTCCACGCTGCCATCTCCGCTTGCAGCGACGCCAGGATTTTATACATTATCCAGTATACTGCGGACAGTCGGCTGCGGCCCGCCGGTCTTTCCGGTTTGGCCGGGTTGCTGCCAGGTGACCAATCGTGCCCGGCTGCCGTCTTCGGAACGAGGAATGCCCCCGCATGCGTGTCGACCAGGTACCGTATGATGACGTCGCCGCTTATCTCAAGACCCGTGACGACGTGCTGCTGCCGGTCGGCGCCAACGAGCAATACGGCCCGCACCTGCCCACCGGCACCGAGACCCTGATTGTCGAGCGGCTGGCCACCGCGGTCGGCGAGCGCACCGGGGTTGCCGTGGCACCGGCCCTACCGCTCAACTACTCGGCCATGTTCCTGGATTATCCTGGTACGCTGTCGGTGGAGATGGACGTGCTGGGACAGGTGCTCGGCGCCATGGTGGCCAGCCTGGCCGGGCAGGGATTCCGCCATGTTCTGTTTGTCAACATCCATGCCGGCAGCTTGGGGCCGATGGAGGCGGTGGCGCGGCAGGCGCGCACGGCACACGGCGTGCTCACCGCCACGGTCGATGTCTTCAAGATCATGCGCGACGTCGGCGGGGTCACCTACACCGCCACGCACAGCCCGACCGGCCACGCGGCGGAATTGACCACATCCGTGATGTTGCATCTGGCGCCGGACCAGGTCCGTATGGACCGAGCCCGGAGTTGCCCGATCGGCCAACTGCACCCGGACTTCTCCACTGCCGGCAGCGGCAGCGTGACATTCGCCAGCTCGGGTTTCAATCTCTATGCCGATATGAGCGATTATAACCCAGCTGGTTGCAATGGCGATCCAACGGCGGCCACCGCCGCCCAGGGCCGGCAGCTATTCGACAACGCCGTCACCTATGTCGCCGAGGTGGCGGAGCGTTTCCGCACCGTGACCTTGCCGGCGCGGCACTGAGGGGGCCGGCGTGGCGGTCTGTCTGCTCATCCAACCGATCCATCCCGCCGGGATCGCCCGGCTCGAGGCCGCCGGCTTCACCGTGCGCCATGCTTCGGCCCATGATATGGACACGGTGGCCTGCGAAATCGGCGATGCCACCTGTGCCGTCACCCGCAATGCCGGGCTGAACCGGACCGCCATGGATGCCAGCCCGCAGCTCAAGGTGCTGGGCAACCATGGCATCGGCACCAACCCGGTGGATCTGGCGCGCGCCACCGAGATCGGCCTGCCGGTGGTCAATACGCCGTTTGCCAATGTGCAGTCCGTGGCCGAACTGGCGCTCGGCGACATGCTGGCGGTGGCGCGCAAGTTGGCCGTGGCCGATGCCGCCGTGCGCGCCGGCCGTTTCGACCTGCGCTATACCGGCGGTATGCGCGAGCTGCACGGTAAGACGCTCGGCATCGTCGGGTTTGGCACCATTGGCCGACGGACGGTTGAGCTGGCGAAAGCCGCATTTGCCATGCGGCCGGTGATCTACTCCCCGCGTGCCCCCGACGAGGCCATCGAGTCCGTCGGCGGCCGGCGGGCCCCTAGTTTGTCTGCCCTGTTGGCCGACGCCGACGTGGTGTCGCTGCACACGCCGCTCCGGCCAGATACCCGGGCCATGTTCAATGCCGACACGCTGGCACACGCCAAGCCGGGTCTCATCCTGGTCAATACCGCCCGCGGCGCCCTCATCGATAATGATGCCCTGGCGGCGGCCTTGGCCGACGGCCGCATTGCCGGGGCCGCCGTTGACGTGTTCGACCCCGAGCCACCACCGGCCGACCATCCGCTGCTGCACGCCCCCAACGTGTTGCTCACGCCGCATATCGGCGGCGCGACGGAAGAGGCCATGGAGCGCACGGCTCTGCAAACCGTGGAGCAAATGCTCAAGGTGCTGGCCGGCATCTACCCGGACCATCTGGTCAATCCCGAGGTTTGGGACCGGCGCCGGACCTGACCCCGGGGGGGATGTCTTGTGGGACCCTCAATCATCCAAGCACACGGGAGGACTTCGATGAAACGATGGATTTGTTTGGCCCGCCTGGGTCTGGCGGCCGTGCTGGCGGGCGGGGTGCTCTTGACCTCAGCCCCAAGCCGGGCCGATGACTACGCCTTCATCAATATCGCCACCGCCTCCACCGCCGGGTCCTACTATCCATCGGGCCTGGCCATCGCCAAACTCATCAATGACCATCTAGACCGCCGTGCCTCGGCGCAGTCCTCCGCCGGTTCGGTGGAGAACGTCGACTTGTTGCGCAACGGCGAAGCCAACATGGCGATCATTCAGAACAACGTGGTACGCGATGCCCTGGCCGGCACCGGCATCTTCGAGGGCAACGCTTTCGAGGGCATGCGCGTGCTCACCCCGCTGTTCACCAACTCCGACCACGTGGTCGTGCGCACCGCCGCCGGCATTGATTCTCTGGCCGCCATCGCCGGCAAGCGCTGGGCCGTCGGCAGCGTCGGCAGCGGCACGTTGTTGTCCAACCAGGCCATTCTGGGCGGCGCCGGCCTGACGGTCGCCGACGTGCAAGCGGAGTATATCGGCCAGACCGAGGCCATGGCAGCCCTGCAGAACGGCTTGATCGACGGCGCCAACCTGACCTCGGGCGTGCCCTTCGCCCAACTCCAGGAATTGCTGCTGACCGCCGGCGACAGCCTGACCATTTACGGCATGACCGAAGCGGAGCAGGCCGCCGTGGTCGAGACCAGCGGCTGGAAGGCGCCCTTCCTCATCCCGGCCGGCACCTACCAGGGCCAGACCGACACCTTGAACACGGTCTCGCACTTGGCACTGATCATGGTGCCGACCGACTATCCCGAAGACCTGGCGTATGCGTTACTCAGGCTGATGGAAGCCAATGTGGATACGCTAAAGCAGGCGCACGGTGCCTTCCGCAGCTTCGACCTGGCCAGTGCCGAAGCCAGGGTCACGGCCGTCAATCTGCCCATCCACCCCGGCGCCCAACGCTTTTTCGACGGGCTGTGAGACACTGAAAACAAAAAAACCTCTCCGTTCGGCTGAGGGGTCGGGGTGAGGTGTTTCGGCTTGGTCGATGATCGCTCACGGCCCAGTGGCAGCCCCCTCACCCGGCCGCTGCGCGGCTACCCTCTCCCCCCACACGGGAGAGGGTAAAGGCGCCAGGACTGAATCTGTGATCCAATTTTCCCGCCTTCCCATTCTTGAATCCGACGGCATTCCGCGCCGACTGACGGGGCTGCCTGCCCTCCTGGTGGGTGGGTTGGCGCTTGGATTTGCCGTCTTCGTGCTGCTGATCAACAGCGTTCTGCTGGTCGACATCTTGCGCCGCAGCGCCGTGCTCATGGGCATGCTGCTGGCATTGGCGTTCCTGTTGTTTCCCGCCTGGTCTGGGGCGCCGCGCGACCGGCCGTCTTGGTATGATTGGATTCTGGCGGCGGCAGGCCTGGCCACCGGGCTTTACATCGTCTTCATCTACGACGACTTCATCTCCCGCCACATGCGCATGACCACGGCCGATTTCTGGTTCGGCGCCGTGGCCATTGGCCTGTGCCTGGAGGCCGGGCGTCGTTGCCTGGGTCTCTGGCTGTCACTGCTCGCCGTGCTGTTCCTTTGCTACGCCCTCTTTGGCCAAGCCATGCCGGGTCCGTTGGCGCATTTCGGCGTCCGCCCAGAGCGGCTGGTGCTGCGGCTGTACATGGTCAGCGAAGGCCTGTTCGGTGCCACCTTCCAGGTCGCGCAGACCTTCATAGCCCTGTTCATCCTTTTCGGCACCTTCCTGGCCGCCACCGGCACCACAGAGGTGCTGACGCGCATCGGCCTCGCCGTTTCGGGGCGTTATGCCGGCGGGCCAGCCAAGGTCGCCGCCGTGGCCAGCGGAATCACCGGTATGATCTCCGGCACTGCCGCCGCCAACGTGGCGACCACCGGCACCATGACCATCCCGATGATGAAGCGGGTTGGTTTTTCCGCTCCCTTCGCCGGTGCCGTGGAGGCGATCGCCTCCACCGGCGGGCTGATCATGCCGCCGATCATGGGGGCCGCCGCCTTCCTGATCGCCGATTTCGTCGGCGTGCCCTATCTCACCGTCATGGCGGCCGCGGTGATCCCGGCCTTGCTGTACTACATCACATTGCTCGGCGTGATCCATCTGCGGTCGGTCAAGCAAGGCATCCGTGGGCTGCCGGCCGCCGACATTCCCGGCCTGGGCGCCGTGCTGCTGCGCGAAGGCTATCTGCTCATCCCAATCGGCATCCTGATCTATTGTCTGATCATCGGCTACACGCCCAATTTTGCCGCCATGGTTTCAATTGCCGCCACCATCGTGGTGGCGCTGCCCAAGGCGGCCACGCGGCTCGGACCGCGCCGATTACTGGCCACCCTGGTGCGCGGCGGCATGGCCGCGGTCTCGGTGTGCATCGCCTGCCTGGTCGCCGGCATCATCGTCGGTGTCGTGTCGATGACGGGCGTGGCCCAGGTCTTTACAAGCTACATTGAGGTGTTCTCCGGCGGTCTGTTGCTGGCTGCCCTGGGCCTCACCGGGGTGGCGGCGATTCTGATGAGCTGCGCCTTACCGGCGACCGCCGTCTACATCGTGGTGGCAGTGACCATCGCACCGGCCTTGATCGGCATGGGCGCAGAACCGCTGGCGGCGCATTTCTTCGTCTTCTGGTTCGGCGTCTTGTCCAACATCACGCCGCCGGTGGCAATCGCGTGCTTCACGGCAGCCGGGATCGCCGGCGCCGGGGCCGGGCAGATCGGCTTTCTGGCCCTGCGCATGGCCTTACCGGCCTTCGCCATCGCACCGATCCTCGTATTCTACCCGGATTTGTTGTTGATCGACTGGACGCTGGCCGGCCTGGCCATCACGCTGGTGCACACGGTTGCCGGGCTGGCCGCCTATGTCATCGCCACCGAAGGCCACCTGCGCCGCCGCGTGACGTGGCCGGAGCGCTTGGCCCTGCTGGCCGGATGCGTCCTGTGCCTGGTCGGCATGCACGGCGCAGTCGGCCTGGCCGGTTTGGCACTGGTCGCTGCCTTGCTACTGTGGCTGCTGCGTCCGCCGGGCTGGTCGGCCACCGTCCGACCATGATTCTGCATTCGTTCTTGAGGCCCCGTTGCCGGAGACCACGGCCATGTCCCTGCCCAAACCGAATCCTGTGATCGCCCTGTTCGCCCAAGGCAAGGCAGCGATCGGCACCTGGATCACGCTGTGCCCGCACCCGCGGGTGGCCAAGATCATCGCCGCTTGCGGCTATGACTTCGTGATCATCGAGATGGAGCACACGGATTTCGACCTGCAGACGGTGGGCACTCTGGCCATGCTGGCACGCGAGGCTGGCGTGGTGCCGGTCGTCCGCCCGCCCGGCACCACCAAGCCGCACGATCTGACCCGGGCGCTGGACGCCGGTGCCATGGGTCTGGTGCTGCCCAATGTGGAAAGCGCGGAAGAGGCGGAGAAAATCCTGCGCGCCGTCAAGTATCACCCGCGCGGCAGCCGCAGCTTGAACACCAAGGGACCACATACGGATTATGTTGCCGCACCGGCCGAACAGGTGATCGGACACCTCAACGCCAACACGCTCACCGTGGCCATGATCGAGACGCGCGTCGGCATCGGCAACCTGGCCGAGATGTGCGGCGTGGACGGCATCGACGCCTTCATGATCGGCCCCGACGACCTGTCGCAAGACCTGGGCGTGCCCGGCCGCATGGACGCACCGGAGATGGTGGCGGCGATCGACGAGATCTTCACCGTGTGCCATACCCACGGCAAACCGGTCGGCCTGACCTGCCACTCGGTCGAGATGGGCGAAAACTGGCTGAGCAAAGGCGCCAAGTGGCTGCCCTATTCCAATGATGCCGCCATGGTGCTGAACGCCGGCCGTGCCGCCGTGCCGCAACTCATGGCGCGGGCCGGCCGTAGCGGGGCGTAGGTGAAGCCCCTCTCCGTCCGGGAGAGGGTTTGTGACCAGCGGAGGGAGAGTTGGACCCTAGCACTGAAACACGCCGCGGCATCGATCCGCGTGCCGTGGCCGGCACCACCATGAAGGCGGTGCAGATGTACAGCCCCTATGGCTACCGGGGTAAAATCGGGCTCATCGTGCCATCCACGAACACGGTCAACGAGCCGGAGTTCTGGCGCCTGGCACCCGTCGGCGTGTCGATCCACACGGCTCGGATGCTGCTGTTGGGCAAGGCGACCGAAGAAAGCTATCGCCAAATGGAGGCGGACACGGCGCGTGCCGCCCGAGAATTGGCCACCGCCGAGGTCGACGTGATCGCCTGGGGCTGCACCTCCGGTTCGGTGATCTGCCCGGCCGAGCGCATCGAAGCGACCATCGTGGAGAACGCCGGCGTGCCGGCGGTTACCACCATCGGATCGGTGCTCAAGGCCCTACGCGCCACCGGCGCCGGTACCATCGCGCTCGGCACGCCCTATGTGGATTTTGTCAACGATAGCGAGGTGCGTTTCCTGGAAGATCACGGCTTCCGTGTCGCATCCATGTATGGCCTGCGCCTTGGCGAAACCCAGGAGGAACGCCGTGGCATCGGCCGGGTGCCGCCGGAAAGCCTGTTCCGCCTGGTGCAGGCGATTGACCGTCCCGATGTGGATACCATCTTCATCTCTTGCACCAATCTCGCCACCATCCCCCTGCTGGAGGCGGTCGAGGCCACCGTCGGCAAGCCGGTCATCAGCAGCAACCAGGCGACCTTCTGGAACGCACTCCGCACCATGGGTCTCAACGACCGCATCGAGGGGTATGGCCGGCTGTTGCGGGAACACTAGGCATGATGGGCCCCATCAGCCCTTGCCTGGTGGTTGGTGGCAAGGCTGGGAAAACCCGCACCTTTTGTGCCGCGACAGTCTCAGACAGCCGCATCGTCGAGTTCGAACGGTATGAGCCGGACGGACCCGCGGCGGAGGGGACAGGCCTATCGGCGGCAGTCCGGTCAAACATCCATGTTGATCACGGCCTCGATGTCGCTGTTCGTCACCTGCAAGATGGCGCCTGGGTTGCAGCGGATCGCCGGCCGGCGCCGCGACCGTGGCGAGAGGCTCATGCCGCTGGACAGTTTTGGTTTCAGCCAACTTTTCGCCCGGTTGACCGACTGGTCGCCTGGTTGAACGACTGGTTTGGCATCGTATGGCAAAGGAACCTGCCATCACCCAAACCGTCTCCCAAATCCTATCGATGGACAGCCGTGTTCCTTGACTTGTGGCTGTTGCATGGCTGGCGAGGCGGTGCGAACAGACCAACACGACCAACGACCTCGCGCTCTGCCCGTCCGATTGCTGTGCTTTTCCCTTGCGGTTTTGGCGTTGACATGGCCGCATGGGCCGGCTTACCAACCAAACAGTCAATAATGCACCATGCCCGAAACGGGGCAGCGGCGCTAAGGGAACGCCATGCAAGACCGTATCGGCCTCATCCTGCACGGGGTCACTGGCCGGATGGGCCTCAACCAGCATTTGATCCGCTCCGTTCTGGCCCTGCGTGCGCAGGGCGGCGTGCCGCTCGACGACGGTCGCATGCTGCCGCTGGACCTGTGCATCGTCGGCCGCAATGCCGAAAAAATCGAAGCTCTGGCGCGGCAGCACACCATCCCCCACTGGAGCACCGATCTGGACGGCGTGCTATCCGATCCGTCTTATCACGTCTTTTTCGATGCCGCTTCCACGCAGCTCCGTTCCGGCCTATTGCGTCGTGCCGTCGACGCCGGCAAACACGTCTATTGTGAAAAACCGATCGCCGAGCGCTTCGACGATGCCCTTGCCATCGCTCTGCATGCCGAAAAGGCGGGCGTCAAGAACGGTGTCGTGCACGACAAGCTGTATCTGCCCGGGTTGATCAAGCTCCGCCGCCTGCGGGATTCCGGATTTTTCGGCCGCATCCTGGCCGTGAAGATCGAGTTTGGCTACTGGGTGTTCGAAGGCGATTGGATGCCGGGGCAGCGGCCAAGTTGGAACTACCGCAAGGCCAAGGGCGGCGGTATTATCCTCGACATGCTGTGCCACTGGCGCTATGTGCTGGACAATGTGGTAGCCCCGGTCAAGGCGGTGTCCTGCTTGGGCGCCACTCATATCCCAGAGCGCTGGGACGAATCCGGCCAGGCCTATCAGGCCGATGCAGACGACGCCGCTTACGCGACTTTCGAATTGGAGGGTGGAATCGTCGCCCAGGTGAACTCGTCCTGGTGCGCGCGCGTGCGGCGCGATGATCTGGTCACCTTCCAGATCGACGGGACCCATGGTTCAGCCGTGGCCGGCCTGCACCGCTGCGTCAGCCAGGCGCGCGTCAACACGCCCAAACCGGTGTGGAACCCGGATGAACCGCAGACCTTGAACTTCTACGATACCTGGGCCGAGGTGCCAGACAATCAGGTGTTCGACAACGGCTTCAAGGCGCAGTGGATCGAATTTCTGCGTCACGTCGCCGTGGGTGGGCCATGGCGCTACACGCTGCGCGAGGGCGCCAAGGGCGTACAGCTCGCCGAATTGGGCCTGCAGAGCTGGCGCGAGCGCCGTTGGTTGGATGTTCCGGAGATCGTGCCATGACCGCCTGGCCGCACGACCGGGCGCAGATCGCCACCATTCGCCTGCCGCGAGCTGACGGCAGTCTCGAAGCCTTCAGCGTCGGTTCGCCACGAGCGTTTCCGCACCCGGCCGGCGGCCCAGCGGTGCGCATCGCCTATGCCGCAGCCCATGTGGTGGCCGATCCCCTGGCCGAGGCCGACCCGTGGCTGACCCCGGCCATTGACTGGGATGCGACGCTCGCGTTCCGGCAGCACCTGTGGGACCATGGCCTGGGCATCGCGGAGGCCATGGACACCGCCCAGCGTGGCATGGGGCTGGGTTGGCCGACAGCCCTCGAGCTGATCAAACGCACGGTGGCCGCCGCACAAACGCGCGCCACGCCGCCGCTGCTGGTCAATGGTGTCGGTACCGACCACCTGGTGCCAACGCCCCAAACCACGCTCACCGATGTCATCGCTGCGTATGAAGAACAATGCGCAGCGGTAGAAGCGGTTGGTGGCCGGCTGGTGCTGATGGCCAGCCGGGCCCTGGCCGCGGCGGCGCGCGGGCCCGAAGACTACGGAACGGTCTATGACCGCATTCTGGCCCAGGTGCGCGCGCCGGTGCTCATCCATTGGCTGGGTGAGATGTTCGACCCGGCGTTGGCCGGCTACTGGGGCCATACCGACCACATGGCCGCCATGGACGTCTGCCTGGATATTCTGGCCCGCCACGCCACCAAAGTGGACGGGATCAAAATCTCCTTGCTATCGGACGAGAAGGAGATCGCCATGCGCCATCGGCTGCCGGCCGGGATGCGCATGTACACGGGCGACGATTTCAACTATCCGGCGCTGATCGCCGGTGACGGTGATGGTTATTCCGACGCCTTGCTCGGCATCTTTGACCCGATCGCTCCGGCCGCCGCGGGCGCGCTGTCGGCCTTGGCGGCCGGCGACACCGCCGGGTTCCATGACATCTTCACCCCAACCGTGCCCCTGTCACGGCACATCTTCCGCGCGCCGACCCGGTTCTACAAGACCGGGGTCGTCTTCCTGGCCTATCTCAACGGTTTCCAGACCCATTTCACCATGGTTGGCGGCCAGGAAAGCGCCCGTTCCACGCTGCATCTGGCCGAGCTGTTCCGCCTTGCCGACGCCGCCGGCCTGCTCGCCCACCCCGAACGCGCCATCACCCGCTTGCGCCCCGTCATGGCAGCCCGTGGCGTGGACATCTGAGGCAAGTCCCGACCCGAGTGAGCCAATCTGCGACGACGGCTTAATCCGGGAATCAAATGGCTAGAGCGCTTACCGCAAACCAGTGTGAGCGGGAACAAATGGTCTAGCCGGACCTTCCCCCGACCGGCCTCGCCTAAGACCAACAAACGATCGGATTGACTCATGGGGCTATTCTCGTAGGGCGTGCTTCAGCGCGCCTCGTGCAGC
>JANQJV010000189.1 GCA_028281465.1 Azospirillaceae bacterium | reverse complement strand
CATGCCGACAACCGTGCTATAAAGGAGGGCACGCCGTCGAAAAGCCACCGTTTCGGTCATGGTGGGTCGGTCGAAAGGCCGGTGTGGGACTAGGGCGTGAATATCCGGTGAAATGGGGCACGGATGGCCTGCGCCTAGACACTAGAAACTAGAATACGATTCACGACTCGACATCAGATTGCTCACAGGCATAAGGTATGTTGATTCCCGCCGAGACTAGCCGCAATATCCAATGAGAATAGCACTCACTGAAATTGACTAGCGACCGATAAATCGTCAGCGTTATCACGCGTAACGCCAACATCGTTTGGCCAGCCCAGACGAGCTTGCTTCAAGCTGAGATATTTCTAGCTTTGCTCCGTCACGGTGTCTCCCCATGGCCGAGATTCAATAAGGTCATGAAGTATTCGATTGCCGTTTGTCAGAGATGTCCTCGAGATTTCGATACTCGTCCTACTATGAAGTGCAAAGCCTGAGTGACTCATCAATTATTATGTCCCGCCCGGCTCTTCAGTGCTGCGTCGCGGATTTGGCTCAAGGTGCGTCGGGCGGTGATGGCTTCTGAGGAGATGATCAGGTGCATGACGGCGGGACCAGTGGCGGCCAGGGCCCGGTCGAGGGCCGGGGCAAAACCGGCCGTTTCGGTCACCTGCTCGCCATGGGCGCCATAGGCGCGGGCCAGGGCAGCGAAGTCGGGGTTGACCAGGTCGGTGCCGTAGACCCGCTCGGGGTATTCGCGTTCCTGATGCATGCGGATGGTGCCGTACATGCCGTTGTCGATCACCAGAATCAGCAGCTTCAAGCCATATTGCACGGCGGTGGCCAACTCCTGGCCGGTCATGAGAAAGCAGCCATCACCGGCGAAGGCGACCACCTGGCGCCCTGGGGCGGCGTGGGCCGCCGCCACCGCCGCCGGCACGCCGTAGCCCATGGCGCCCGCCGTTGGGGCGAGCTGGCTGCGGTAGCGATGAAACTGCCAGAACTTGTGCACCCAGCCCGTGTAGTTACCAGCACCATTGCACAGGATGGAGTCGCGCGGCATCCGGGTGCGCAGCACGCGCATGACATCGCCCATATCCAAGGGACCTGGCTGCGGTGGTGGGTCCAGCAAACGCAGGTAGTCGGCGCGGGCCTCCTCCAGCCAAGCGCGGCGCGCCTCCCAAGCGACCGGCGGCAGAGTCATGAGCAGGCGAGCAAAACGTTCCGAAACAGCATTAAACGCAAGGGTAGGGTGATAAACACTGCCGAGCTCTTCCGCCCCGGCGTGCACATGCACCAGCTTCTGCACCGGCAGTGGCGGCATCATCAGCGTATAGCCGGCGGTGGTCATCTCACCCAGACGCGGCCCCAGGGCGATCACAAGATCGGCCTCCTTCAAGCGGCGGGCCACCGGCGGATTGGCGCCGATGCCGAGATCGCCGATGTAGTTCGGGTGGTCGTTGTCGATGTAGTCCTGGCAGCGCAGACTGTTGGCAATCGGCACGCCGTTGGACGCTGCCCAGGCGGCCACTCGGGTCCCGGTCTCGGCCGACCAGCCGCTGCCACCGACAACCAGCAAGGGCCGTTCAGCCGCTGCCAGTAAGTCGCGCAGGGGTCCGGCCAATTCCGGGTCGGGTGCGGCCATGGCCACTGGCGCCGGCGGGCAATCGGCAGCGTTGCTTGACCCGGTCAACACATCCTCCGGCAGTGCCAGCACCACCGGGCCGGGCCGGCCGGCGCGTGCCGTCGCCATGGCGCGGGCGACGAATTCTGGCAGCCGGTCCGGGTCCTGCACCTCGCACACCCATTTCGCCAACGGCGCATACATGTGCCGGAACTCCACTTCCTGGAACGCCTCGCGCTCGCGCATGGTGCGGCCGACTTGGCCTATCAACACCAACATGGGTGTGGAATCCTGGAAGGCGGTGTGGACGCCGATGGACGCATTGCAGGCGCCCGGGCCACGGGTCACGAACACCACCCCCGGCTTGCCGGTCAGCTTGGCGTAGGCATCGGCCATGAAAGCGGCGCCGCCCTCCTGCCGACAGATCAGGAACGACACCGCGTTGCGCCGCTCGTACATGGCGTCGAGTGCACCCAGAAAGCTCTCGCCAGGCACACCGAACACCGTGTCCACGCCGTGTTGCACCAACGCGTCGATCAGAATCTGTCCACCGGTGCGCATGCTGTCCTCCCTGTATCGTGGCCCGGACCGGCCGCCGACAATGGTTGCATTGTCCCCAGACCGTGCCCTAAGGTCGCGACCGATATTGGTTCGGAATTGGTTGGATGGGTATGACCGATCTTATCCAGAACTGGGATAGCGGTACGGCCGGCGACCCGGGCACGGGCGCACGCGCGGCCACCGAAATCAAGGTGCGCCAGGTGCGCGACCATGTGCTCGGCGCCATCCGCTCCGGCCGCCTGCCGCCGGGAACGCGCCTGCCGACGGAACGCGACCTGGCGGGGCGCTTCGGTGCGGCCCGCAACGCCGTGCGCAGGGCCTTGGGCGAGCTGGAGACGGCGGGCCTGCTGACCCGACAGGTCGGCCGCGGCACCTTCGTCGCCGATGCACCGGCCGACGGACCGGCCGCCCCGGCACCGCCGAGCTTGGCCGAACTGATCGAAGCGCGCCTGTTGTTCGAACCGCACATGGCCGCCCTGGCCGCGGCCCGCGCCACGCCCGAGCACTTCGTCGCCATGGACCACTGCCTGGAGGCCCTGCGCACCGCCGCCGATTGGGTCGCCTTCAAGGAGGCGAAATACGCGCTGCACGTGGAAATCGCCCGTGCGACCGGCAACCGATTCCTGATCCAGACCATGGCCGCCGTGGTCACTGCACGCCGGGCCGCCCACTGGGACCGGCCGCAAGCACCGATGCCGCCGGTCGACGTCGTCCGCAAGACCGGTTATGCCGAGAACCGGGCTGTGGTCGACGCCCTGAAGCGCGGCGATGCAGCAGCGGCCGGGCAAGGCATCACGACCTCGCTGCAACGCGTGCTCGCCTCCATTTCCGAGGCCTGACCGCCACCTCACGCCCCACATGACTTACGCCGTGTCGATCATGCGCTGCACGGCACGGCCGACCAGGATGACGCCGAGCGCCGACACAAGGATGAAAAGCCCGGGAAACAGCGAGATCCACGGGGCGAACATCAGGTAATTCTTGCCTTGTTCCAGCACCGCGCCCCAGTCTGGCGTCGGCGGTGGCACACCCAGGCCCAAAAAACCGAGGGCAGCCTGAATCTGCAGGGCCAGCGGGAACAGGATCATATACTGTACGAGAACGAGCGGCACCACATTGCGCAGCACATGGCCGAACAGGATGCGCGCCTCACCATACCCCAGGGCCCGTGCGGCTTCCACATAGGTGCACGCCGCTTCGGCAATCGCGCCGGAACGGGCGATGCGGTAGAACACGGGCAGATAAACCAGGCTTAACGCCAACATCAGATTACCCACACCGGTGCCCAGGATACCGGTGATCACCACACCCAGGATGATTGGCGGAAAACTCAGGACCACATCGACCAAGCGGCCGCCCACTAAATCGGTCCAACGGCCGAAATAGCCGGCGATGAGGCCGCATAGCCCGCCGAACAGGGCAGACAGCGCCAAGGCCCCGGCGACCGTGCCCAGCGTCACCCGGGCCCCATACACCAGCCGGGCGTAGATGTCGCGGCCGATGTCGTCGGTCCCGAACCAGTGCTCGGCCGATGGCGGCTGCAGCCCCTTGGCCACGTCGATGGCGATCGGCGAGCGCGCGGTGAAGGCGCCGGGCACGGCGACCATGGCAAGCAGCACAGCGATGATGGCAAAGCCGAACGCCATCTCCGGATGCCGGCGCAAAGACCGGCCGAAACGCCGGGCCCAACGCGAGCACGGCGTCCCTGCGGCCTCCCTGTCGGCGCACATGTCGGTCATGGTTCCGTCCGGCTCCAGGCGCTTCGGTTCAAACCCGGCATCAGGATGCCCGGGTGCGGGGATCGATGACATGGTAGAGCACATCGACCAGAAGGTTGATCGCCATGGCGACACCGACGATGAGCAGGAGACCTCCCTGTACGACCGGGAAATCACGGGTCTGGATCGCGGT
Organism: Azospirillaceae bacterium; assembly: GCA_028281465.1. Lineage (GTDB taxonomy): Bacteria > Pseudomonadota > Alphaproteobacteria > Azospirillales > Azospirillaceae > JANQJV01. Next base: position 26,077 of record JANQJV010000189.1, on the reverse strand, counting down.
CAACAACAGCCTTCCCAAACCGGGCAACGAAAACAGGGACTCGATGATCACCACACCACCCAGAATCTGGATGAGGATGAGTCCCATGAAGGTGACGAGCGGGATCAGGATGTTGCGCAGAATGTGCTTGAAAAACACCACACGAGTCCTCAGCCCCTTGGCGATCGCCGTGCGCACATAATCCTGGTGCAGGGCGGATACCACGGCCTGACGCACGAACTGGCTGTAGGCGGCAGCCTGGAGCAACCCCAGGCTGAGCACCGGCAGCAGCATGATCTGCAGGTTCTGCGTCGGAGCCGCAGCAAACGGCCGGTAGACCAGGGGAGGTGACCAGAAGAACAGCAGAGAAGCGCCGATCAGCGTCATCAACCCGACCCAGAATACCGGCGCCGATAACGCCAGCAGATTGAACGCCTGTACCAGCGTGTCGGGCCAACGGCCTTCGTAGATGCCGGCCAGCATACCCAACGGCACCCCCAACAGGGTAGCGAAGGCAAGCGTGAACAAGCCGAGCTGCAAGGTCACGCCAAATGCCTTCAGCACCATGTCGGTCACCGGCGTGCCACGCGTCCAACTCGTGCCAAGGTCACCCTGCAGCACGGCGCCGAGCCACGACAGGTATTGCTGCCACACCGGCTGGTCGAGGCCGAAGAAGCGGCGCAATGCTCGTTCCGCCGCCGCATCGTCACCGGCCTGGCCGAGCATTTGCGCCACAATGTCGCCGGGTACGGCACGCACCAGCAAGAACACCAGCAACGACGCCAACAGAGCCGTCATTAGGGCGGCGCCCAGCCGTTTGATCAGATAATGCGCCATGGGTGGTCCAAAGTAAGGGAACCCTCTCCCATTGGGAGAGGGTGGCCGCGCAGCGGCCAGATGGGCTCGTTCGGCCGGTGAGACATCTCCACAGGGCGCAGACAGAACCACACTCACCCAACCCCTCTACCCTGGGGGGAGAGGGGCTTTCCATGGCGACCTGCCTCACTCCACATAGGCGCGGATAAGACCGAAGTACCAGCCGGTCGGATGCTGCACGTAATTCTTCACCCGCTCGGTGGTCACCACCACCCAATCTGGACTGAACAGCATCACGGTCGGCACCGAGGTGGCGAAGATTTCCTGGAACGCTTTGTAGATGCGCTGGCGCTCGGCGAAGTCCGCCGTCGCCTGACCTTGGGCAAGCAATGCGCTGGCGTCGTCGTTGTTCCAATTGCGGAAGTCAGCGCCGCTCGGCTGCTTGTGGTAGTGCCGGTAGAACAGCAGATGCGGGTCGGGTGAGGTGCCCCAATCGTTGAAGGTGAAGCCCATTTGGCGCGAGCGGAAATTGGAGATCCAAACGCCCAACTCGACCTTGTTGATACCGAGGGTGATGCCGACCTCGGACAGTTGCTGGGCCAGCGTCGCACCGGCCGGGTCCATCCAGTCATAACCGATGATGGTGGCCAGCTCGAGATCGACGCCGTCGGCGTAGCCGGCTTCGGCGAGCAGTGCCTTGGCCGCGGCGATGTCCGGGCCTTGGAACGGCACCTGATCCAGTGGCAGACCCCAAGCGTCCTGCATGCCGGCGACGATGGTGCCAATCGTGGTGCCGTAGTCACCGATGGCGGCCCGCATCAACTCGTCCTTGTCGATGGCGAGCGAAATCGCCTGGCGGACACGCACGTCGCTCAAGACCGGGTGGTTGGCATCCAGGTCTAGGGTCTTGTGGTTCAGCGACGGGAAGCGGGTGATCTCGAGGCCCGGGACTCCGGCGAGCTGCTCGGAATCCTGCGGTCGACCCAAGACGGCCAGATCGATGCGCTGGTTGCGCAAGGCCACAAGGAGGCTGGCCGCGTTGGGCATGAACAGAAAGGTGACCTCGTCCAGATAGGGCGCACCGTCTTCCCAGTAGTCCTCGAACCGGGCCAAGCCGAGCAAGCTGTTGGGCTGGAAGCTGACCAGCTTGAATGGACCGGTGCCGACGCTCTCCACATTCATACGGTTGCGTGCCGCGTCGTCATCGAAATACCCGGCCGGCACCACGGCCCCATACTTGTTGGTCAGGGTCATGGGCAGGGCGGCATTCGGCCGGTTGAGACGGAACACCACGGTCGTGGCGTCAGGGGTCTCGATGGCGTCGATGGCATTGAAGTCACGCGCGCCGGGCGAACCGTTGTCGGGGTTGCGGATGTAGTCGTAGCTGTATTTGACATCCGCTGCGGTCATCGCCGCCCCGGTGTGGAAGGTCACTCCCTCGCGCACCGTGAAGATATAGGTGAGACCATCATCGGAAACCTCGTAACCGGTGGCCAGCAACGGCTGCGCTGCGCCCGACGGGTCTTCATACATCAGGCCCTGATACATCAGCAGCGACACGGCAATGCGCGCATCCGCCGCCTGGTGGAACGGATCCAGCGCCGGCGGTTCGACGAGCGAGCCGATGGTCAGGTTGCCGCCCAGCGGCGCCCCATCGACCGGCGGTCCATAGGCCGAGGCCGGTGCCCAGGCCAGCCAGGCGACCACCCAACCGGCGGCCATGCCGAGCGCGGCGTTCCGTCGTCCCTTGCCCATCGTTCCCTCCATTTGGTTGTTGATCCGAACCGGTGGGGCGGGATTGACTCAGCCGCCCGCCCCGCCCGGCAGCACTGGCGACCGGTCGGGCCGCCAAGCGATGAAGCTGTCGATGAAGGCCACCGTGCGCTCGACCGCGGTCTCGACGATGTCGGACCCGGCCGCGCGGTTAGCCAGCCGGGCGTCCCCGAAGACGCCGTTTTCGGTCTGCTGATCGAACGGGATCGGCACCTGGTGAAAGAACGGCTGGGTGTTGAAGGCGTAATGCAGCGGCGGCTCGCGCACCACCCCTTCCGCCAAGGCCGCCGTGCGCACCAGCTCCGGCGCCAGTTCCAACAGCACGCTGGTCTCGACCTCGCAGGCATGGCCGAACCGGGCCGTCTTGGCATGTGCCTTCACCCGATCGCCGGCCTGGCCGAAGTAAAAGCTCACGGCGGCCTGCATGCCGTGTTCGTACACCAGCTTGGTGGTGGCCACGTTGAGGACCGCCGTGTTGCCGTTGTGTCCGTTGACGAACAACACATGCGTCAACCCGCTGCGCTTCAGCGAGACCGCAGTCTCCACGCAGGTGGCGATGAAGGTCTCCGGCGTGAGCGTCAACGTGCCACTGAAGCCGGTGTGATGGTACGACAGGCCGATCGGCAGCGGTGGCGTGACGACGGCGCGCGGGTGCACGCGCACGGCGATGCGCTGCGCCAAGCGATGGGCGGCCACGTAGTCGGTGCCCAAAGCCAAATTGGGGCCATGTTGTTCCGTCGCACCAACGGGAATCAAACCCAGCTTGACGGTCTTCAACGCCGCAGCGAATTCGACCGTCGTCATCGCCGCCATCTCGTACCAGTCCGCCATGCCGCCTGTCCTCCGGCCAGGAAAGGAAAAGATTGCCGGTGCTCTACGGCCGCACGGCAACGGTCATCTCGATCTCCACCGGCGCGTTGCGCGGCAATTCGGCCACCCCCACGGCCGCCCGGGCGTGCCGCCCGCGCTCACCCAGGACGGCGCCGAGCAGATTGGACGCGGCATCCAGCACCGCCGGCTGGGCATTGAACCCGGGAGCCGACGCGACATAGCCGTTGATCTTGAGAACGCGCTCGATGCGCTCCAAATCGCCGCCAAGCGCATCCTTAAGACAGGCCAACCCCTGCAAGATGCACACCCGCGCGGACTCTTGCGCTGCGACAACATCCACCTCGGCCCCGACTTTGCCGGTCACCCGCACGGCGCCGTCGACCTTGGGGAGCTGCCCGCTGACATAGGCGACGCCAGCGTGGAGGGTGACCGGCACGTAGTCGAAGGCCGGCTGAGCGGCCTCCGGCAATCTCAGGCCGAGTTCGGCCAGACGCTGTTCGATCATGGCGCGGAGTCCTTGTGCAAGGCAGCGAGGAATGCAGCGGCCGTGGCTTCCAGATTATGTTCGGAGGCGAAGCCTAGATCGTAACCGATTCGCTCGGCCCGGATCAGCGGATAGACGATGGGCGGCTCCACCGGCCGGAAGCCGTAATCCTGAGGGCGGCCGGTGTGACGACCGACGGCGGTGGCCAGATCAGCAAAGCGCGCCGTGAAACCGGCGACGTTGTAACAGTCCGCCACAGGCCCGGCATGGGCGGCAACGGCCAAGAAGGCAGCGGCGGCGTCGGTTACGTACTGAAAATCCACCAGCGCCGTCGGACCGGATAGCACGGCCGCTTGCCCGGCCGCGGCGGCGGCGAACAGGTCGACCACCTGACCGGCGGCGCCGCGATACCAACATCCGGGACCGATCACCAGGGGAATGCGCAAGCCGCACACCTCCAGACCGCGCGTGTCGCGGAAGAAGCAACCGAGCTGCTCGCCCATGACCTTGGTCAGACCGTAGACCAGCCGTGGCCGCACCGGGCTGTCCTCGTCGACCGGCCCATCGCCATAATCCGACGCCGGGCCGTATACGGTGGTGGAGCTGGCCCACACCACGCGCGGTACGCCGGCATCGGCCGCCGCGGTCAACAACCGCCGAAAGCCGTCCACATTGACGGCGAAGGCGCGTGCGGCATCGGTTTCGCCGGCGCGAGCCAACCCGACCGCGCCGTTGCTGAAGGCAGCGAAGGAGACCACCACCTCGGGCACCGCCGCCGCCAGCATGGCACGCAGGGCCGATTCGTCTTCAATGCTGCCGAGATGATCAACGACATCGGTGGCGAGGTCGTCGATCAACCCGTCGTTGCCGGGCGGACCGAACAGATGCACGGTCCAGCCGGCGCGCACGAAGGCACGGGCGGCATGGGCGCCGACGAAGCCGCGCGCCCCGATGATCACGCAAGTCCGGCTCATGCGGCCTGCCTCCCATCTTCGAGCATCAGGTCGTCGCGCAGGCAAGCCTTGGCATGTCCGGGCGCCACCTCGGTGAGCGGTGGAACGGTTTCGGCACAGGCCGGCTGGGCAAACGGGCAACGGGTGCGAAAGACGCAACCGCTGGGCGGCGCAATCGGGCTGGGAATCTCGCCGGCAAGCGGCCGAGCGCGACTGCCATCGGCCCGGCGACGCCCCGGCACGGCATCGATCAGCGCCCGCGTATAGGGGTGACGCGGCATCCGGAGCACCTGCGCGGTCGGCCCCAGTTCCATGACCCGGCCCAGGTACAGCACCAAAACCCGGTCGGCGATTAGCTCGACCACCGCCAGGTCATGGCTGATGAACAGCATGGTCAGGCTCAGGCGTTCCTGCAATCCTTTGAGCAGGTTGAGAATCTCCGCCTGGATGGACACATCCAAGGCCGAAACCGGCTCATCGGCAACGATCAGGCGCGGCTCGACCGCAAGCGCCCGGGCGATCGCCACCCGTTGGCGCTGCCCGCCGGAGAAGGCACGCGGCAGGCGGTCGCGATGGTCCGGTTTCAGGCCGACGCTTTCCAGTAGATCGGCAACCCGGTCGCGTGCAGTGGCCCGGTTGGCCAAGCCATGCACCCGCATCGCCTCGGCCAGGGCGGCGCCGACCCGCATGCGCGGGTTCAGGCTGGAGTATGGGTCCTGGAACACCATTTGTGCGTGCCGGCGGAAGCGACGGAGACTGTCCGGGCCGGCCGTGGTGAGATCGGTGCCATCGAACCGAATGCGGCCGGTACTGGACGGCAACAGACGCAACACCAGGCGGCCCAGAGTGGATTTACCCGATCCGGACTCGCCGACCACGCCCAACACGGCACCGGTCGCCAGGACGAACGAGACGTCCTGAACGGCGTGCACATGGGCACCCGCGCGACCGAACAAGCCCGGGCGGATCGGAAAACGCCGACCCACACCTTCCACCTCGACCAACGGCCGCGACGTCACGACACGGCCTCGGCGAACAGGCAGCGGCTCGCCTGGTCCGATCCGACCGGACGCAGCACCGGCGTCTCGGTCCGACAGGCGGCCGCCGCCAAACCGCAGCGGGGCGCAAACCGGCACCCCGGCAGTGGTGCCACCAGGTCCGGCACCCGCCCCGGGATCGGCCGCAAGTCCGACCCGGCCCCGATGGTTCCGGCCAGCACCCGGTGTGGGTTGCAATCCAACAAGGCTCGGGTATAGGGGTGGCGCGGTCGGGCCAACACCGTCTCGACCGGAGCCTCTTCGACCACTTGGCCGGCATACAGGACGGCAACCCGGTCGGCGATCTCTTCGACCAGACCCAGGTCGTGGGTGATGAAGATCATGCCCATGGCGCGCTCGGTTTGAATGCGGCGCAACAGGGCGATGATCTGGGCCTGGATGGTAACGTCTAGGGCGGTCGTCGGTTCATCAGCGATCAGCAGCACCGGATCGCAGGCCAGCGCCACCGCGATCATCACGCGCTGGCGCATGCCGCCGGACAACTGGTGCGGGTAGTCGTCGAGCCGACGCCGGGCCTCGGCGATGCCGACCTGGTCCAGCAGACGGGCAGCTTCGGCACGGGCGGCCCGGCGACCCAGAGTCCGGTGCGTGACGATCGCCTCGACGATCTGTTCGCCAATCGGAAACACCGGATTGAGGCTGGCCATGGGATCCTGGAAGATCATGGCGATCTCGCCCCCGCGGATGGCGCGCATGCGCGCCTCTGGCAGCCGGACCAAATCCTGCGTGACGCCGTCTTTGGCCGTAAACTGGATCTCACCACCGGCCAAGCGTGCCGGAGTTCGCTGTAGAAGCCGCATGATGCTGAGACCAGTGACCGATTTACCCGATCCGGATTCCCCGACCAGGGCCACCGTCTGGCCGCGCCGCACGGTCAGATCCACGCCATCCACGGCGTGCACCCGACCCGCATCGGTGACGAAATGGGTCTGCAAATCCGTCACCCGCAACAGCACCGGGGCGGTCCCGGACGCGGCGACCGGATCGGATGCCGACGGGCTGGCCGCGGCCGTCATGCCGGCAGCCGGTGGGCGTCGACCGCCGCCGGATCCAGCGTCACACCCAGTCCTGGTCCGTCCGGTAGCACGAGGCAGCCATCTTCGAGCCGGATCGGCTCGGCCAGCAGCCGGTCGCGCAGGGGGTTTTCCCCCAGATCATATTCGACCAGGCACGGAGCGGGCACATGGGCGCCATGCGGATAGGCCGGCAGCGCCGCGACGAAATGACAGGCGGCGGCAAGCCCGATGGCACCACCCCAGACATGCGGCGACAGGCGCACATGGTTGACCAGCGCCAGGTCGGCGATGCGCTTGGCCTGCCAGAAACCGCCACATAGGCTCAGGTCGGGCTGCACCACGTGCACGCCACCGGTGGCGATCAGGCGCTGGAAATCGAAGACCGTGTACAGCGCCTCGCCAGTGGCGACCGGCATGGGGGCCAGGGGACCGAGCCGATGGTAGCCATCGAAGTCTTGCGGGGCCAGGGGCTCTTCATACCAGGCGATGTCATAGCGTGCGATCCGACGCATGCTGTCGAGCGCCAGATCGAGCGTATAGTTGCCATTGGCGTCGACCATGAGCTGGGTCTCGGCGCCAATGCGCTCCCGGGTCATGGCCACCCGCCGTTCGTCCGAGGCCGGACCTAAGCCGATCTTGATCTTGACCGCCGGCCAAGCGTGCGCCGTCAAGCGATCCAATTGCGCCGGGAAATCCCGGTCCGGGTCGAGGGTGACATAGCCGCCTGACGCGTAGACCGGCAGCCGAGTGCGCGCGATGCCACCGGTCAGGCTGGCCAAGGGCAGGCCGACCGTGCGCGCGGCGGCGTCACGCACGGCCACGTCGAGCCCGGACAAGGCCGCGACCATCGGGTTCTGCACGCCGAAATGGTAGTGCTTGGCCAGGATGTGCCAGAACACGTGCTCATGCGCGAACAGATCGGTGCCGACCAGGTAGCCACGGATCAGATCGAGCGCCGCACCCGTCATGGCACATGGCCCCCAGGCTTCGCCCAAACCTTCCACGCCGGCGTCGGTGCGCACGCGCACGATGGTGCTTTGACGCCCATGGGTGAGCCCGCGCGCCATGCCGTAACTGTGCGCCACCGGGAACGACCAGCCGAGCGCGATGGTCTCGATGGTGGCGATCTTGGGCATGCGGCGCTCCTTGCCGGTGGTGGCTGACCGACCACATGGCCAACCAATATCAACCATTTGTTGATTTATATGGACCAATCATGCCGGTTTGGTCGGCGGTTTGTCAACCATTGGCGACCGGCGTAGCCCCCGGCGTTCCGGTCGCCAGAGCGTGGGCACGGCCGCCGAAGCGCTCGATGAGGACACGCTGGTCGGCCTTGGCTCGGGCATCGACCTGGTCCGGCGTCTCCGGCGCGAGAACCGCGTGCAGACGCGCCCGCAGGCCCGCCACGACATCGGCACAAATCGGTTCATCGGCGCGGTTGGAGGTTTCGTCCGGATCTTCGTCGAGGTGGAACAGCTCTGGGGGGTATCCGACGTAGTGGTGCAACTTCCACGGTCCGTCGGCGATGAGGAACCCGGCCGAGGGCGACCCGACCGCGTGGTATTCGCTGAAACCGGGTCGGGCCGCCACTGTCACGCCGCGGGCGGACGGCAGCAGCGACACGCCGTCGAAGCCGGCCGCCATCGGATCAAGGCCGACTGCATCGAGAATGGTCGGTGCCAGGTCGATCAGATTGACGTGTTCGCTGCGCATGGCGCCCGCAGGCACCCCCGGGCCGGCCAGGATCAGCGGGATGCCAGCGGCCTCGCGGTAGAGGTTGGATTTGCCCCAGAAGCCGCGTGCCCCGGCATTTTCGCCGTGGTCGGAGGCATAGATCACCAGCGTGTCCTCTTGGTGCCCCGCGGTCTCCAGGGCCGCCAGCACCAAGGCAATGCGATCGTCAAGGAAACTGATCAACCCCCAATAGGCGGCAATGGCCCGCCGGCGTGCCACATCGTCCGCGAAGGCGGCGTCATGGTGCATCACCCCATCATGGGCCGCCGGCCACGGGTGTTGGCGATGCCCGTCGCGCGGCGACAGCTTGGGCCGCGGGATGCCGGCGAGGGGAAAGCGGTCGAGGTAACGCTGCGGGACCACCAGCGGAAAATGCGGGGCCACGAAGCCGACCTGCAACACCCAGGGGCTCGATCCGGGCGGCCGCGCCGCAAGCCAAGCCGCGGCCCGTTCGGCCACAGCCAGGTCGTAAAGGTTGTACTGCGACGTGCCGGCACCGACCTCAGTATACAGGGGAGACGGCCCCTGGTGGACCAAGGGCTCGCGCACCGATCCCCAGACCTGACCAACCCCACCGGCGATGTGCATCGGCACATGCTGGGCGTCGAAGCCGGTCGGGTCGTCACCCGAGCGGAAATGCAGCTTGCCAACGGACTCGACTGGAATCCCAGCGGCCTGTAGCGCATGACCCCAACCGGGCACGCGGCCGTCGTAGGCGTGCGCGTTGTCCCAAAAGCCGATGCGGTGCACCCAGCGTCCGGTGGCGAGTGCAGCCCGGGCCGGCACGCAGATGGGTGACGGCGTCCAGGCGCGCGTCCAGCGCACGCCGCGGGCGGCCAACCGGTCAAGCGCAGGCGTGTGCACCTTCGGATGGCCGGCACACCCCAGGGCCCGGCCATCGTGTTCGTCGGATAAAAGGAGAAGGACGTTCATGGTGACCTTCGGTTCGCGGCGGACCGCGAGACGGACTGGGCCGCGGGTTACAAACCGCCAGACTGCGGCGGCAGGGTATCGCCCGGATGGCGGATACCGAACCAGTAGATCACCCCGAGGCCAGCGGTGAAGAAGCCGAGGGCGACGGGGTGGTGCAGGACCACCCAGGGATCGCCGCGCGTCGTGATGATGGCCTGGATCAACGGCAACTCGAACATCCGGCCGACGACAAAGGCGATCAGCAGCGGCAAAAACGGAATGCCGAACCGGCGCATGAGATAGCCGAGCACGCCGAAAGCCAAGGTGAGCGCCAGCATCAGATCGCTGTTGGTGGAAATCAGAATACCGGTCAGCACCAGCAGCACCACGACCGGATAAACCAAGCGGCGTGGGATGCGGGCAATCTGGCCGAGCAGGCTGAGCGTCGTACGCCCGATCACCGCGTTCCACAGATTGGCCAGAACCATGGCCGTGAAGATGCCGTAGAGCAGCCGCGCCTGCTGCTCAAAGACCAACGGCCCCGGCGTGACGCCGTGGATGACCAGCGCCTGGGCAAGGAAGACGGCGGCAATGTTGCCGGGAATGCCGAGCGCCAACAGCGGGATCATATTGGCGCCGGCAACGGCACTGTTGGCGGCTTCGGCGGCGGCGATACCCTCCGGTTCTCCCCGGCCGAACCCGGCGGCACGCGGCGAGGCACGCTGGGCCGTGGCATACCCGACCACCGCGGCCACACCCGAACCGACGCCGGGCATGGCACCGATGCACGTGCCGATGGCGGCCGAGCGCAGAATGGTGGGTCCCAGGGCCCGGTACTCGGCCATGCTGAGCGTGGTGTCTTGACCGGAAATCACAGCGTCGCCCGGGACGGCCCGCGTGCGCCGGTGCCGCACCATATCTTCCATGTCACGGAAGATTTCACCCAACACCAACAACCCCATGGCGACCACCGAGACCGGCAATCCATCTTCCAACGCCACGATACCGAAGGCAAGACGGGGCTGACCATCCTCGATATCCGTGCCAATTGCGGCCAGAAACAGACCGAAGCCGGCGGCGATCAAGCCCTTCGGCACCGAGGGGCCGATCACCGTGGCGGTCACGCACAGCGAAAAGAACACGAGCCCAGTCTTGTCGAGGAAACTCATCTGCAGGGCCACGACGGCAAGCGGCGCAGCGGCAGTGAACAGAACAAAATCGCTCAAGATGTCGCCGGTCACCGAGGCAGCATGGGCCGTCTTGAGGGCGGTTCCGGCTCGGCCACGGCGGGCCAGCGCATGGCCGTCGAGCGCCGTCATGGCACTGTCCGGCGTGCCTGGCGTATTGAACAGGATGGCGGGCACCGCGCCGCCAACGGCGCTGCCTTTCATGATGCCGACGAGGAAACCGACGGCGATCAGCGGATCCGGCAGGTAAAAGGTGACCGGTACCAGGATCGCCATCACCATGGGGCCGTTCAATCCGGGCACGGCGCCGACCACGATGCCGAGCGATGCCCCGGCGGCGACGATGGCCAAGGTGGCCGGGGTTAAGGCGTCGGCAATCCCCGCCAGGACCAGATCCACGCAGCCCTCTTACGGTAGCGGCCGTCCCAGAAGAACGGCAAAGATAAGATAGAGCACGCCGGTCGAGCTCACGGACACACCAACCAGCGCCGGGACCGACGGCCTCCCCAACAGACGCATCAATCCGGCCACCAAGACCACCCCGGTGATCATATACCCAGCCGTGGCCAGGCTGGCGACCACGAGTGCGCCTGCGATCGTCAAGCCTGTGGCCCATGTCAGGATGGGCAGCAGGGGCGGAAACGCCGAACTCTGCCGGAACAGCGACCGGACCGCGAGCAGACCAGCAGCGCTGGTCATGAGACTAGCCCCAATCGATGGAAAAACCGCCGGGTGCACGGTGGCGAAAAACGGCGGCATGGTTTGTGTCGGGATGACCACCACCACCAAGACAAGCCCGGCCACGCAAATCAGACCGCCCAGCCAGAAATGCCCTCGGTCCATGACCTGGCCCCCAAGCCTTTGGAGTCGTTAGAATAACACACTGACCTATTGCCCCAGCGCCGTAAGAATCTCCCGTCTGGACTGCCGGGTGCCACGCAGGATCGATTCCAACGTGCCGCCACTCACGTACTGCACCGCCAATTTCAGCCGATCGCCGATCAGAGTGCGAACCTGCTCGTTCTGGACGGCCGACGCAATCGCATCGGAATAGGTGGAGGCAACATCGATCGGCAGGCCGGATGGCCCCACAAACATGAAATAGACCGAGAGATCCATGTCAAGGCCGAGCTCGAAGAGCGTCGGCGCATCGGGTGCCATCGGAATGCGCTCCGGTTCGGCCGACAAGAGCGCCTTGACGTCACCGCTGGCCAGATAAGCAGCCTGCACGCCGGCACCCCAGGCCAAGTCGACGTTCCCCGCAATAAGCTCGATCATGCCGCCGACCCCGCCGCGCACAGGCACCACCACCAGGGGGACCTGAAAACGGGCAGCGATCAAGCGCGTGGCATCGGCAACCAAAATTCCCATGGCCGCGATCGTCAACGGCCCTTCGGTCCGTGCCGTGGCCAACACATCTGCCAGACTGTTCCACGGGCTATCGGCGCGTGCCATCAGGGCCACCTGTGAGCGGGCAACCGCGCCGAGGTAGGTGAAGTCATCGATCCCGTAGCCGATGCGGGGGTTGCGCAGGGGCGTGTAGGTGATCACCTCCGAAACGGTCAGACCGATGGTCAGGCCATCCGGCGCGGCGCGGGTGATCTGCTTGGCCATCACCGCGCTGCCGCCACCGGTGACATTCTCGACCACGATCGACCAGCCACGGGCCGACTCGATCGACCGGGCGATCACCCGCGCCAGCGTATCCGCCCCGCCGCCTTCTCGAAAGCCGACCAAGAGGCGAACCGGCCCCGCAGGCTGCCACGCCGCAAGTGCGGCGGAGGAATCAAGGAGGCCGACGAGACCGACCAGCAGGGCGACGATACCAACCCGATAGGCCCTCATTCTCTTCTGCATGAAAATAATCCCCGATGTGGCAGGTGACCCGGCGGAAACATGTCCCCCTTGCCTTACACCAAACGGACCCCCGCGCCAATCAAATCAAGCACGATTTCACAGAGTCGGTATACAGAAATATGCCCCATTGCGATTCCAAGTTGCGTTTTGGCAAAGTCAATTTCTCGCACTGGTCAATCGGCATTCCGCTCCTAGTAACTGTAATTTTATTTTATTTCTTTAAGTCAGTGATTTCAGGCCTGACACTTGGCCGCATACAATAAGGAAGCCACATCCTACGACGACCTTCACCGTGCGCTATGGGGGGCTGCGGGATCATACCGGTAAGGCCAAGACCAAATGGCACCAGCAGCAGTCGATCGTCCGCGCTGCGGCGACCATAAACAAACTCGATCGAGGATGGAAATCCGCCCATGGTTAGCCGCCCACACGGCAAGGATCGATCGACGACAACCCGAGAGCGGTCCTGTTTCTATACGAAATCCTTCACACCGACCAATGCGTGCAATCGACACCGCCGGATCCATACCATATGGAAGCAAATGCCGAGCAGCTTGAGTCGATTTGTAATGACGATCTATTGAGACATAAAATAACTGGAAATTCTTCAATTGTGATGCGCAAAACGGTCAAAGGCCGTATCAATCATCATGCTAATGACGTTAAAGGGGTTATGGTGACCTGATCAGAAGACACTATATGTCGAACTTTCTGAACCATCGGGCCAAAAGGCCAAAGAATTCACAAAAGGTCACCCGAAGATCACGGCAGCAATCTGCTACCACGTGGTCAATTCCCCCGCCGGTTCCGCTTCTCACGCATAGGCGCGGTCGTCCAGAATGCGAAGCAAACCTCTGATGGTTCGATATAGAATCCAGATCCACGCACCCAGAATGACCGCATAACCAACCAGCACGACGGTCAGCATCCAGCCGACGATGATCACTGCCAGCCCAACCCAGAAACTGATGATCTGATTGCGGAAATGGCTTTCGTATTTGGTTCCCCGGGCTTCCGGTTGTTTCACATGGGCAATGACAACACCAATGATCACCGTTATGCCAACGATGAGCGACGCTAGATACAGCCCGTAGACCAATTTGACAGCACCGCTGAGGCCAGTGTCGGAGGAAGATGCCATGGTGTCCTGTTCCGCAAGCCGTGATCGGTATACACCCCTGCCGGTCGCGCCGGAACCCGGGGCCCTCCGCTTGCATAGGCCCGTCAACCGACACCGTCAACGTCTCCACGGCCGGAGCGGCCGGCGAACCGCGCTCAGGCCGGTTCGACGCGGCGCGTCACGATCGATCCCTCGGTCGCGTTTTCGACAATGAAACCGGTAGCCGCTTTCCGCAATCTCTTCACCGGTCGTGGGGATGTGGCGCAGGCGGACCAGCCCTAAGGCGCCCAAGATGCGCTCGTGGCCGATCCAAATTCATCGACCTCCATGGCCATCGGGTTCCGGCGCTTGGCCAGCAGCGGGATCAGCCCATCCATCGTCCGCGGGGCGGAGACGGGGTGTGCCGTGACCAAGACGTGGTCGCGTGACCGCTCGGTCAGCGCCGGACCGCCGTGCCGGGGCGACCGCGCCACGACACGGGATAGATGATGACCGGGACAATCCGGTCAACCAACAGCGCGCAGCCACAACCACCCATGTTCGTTAACCGGCCCTTAGGACGGGTCCTTCAGGATTTCTGAGCGGCAAAACAATGTCTGTCACCCGCACGTCGGCGACGCGATTCCTCTACATGGACACTTGCGTAGATTTTAGTTACATTTTTCGCGGTCGAGTGCCGGGACGGCGGGTCATCGCCGTTCATCGCCGGCGCTGCGCGGCTCGGCCGGTGTGCGCAGCAAGGGACGCGCCATGGCGGTTCAGACCAGCCAACGGATCAAAAAGAAGATCGAACGCTACCTCTTGACCGTTCCCATCGAGCGGGCCCACCAGGTCTTGCGTCACCATGCCCTTGCGAGCACCTTTGCGCCAGGCGAAGAAGATGTCGTCCGGACCTGTCTGATCGAGTTCCTCAACAGACGACGGCCAAACCGGGTACAGCGGCTCTTTACCGAGATTTTCGAACCGTTTCTGTGCGGTGATGAGGTGCTGTTGCAGAACGCGGACGGCATTCCCGGCCTGTTGCCGCGCACCCATGTTGCGGCGTTATGGGACCAGCTTCGTCAGGAAGCATTCCAGGAGATGGTCACCGGCGTCCAGTCGCTGATTTCCCGCATGGCCGAGACGCAGTTACTGGAAGACGTGTTGAAGACGGACATGGCGACCTCGGCGCGCGAAGCCATGCGCGACATGGCATGCCGGCACCTGGAGACCGTGTTCGCCGCGCCGGACCGCCTTCAGGGGTTCATCGATCGCCTGGCACGCGGCGTTGCCCGGCGCACCGGCCGTGCCCCCCTGACGGAGCGCCAGATCGCCACCGCCCGGCCGGTGACACGGCAGTTTCTCAGTCTCGTCATGTGCGTGCTGACCGGCACGGAAGAGCTCGATCTCGCCCTCGAGGAGTTCTGGGCCCGGTGCCCGAACCAACCGGACGGTCTGGCTGGAGCGTACCAGCAGGGCAAACTCCTTGCCCGGATTTCATACTCGGCGTCTCACCATCTGGGTTCGACCGACGGTGATCTGTCGACGCAGATCGTGCCGCTTCTGGTCCTCAATCTGCAAAGCCGTTATGAAACCGTGGCCCATTTCGTGCGCCGGACCGAACCACGCCAAGGGGCCGAGACCGGTCTGATCCAGGATGCCCTGCTCGGTCATCTGACCGCTTGCCGCATGATGTTGCGTTGGGACTTCACGGCCACGCTGAACCTGGACGATCGCCTGCGCGGCGCAACCATCCAGGTGCCGGACACTGACCGTGAACGTTTCGAGCATCTTCGCCACCGTGTGGACCGCATCTACCGGGCGCTGTCGCTTGCCGGGATGACGGAAGACAGCCGCAAGGCCCGAGCCGTGCAGTATATCTGGAACGAAACCCTGGAGTTTCTTGGCACCAAGGTGATCACGGCCGTCGAGGGCCGTCTGCCGCCAGTGCTATCCGGCCGGGGCGAGGGCACGCTCGATTTTGACGATGTTGCCTGGCTGGTTTCGTATCTTTGGCGTTGGCAAAAAATGTCCGTCGCGTTCGAGACCTACTACCCGCGATTCGAACAGATGCGCCAACATATCATGGACGACTTGGAGCGGTCGGTCGAGCAGGCCATGCGCACCGGATTGGGCGAGACCTCTGAAGAGCGTCTCGGTCATCTGGTCCGCCTCAACCGCATCGCCACCATCTTTGATGCGGACATCCTCAAATGGATTCCCATCTCTAGCCAGAACATGATCGACGTCGTGACGGCACGGTTGCGCAGCCGACAGCCGGTGTCCGCTGATGAACAACCGCTCATTGATGGATTTGCCCAACTGGCCCGTCTGGAGTTGCGCAAATCCCGGTACTGGCAGTCCGACGACCTGATCACCGTGGTGGCCTTGGCCGACGAAGCGGATCAACGGACGGCCGCCTCGGCCCCTGTCGCCGAACCCGGGGAAGGCCGAATGCCGTAACCCCAATGCGGTAGACGTGGCCATAGGATGCACCGCGCCCGCCGGAATGGAACAGACATCCAAACTCGGTGCCCCACCATCCGTGGCTCCGACTTGCCGAAGAGCGAGATCGTGTCACGATCCGCCCACACGCCTGGCCAGGTGGCGCCTGGCCAGGTGGCCGAGCAGATCGCCACATTCCACGAAACCTCACCTGTCCGCGACGGCCATCGGCAAGATCACCGGCTGACCGGTGCGCAAGCTGTGTTCGGCGGCCAGCCCCATTTCAACGGCGACCACACCGTCAGCAAGGCTAACCTCCGGAGGGCCGCCGGACTGCAGCATGGCAAGGAAGCGCTGATGCTGAAAAAACGTCGAGCCGTGATGGTCGCCAGCATGCAACAGGTCTTCGTTGACTAAGATCGGTAGCCGTTCGGGCGCCTTGGCGGCGCGTGGCGACAGAATGACCTCGGCGTGGCGCGGCGCCTGGCCGGGCCAGAAGCGCGCCGGCCCAGGGATCAGCGCCTCGATCTTCCCGGCATCGCCAACCGCCGAGACATGCTCCTGGTGGTAGGAGCCTTCCGCGAACATGCACAGCTCCAGGCAACACCGCACACCGCCGGCGAAATCCACCAGCACATAGGCGTGGTCGACGATATCCGGCGTGCCGTCGGCGTAGCATTCGCCCAGATGGTTGACCGCCTGGCCGCCGGTGGCGAACAGGCGGACTGGCTCGGCGCCGGTGATCAGCCGCATCAGATCGAAGAAGTGACAGCACTTCTCCACCATGGTGCCACCGCTCAAATGACGGAACCGGTTCCAGTGCCCGACCTTGTTAAGGAACGGATACCGGTGTTCGCGGATGCTGAGCATGTGCAGCCGGCCGATCTCGCCGGCGCGCACCAGCTCGATCAGCCGCGCCACCGGCGGCATGTACCGGTATTCCATGGCGATCCAGATCGGCGCCCGCCGACCAGCCGACGCCGTGGCCATCCAGTGGCAGTCCGCCACCGTGGTGCACACCGGTTTCTCCAGCAGGATGGGCAGCCCGGTCGGCACCAGGTCCTGCATCACCGCCCGGTGCGTGTGGTTGGGTGTGGCGACGACCAGCGCATCCAGGTCGGGCATGGCCGCCAGCATGGCGCGGTGATCATCGAATGGCACGGCCGCCAGACCGGCCGCCGCCACCGCCCGGGTCCGCATGTCCTCGTGCGGGTCAGCGACGGCGGCCACCTTGGCACCCTCCAGCATGGCCAGATAGCGGATGTGCTCCTGCCCCATCATGCCGCCGCCGATCACGCCGTAGCGCCGCATGTCACAACTCCAGAACCGGGAGGGAAAGGGCGCCGGCGACCTCGCGCAAGGCTACCCGGTGGTCACCATAGGCCAGTGTCGTGTGATGCTCGAGGCCGGCGCCGATGATGCCGTCCAACATGGCCGCGGCCGGCCGGTCGAAACGCACCACGCCGCTGGTGCCCGTGAACGCCATCGGCCGATCCAACATCTCGCCGCCGAACAGCACCAATTTCGGCGCGCCGCGTGCCTGGCTGAGCCGGGCGAAGGTGACCCGGCCGGGTTTGAGCGCGAACTCATACAACAGCGGCATGCGCCGGTTGCTGTGCACCGTCGCGCGCGGCTGTGCGCCGGGGCGGGCCATGGACACCGGCGCCTGGCCGCAGTGCCAGACCACGCCGGTATCGTCGGCTACATCCAAATCGACCAAGTCGACCATGAACACCGGAGCGTCGGCCAGCGTCTGCAAGATCAGGCTGCTCGCCGCACCATACACATCGGCCTCACAGGCACACGGCACGCAGCGGTCCCCCATCATGGACACCGGTCCGCACACGGCGCCACCAAAAGCTGTGAAGGTTTCGGGCCAACAGCGTACGGCAAACGCGCTGTATGCGCCTTCGTCGTGCAGGGCGTGCAACGCCGCTTGCAGACGCAAGGATCGCTCGAGTTGGTCGGCATCCACCCCATCCAGGTCGACCAAGTCACGTTCGGCCACCTGACGAGCCGCCGCGACCGCCGCAGCCGGCGCCTGCCGTGCCCGATCGAACACCTGCGCCAGGGGGATCGGTGTCACCGTCACACCGGTCAGGGCATACAAGGCATCCGGGTCGTACGTGCAGGTATGAAAGCCGTCCGGAGGCTCGCCGAGCCGGGCGATGGTGCGGCCCTTGAGGCCGTCGGCGACCCGACGGCCGGTGTTGTTGAAGCTGGGTACGGACACCGCCCGGGCCGGCACCGGCGGTGCCACGCGTTCCCCATCGATCAGCGCGTGCAAGGCGGCCAGCACATCCGGTGCGTCGGGGGACGCATACAGATAGCCGTGGCGGAGGCCGTTCCGGCCGAGCGCGTGGGCAGCCAGGTTGAGGCCGCAGAACGCATTCAGACGCAACCGCCCGCCCAACCGCGGTTCCGGAAACGCCCATAACGACACCGGCCGCTCGAACGCCCGGGCGATCGCCACGGTCATCGAGGCGTCGGTGAAGGTGGCCTGCAGCAACACGACGGCATCCGGCGTGTCGTCCCTCAAGGCGTCGACGGCGGCCTGCGCCATGGCGGCATCGGTCAGCAGTGTCCGTGGACCGACCACGCGATGCCCGGTGCGCTCCAAAACGGCGAAGGCCTCGGCCATCCGGGCTTCGGCGTAGGGCACGTCGAAGGTGGTCCGGCCCAATGCCAACACGCCGACGGTCTTGGTCATGGCGCATCTCCAAAACCGCCATAGGCGTGGCGGAAACCGCCGTCCGCCGGCCCTAGCCCGGCCCCATCGGCACCATAGGCCGGGTGGGCAAACCAAGGGACGGCTTCGGCCTCGGTCAACGCATTCAGATCACACATATACGGCACGCTGTCGGCGCGCAGCGCCGCACGGATCGCCTGCCACTCCGGGAAGTGCTGGAAAGCATCAAGCCAAATGGCGCGCCCGGCCAGATAGCCGCTCGCCCCGGCGCGGTAGGCATGGCTCACGATGTTGCGGAACGCCGCCTTGCCCGCCCCAGCCGACAGCATCACCCAGGGTCGCCCAGCCAGGCGCCCCATCTCGTCGAACACCGCCTGGGCCGCCTCCCAGCCGGCGGCGCCCACCCCCGGCACGTCTTCAGCGGCCACCGGGCTCTCCAGCTTGAACAGGTCGACGGCATAGTCCGGCCGAGCGAATTCGGCAACGCTGGCCAGAACCTGGTCGGCCTTTTTGCCGCGCATCTCGACGTAGTCGCGCGTCTGCTCGGCATCGCCGGCCAAGGGATAGACCAAGAGCTCCAGCAGGAAGGGGATATCGAAGCGGACACAGGCCGCACCAATGCGCTGGACGAAGTCGCGCTGGTGGGCGCACACGGCCGAGCCGGCATCCGGCCGGTACCAGGCCAACAGTTTGACCGCATCCGCGCCCAGCCGCTTGATCTTTTCCACCGACCAGGCATCGATCTCGGCCGACAGGCGCCCGCCCGGCGTTTCCTGGAACACGGAGTCCTCCAGGGTGACGATCAGCCCCTTGGCCGGGCTGAGCAGTGGCAAACCGCGCGGGATGGCATAGTGCGGGTCGAGCAGCATGGCGGAAGAATGCGCCTGCAATTCTTCGATCAGCATGGCCTTGACGCCGGCGACGTCGTCGTAGGGTGCCGTGTCGGTGCCGCGGACTTTGGCGATCGGGGTCTTGATCGGCGGACGCTGATCGACGGCGGTCATGCGGAACCGACCGCCGGCATCGGCCATGCGCCGCATGCCCCAGAGTTTGCCTGCGCTCAACTGCATGGTCGGGCCTCCCCCAAGAAGCGTTCCAGCTCGGCGCGGGTCGGCGTGCCGCGGCGCCCGCCCGCTCGGCTGCATTTGATGGCGGCGGCCGCATTGGCCCAGCGCATGGCCGATGCCGGATCTTGTCCTTCCGCCAGCGCCAAGGTGAAGGCGCCGTGCCACACGTCGCCGGCCCCGGTGGTGTCCACGGCCGTGACCGCGAACCCAGGCACCAAGCCAGCGCGCCCGGCCGACCGCCAGGCCACGCCGCGCGCGCCCAAGGTCACGGCGACGAAACCGCCGAGCCGCTGTTCGGCCGCCGTCAAGGCCCCATCCTGCGACAGATCGCCACCATACGCGGCCAGGCCCGGTTCGGAAAACACCACATGGCTGGCCTGCGCCAATGCCGGCTCCAAGCCTTCGAACGGCGGTTCGGCATCGATCACGCCGGGACAGCCGAACCGGCGTGCCGCTGCCATGGCCACAGCGGCCCCGGCGGTCCAACGGGTGTCGGCCAGGATGGCGTCCGGCACGGGCAGATCGGCGGTCAGCCAAGCGGCGTCGGCGTCCGTGAACCTTGGATCCCGGTAGTTGACGATCTGCCGCTCGCCGGCGGCATCGACAAGGATGGCCGAGACCGACGAGGTCACCGCCGGGTCGCGGTGCACCAACGCGCAGTCAACGCCGTCCCGAGCGAGCTGGGACAGGGTCAGAGCGCCGATCTCGTCGGTGCCCATATGGCTGGCCAGCCGAGCCAAGCCGCCCAGCCGGGCCACCGCCACGGCCGCATTGGCGGCACAGCCGCCGCCGACCACAGCCGCCCCGCAGGCGCGGACCTTGCGGGCCTCGGTCGGCAGGTGATCGACGCGCAACACCACATCCACCGCCGCCAGACCGACGCACAAGATGGCGGTCATGGTTGGGGACGAACCACAACGAAACACGGGGTGAGGGTGGCGCCGCCGCCCATGGCATCGCCGCCCATCGCTCCGGCCCAAACGCCCTCACGCCAACCCTTCTTCCAATGGCTGTGGGACTTTGCCCCTCCACTGTGCATGCCTCACTCCATGCCGAGCTGATGGTAGATGCGGCGGGCATAGTCCCCGAAGGGTTCGGTGGACTTCAGGTCGAGCCGGCGCGGGAAGGGCAGGTCGATGGCAAAGTGGTCGGCCATACGCGCCGGCCCGGCGGTCAGCACGGCACAATGGGTGCCCAGGAACACGGCTTCCTGGATACTGTGGGTGACAAAGACGATGGTCTTGCTGCTCTCCTGCCAGATGCGCAGCAATTCCAGGTTCATCTTTTCGCGAGTCAGGGCGTCGAGGGCACCGAACGGCTCGTCCATCAGCACTAGTTGGGGGTCGTGGATGAGGGCGCGCGCGATGGCGGCACGCTGTTGCATGCCGCCCGACAATTCGTAGGGGAATTTGTCCTCGAATCCGGACAGGCCGACCATGGCCAGCAAGTCGCGTCCGCGCGCCCGTGCCGCTTTCATAGGCAGACCGAGAATTTCCGCCGGCAGCAGCACGTTGTCGAGGATGCGCCGCCATTTCAGCAACAGCGACTGCTGGAACACCATGCCGATGTCGCGCCCCGCATCGAAGCGGATGGCCTCGCTGCCAATGGCGACCTGGCCACCGTCATGGCCGTGCAGCCCGGCCAGGATCTTCAGCACGGTGGTCTTGCCGCAGCCGGACGGACCGACCAAGGACACGAGTTCGCCTTGGCGAACATCCAGGGTGACATCGGACACGGCCAGGAACGCCCGACCCTTGGCGCGGTAGACCTTGCGCACATTCTCCAGCCGAATGAACACGGGCGCCGTCCTGACGGCGGTCCGCTCGACGCTGGCCGTTTCCTGCACCCGTCTTCCCCCCCCGGTCCCGACCTTCGTGACAGCGTTGCTGGTCGGCTCACACGGCTAAGCCTCGCCCCTATAGGTTCGGCGGTTGATATCGGGGGCCTGAACCAGGGTCAAGCGGGAAACGCCGACGGCCAGGTCGGCAGCCGCGGTCGTGCACCCGGTCTATCGCTGCAAACCGGTGCGGGATTGCAGGGCGGCTTTGAGGCCGGTCACCAGCATGCGCACCTCGTCGTCGCTGAGATGACGCACGGTGGTCGCCAGGTCCTCGAGCCAGGCGGCGCGCGGGTCATCGTGCCCCGGTGGTGGCGGCATGGGTTCCGCCCCCAGCAATTGCCCCACCGTCACCTCCAATGCCGCCGCGATCTTCACGGTCAGCTCCAGGTCGGGTTCGTGGTCTTCATTCACGTATTGGCCGAAACGCTGGGAACTCAAACCGAGCCGCCGCGCCACACGGCTGCGGTTGGTGCCGAGTTGCTTCAGCCGTTCGTCGATGCGTTGCCTGAGTCCGCGCATGCGCGGGTTTTCCCAAGCGGTGTGCCATCCAGATATCAAGATAGTGTTTCCAAAAATGAAAGGAATTCTGTATATCTGGCGGGGTCGTTGCAGGATCGAGGGTGGCGATGAGGCATTTCAGTTTGCTGGTGGCGGTAAGCGCCGTCGCATTCTGCAGCCTGCCAAGGCCTGCGAGATTCTAAACTTACGGAACCCTGTGGCCTTGGCCGGTGACACCATCCGGGACGACGCGGGCACCTACACTCTGATCGGCATCACCACACCCGCCCCCGGCGATCTGTGCACCGGGTCCGACGGTGTTTGGCCTTGCGGCGACCGGGCCCGCGCCGCACTCGACGTGCTGCTGCGTGGCGCACCGCTCCTGTGCCTCAAAGTCCCGGCGCGTGACGCCCCACGCCCTTTGGTCGCCTGCGCAACCCCGACCGAGGACATCGCCAAAACCCTGCTGGCCCAAGGCCATGCCCGGCCCGCACCGGTTCCGCCGGATGTGCTTCGGCTATTGGGCGGAGAGTAAGGGGATCACTCGGCATCGACGATCGCCCCGCGGGCTTTTGCATACTCTCGCTGCTCGGGCGATAGGTCCGCGCCCGAAAGGTCCGCGCGCTCAAGGTTCGCGCCCTCAAGGTTCGCACCCTCAAGGTTCGCGTGCTCAAGCCTCGCGTGCTCAAGGTTCGCGCCCTCAAGGTCCGCGTGCTCAAGGTTCGCGTGCTCAAGCCTCGCGCCCACAAGGTTCGCACCCTCAAGGTTCGCGCGCTCAAGCCTCGCGCCCACAAGGTTCGCGTGCTCAAGCCTCGCGCCCATAAGGTCCGCGTGCTCAAGGTTGATCAGTTCGAGATGGCAACCTTCCAATACGACGGCCTGCACAGTCACTATCGAGTGTGGACGAGCGCCATTGACGGCTTGTCCCCTCGCATCGATCCGTGCGCCGTCCAGGAGAGCGGACGCGGACCACAGCAGTATGGTTTCCTGATGGCGGTTGCAGGCCCGGAGGCGGGTCAGCAGCCGGGGGATGCAACCGGGGTCATTGTCCGGCAGCGGGATCGGGAAACATTGCCAGACGTCGGGATGCTTCGACCAGTGTTGATGGTGTTGCCCGATATCCACGATGCCGGCCACGAGAGCGGCCTTCAGCACCTTGTGGCAGGCGCCGAGGGCGGCGATGAAGGCCAGTTCGGCGGCGCCGGTCACTTCCAGCACCTGCTGCTGGGTTTTGGCGTCCGCCGGCACGGGCAGACCGTGTTCCAGGGCATGGCCGAAGACGCGACGGAGGACTTGTTTTCCGGTTTGCAGCGTTTCCGGATCGCGCCCGTGCCAGGCTTTGATCTCGTCCAGGAAGAACCCTTGCAAATCCATGTCCCAGAATGCGCCGCCGGTGGCGGTGAGCCAGCGGCCGATGGCCCACTCTTCGCCCAACACCATGCCGCCGTGATGTGTGCCCAGCGACCCACCGATATCCGCCACCAAACCGCGCAGGTAACGGGCGGTCAGGTATTCGCGGAAGCTCTTGTGCGTGAAGTCGTAGGCATCCGCGACATCACGGGTTTCGACGAAGAACGAATTGAGGATGGTGCGCAGGCCTTGGCCGACCTTGGCGACGTGCGCGTGCAAATCCGATCGGCCGGCGGTGCGAAAGAACGCATCGATCTCCGTCGTCGACACCGTGCGATCGCCGCCGTGCCAGGCCGCCATGGCGATGTGCTCCAGGATATCCCGGAATACGGCATGGGCCGCGTCCGGATCGCGGCCGAGGCCCAACAGCGCCGTTGATTTGGCCGGTTGCCCTGTGTGTCGTCCCGTGGCGGTCTCGCGTTCGAACAAGTCGCGGAACAGACGGTTATAGATGTCGTTGACCGAACGGGCCTTTTCCGCCTCCGGCACCACGGCGACCAGATAGTTCAGCAGCGGTTGCGCCAGCAGGTCGTCGAGGGCTTTGCCGCGTCGCTTGAGATGGTCGGGCAGGCCGATGACCGGCCGCTTGGTCGCCGCCTGATACCGCTCCCACCACGCCGGCGCCTGATCGACGCGGAGCGGATCGGTATCGTCCTCAGGAACCACCAGCGGGTGCCAGCCGCGGTGGCGGGGGTCGGCCGGTTCGTGACCCTCGTCCGGTGGACCAGACCCGTCGCCATGGGCATGGACATCATAGCGGTACCGCAGCACATGCAGGCGCTGCCCGGGGGCGCGGAGGCCGTGCACGTCGTCGGCCGCCAGCGGCCGGCCGGCAAACACCGCTTGCACGCGCAAGCCGCCGTGGTTCAAGCCGCCGAGATAGTCGC
This sequence comes from Azospirillaceae bacterium, assembly GCA_028281465.1. Lineage (GTDB taxonomy): Bacteria > Pseudomonadota > Alphaproteobacteria > Azospirillales > Azospirillaceae > JANQJV01. The sequence continues at coordinate 1,542 of JANQJV010000189.1, read as the reverse complement.
ACATGTTGGACACGAAGCGCTTGGTCAACCGCTCCACCGCGCCGCCGCCCGAGGTCAGTTCGTCCAGGCCGTCGAACAGCAGCAGCAAGGGCCGGTGCGGCGGGTAATCGTCGCGTGCGTCGGGCCCGAGCGGGTCATGGCCCAGGCAGCGGCTGTCTTCGGCGAAGGCGCGCAGGCAGTGTTCGGGATCGCTGTCCACATGGTGCCGAACCTGGTGCAACGGGATCAGCAGCACGCAGCGCTCCCGGTCCGCCAGATGCGCCGCCAGCATCTTGCAAAACGAGCTCTTGCCGCAGCCGATCTCACCGCTGATCAGGCGAAACGGGTCCGCCCGATCACCTTTTTTCAGCCAGGCCTCCATGGTCTCGCGCAGCCAGATCACCTGACGCCACTGCTTGGTTTTGCCGTCCGCCGTTTCCTGTCTGCGCCATTCCCAGGCGCGCAAGGGGATGTAGACCTGCTCCAGCGCCACCGCATCCGCGTCGTCGAGGTCGAAGTTCAACAGCGGTTTGCGCACGTCGCCGATCAGGCTGTGGCGGGTGCGTTCCCAGTTGCGCTGCCGCTGCGCGGCATCACCGGCAAAGCTTGGGCCGGCGAAGGTTTCGAGCAGGTCGTAGGCCCATCGGTTGGTGCGCTGTTCGGCATCCAGCGCACGGATGAAGGCGCGCTGCAGTTTGGCGTGGAAATCCGGCAGAGCCGCGGTGTCGACCCCGCAGACTGTCAGGACCCGGTCCAGGAACGGCGTGATCTCGCCCAGCACCGGATGGGCCTGCGGCCGGCGGAAGAAATCGTCGTCGAGGGGCAGGGCCTCGGGCAGCTTGGCGGCGACGGCGGCGATGGCCTCGTCGGACGCGGCGTCCGCCGGCCGTCGGGCGGCGGCGTCCACCGTGCGCACGACGGCGTCGGCCAAGGCGGTGAGCACCAGCCGGTACGCCTGCGCCTCCGGCGTGGCCGCCCGCGTGTCGCCCCGCTCGACGCCAAAGCCATCCAGCAAGGCCGCAATGCCGTTGAGGATCGACAACTCGGACAGCAAAGCGGTCGTGCGCAACGCCCCTTGGGCGAGCTTCTTGCGGTCCAGCGCAATTTTCATCGCGGTTCTGGCTCAAAGAATGGCGGTTGCGGTAGACTCTGTGCCCACCTTTCTATCATATCCGGCATTGGGCCGACATCCATTCTCGCGAAGGCCGCGTCGCCACAGGGTGGCCCTGTCGGCGCCAAGCCGAGATGGGCGTCGGCGTTCCCAAACAGGTCCTGCGCCGATGATGCGCTGGACAGGTCGTGTATGGAAGGCCTCGGACTATCGGCTGGCATTCGGCTCGATCGGCATGCGATGGTATTCATTCTGAGGCTTGCGCAGGCTGGGTGACCGGTGCGCAGGGCTTGGTCCACAGTGTCGGGGTGTGGTGCGGCCGGATGAACCCGTCGGATTCCTTGTACCACCGTCTGTTCTCCCATCCACTCATGGTGGCGCAGCTGGTGCGCGACTGTATTCCCGAAGCCTTGGCGGCCGGGGTGCGCTTTGAGGGCATGGAGCGCAAGGAA
>JANQJV010000088.1 GCA_028281465.1 Azospirillaceae bacterium | reverse complement strand
CCCGCACCGGCGTGCACACGAGGCCGACGAGGCGTCGGCGCTCCCACAAAGGCCTCCCCGGATGGACCCGTTTGTGCCCAACGGCACCGTTCGTTTCTTTCTAGATAATTCTTTTTGTTACATAATTATCAAAAGCACTGCGCGATCTTCAGGCTGTTAGTAACTTTATGTGAAATTGACTACCCATTGCACGCGTTCACGAAGGAGACCCGAGATGATCGCCACCCAAGCAAAACCGGAAGTCACCTGTTTCTTCGACGAACCCACCTTCACCTGTAGCTATGTGGTCATGGACTCAGAAACCAAGCATGCGGCGATCGTGGATTCCGTCCTCGATTACGAACCCCGTAGCGGGCGCACCAACACCGTGTCGGCGGATGCGGTCATCGCCCATGTGACCATCCACGGCCTGACGGTGGATTGGATCCTTGAGACCCATGTGCATGCCGACCACCTGTCCGCGGCGCCCTATCTCAAGCAGGTGTTGGGCGGCCAGATCGGCATCGGCTTTAACATCGTGACGGTGCAGAAGGTGCTGGGTGACCTGTTCAATGCCGAGCCAGACTTCGATCGCACTGGCCAACAGTTCGACCGGCTCCTGCACGATGGCGACACCGTCCGCATCGGCAACTTGGAAGGCCGGGCAATGCATACGCCGGGGCACACGCCGGCCTGCATGAGCTATGTGATTGGCGATGCCTGCTTCGTCGGTGACACGTTGTTCATGCCCGATTTCGGTACGGCGCGCTGTGATTTCCCGGGTGGTGACCCGCGACAACTGTTCCAATCGATCCAAAAGGTGCTGGCTTTGCCGGCGGATACTCGGTTGTTCATGTGCCACGACTACAAGGCGCCCGGTCGAGACGAATACAAGTGGGAAACCACGGTGGCGGAAGAGAAGGCCAAGAACGTCCACGTCCACGATGGCGTCAGCGAGGACGCGTTCGTCGAATGGCGGACCAATCGTGATAAGACCCTAGGTATGCCGCGGCTGTTCATGCCGTCAGTCCAGGTCAACATGCGTGGCGGCCACCTGCCGCCGGCGGAAGACAACGGTGTACAGTACCTGAAAATTCCTCTGAATACGTTCTGAGATGCCTCTCAATCCGCCCGCCTGTCCGTGCATCACCGCAAGGATCCATCGCAATGCAGGACATTAAGCAGATTACCCCGAGCCTCTCGGTTTCATCTCAGCTCAAGCCGGAGGATTTTGGCCTGATCGCCTCCATGGGCTTCCACGCCATCATTAACAATCGTCCCGACGGTGAGGCGGAAGATCAGCCGACGGCCGCGGTCATGGAAGCGGCTGCGCGGCGTCACGGTCTCGAGTATCGCAACCAACCGGTTATCTCCGGCCGCATCACCGACGAGAACGTGGCCGATTTCACCAAACTGCTGCAGGAGCTGAAAGGGCCTGTGCTGGCCTTCTGCCGCACCGGCACCCGCTCATCAACCCTCTGGGCGTTGAGCGAGGCGCCGCGTCTGGCGCCAGACGCCATCCTGAAGGCGACCGGGGTGGTCGGATACAATCTGGAGGCACTGCGCGGCCGGCTCGAGGCGCGTTGGGCTGGCACCGAGATCGTCGATGAGCGCACGCGCGACCTCATCTTCTATCGGTCAACCAAATACGATGTGGTCATCGTCGGCGGCGGTGCGGCCGGCATCGCCACCGCGGCCAGCCTATTGAAGAAGCGGGCCGATCTAAGCATCGCCATCATCGAACCGAGCGACCAGCACGACTACCAGCCGGGCTGGACCCTGGTCGGGGCCAACGTCGTCCCGCGAGAGAGTGCGCGCCGGGCCCAGGCCGACTACATGCCCAAGGGCGCCAAATGGATCCGCGCCGCCGCCGCCGCCTTCGAGCCGGACAAGAACTGCGTCGTGCTCGAAGACGGCGGGCGGGTCGGCTATGCCGCTCTGGTTGTCTGTCCGGGTATCAAGCTCAATTGGGCCGGAATCGAGGGTTTACAGGACTCGTTGGGCCGCAGCGGTGTCACCTGTAACTACCACGTCGATATGTCGTCCTACACATGGGAGCTGGTGCGCAGCATGGAAGGCGGCCGGGCCCTGTTCACCCAACCACCGATGCCGATCAAGGGCGCCGGAGCGCCGCAGAACGCCATGTATCTGACCGCCTCGACGTGGGAGCGCATGGGTCGGCTCGACAATATGGAGATCGAATTCAACACGGCCGCCGGTGTGCTGTTCGGCGTCAAGGACTTCGTGCCTGGTCTCATGGCCTATGTCGAACGGTACGGCGCCAAACTGGCGTTCGGTTCCAACCTCACGGCCGTGGATGGGCCGGGCAAGAAGGCCTATTTCGAAATCGCTGACGCCGACGGTGGAAAGCGCACGGTGGCGAAGGACTTTGATGTCCTTCATGTGGTGCCGCCGCAGATGGCGCCGGATTTCATCCGCAACAGCCCCCTGGCCGATGCTGCTGGCTGGGTCGAGGTCGACAACGAGACCCTGCGCCACAAGCGTTTTGGCAATGTCTTCTCGCTCGGTGATGTCTGCTCGGCACCGAACGCCAAGACGGCGGCGGCGGTGCGCAAGCAATCGCCGGTTGTTGTGCGCAACTTGCTCGCATTCCTAGATGGCAAGGGACCGCGGACGATTTACGACGGTTACGGCGCCTGTCCGTTCACCGTGGAGATCGGCAAGGTTATCATGGCCGAGTTCGGCTACGGCGGCAAACTGTTGCCGACCCTGCCGCTGACCCGGCCGATCCAACCGACCTATGTCAACTGGCTGGCCAAGACGAAATTGATGCCGTTTCTGTATTACGATCTGATGCTGCGCGGCCACGAATGGTTGGCCACACCGAAGCGGCTCGCGTTCGAGCCGACGGCCCACGACGTCATCGCAACCTGTGACTTCAAGGATGGCTAGCCACTGGTCGCCGCGACCGGTGTCGGGGGCGCGGCGGTGACGGTCGGGCAGGTGCCCGGCACCGAGCACTACGGCAATGGGCTGCGCCGCAGCGTGATCACCAGCGAGCATGTGCTCACCGTGCGCGTGGACGAAAGTCTGTACTTCGCCAATGCCGGTTTCCTGGATGACAGTGTCTACGACCTGGTCGCCTGCCGGCCCGAGATCACCGACGTGGGCTCATGGGTCCGGTGATCAACGTCATTGACACAAGTGCGCTCGAAAATCCGGAGGCGATGATCGATCGGTTGAGCACCGCTCAAGCGCGGTTCAACTGTCGAAAGTCAAAAGCCCGGTGATGGACCGGCTCAAACGCTCAGATTTCCTCGCGCCCCGACCTCAGTTCGACGCCTCGAGGATGGCACCCCAAACCGGATCGACTCGATAGCGTGTTGCCGCAAAGCGACTAAAATCAGTTAATAAATCCAATATGTTTACTATTAATTGATGATTCATTGTGTACTCAATGGATATTCCGATGGCGTTTCCCACGATCTTTGGGCATCGGGACCGTTGATGGAGATTGGGGCATGCCGCACCGCACCCTTGTCGTTTTCGTTCTATCGGCGGTGATCCTTGTCGCCTCTGGTGCACTGGCTCGGCAACCGGTGCTCATCGTGACCGCAAACGATTATCCACCATACACCCACTCGGTCCGGCAGAGTGAGCCAAATGGCGTTTATCCGGCCATCCTGCGCGCCATCATCGAACGTCTCGATGGCTATGCTGTGACCATGATCAGTGTGCCGTGGAGTCGTGCATTGCGGATGGTGGAGGTGGGCTGGGCGCTCGCTGTTTTCCCACCCTATCGGAGCGCAGGGCCGACCCGGCCGTACATCGACCGATACAGCCGACCGCTTTGGTCCGAGCGCGTCGTGCTGATGTGCACCCGATCCGCGGACACTGCTGGCCGCACGGCCTGGCCGGGCGACTTCCAGGGTTTTTTGATCGGTAGCAACGCGGGCTATCGCACGCCCGGCGAGGCGTTTTTCAACGCCGTCAGTGCTGGCCGCCTCCAGCTCGAAGAGGCCCGGGATGCGTCTGGCAACCTGCGCAAACTGCTGGCCGGTCGCATTGACTGTTATGTGAACTCCGTCTTGTCGATCCAGGCGGGGTTGGCGGAGATTGGCGCCGGGCCCACGCAGCGGGCGCAACTGAAGCAGGTCCTGACCATCGGCGAGAGCAGTGTTCATCTCGGCTATACGGCGGTGGATGCGGCCTTTCCCTACAAGGACGACTTCGCCGATCGGGTCGATACAATTTTGACCAACCTGCACGCCAGTGGTGAGATTTTCCGTATCGTTGCCGCAACCCTGGGCAAATGACCGTTTAGAGGATGAACCTCTGGGCGGGTCGTGGCCACATCCCGGAGCGCCGACGCCCCGTCGGCCCAGCCCGTCAACCCGGCACGGCGGCGGGAAAACCGGACACCGTCCGCCGTCCGCGG
>JANQJV010000347.1 GCA_028281465.1 Azospirillaceae bacterium | reverse complement strand
TCTGCGCCGACATCTCTCAGCCTGGCGGATCGACGACCAGACGGCACCACATCTGCCTTTGGTTTGACCGTCAGTGCGAGCCGAGGGGCCGTTGTCGGCGCAGAGCACCGACCTCCGCGTTGTGCCAACACAGCCCTTGTTCTTCCTTTCTCCGCATTGGCGCAATCGGCCTTAAGTGTAGGTCGGTGCTCTGCGCCGACATCTCTCAGCCTGGCGGATCGACGACCAGACGGCACCACATCGGCCTTTGGTCTGACCGTCAGTGCGAGCCGAGGGGCCGTTGTCGGCGCAGAGCACCGACCTCCGCGTTGTGCCAACACCGCCCTTGTCCTGAAACAGCGCTTCGGGTTCGCCGCTGAACCCCAGAAGCAAGAACTCTCTATCGTGCGGCCCGCGGTCTCCGGCGTGATCAGTTCGTCGAGCACGTCGTCCAGCACCGCGTCCGGGCTGCGCTCGAAAGATGGTGGGGACTCTGACGGTACACCAAAACCCTGCTGTGGGAATCAGACGAAATTCACCCTTTGCCATCAATAACCTAACGCACACCCACATGCCGGGGATCACCCCCCGTAAATCGCGCGTCGAGGGCGGGGAGGTTGAGCCGAAATTGTAGGTCGGTGCTCTGCGCCGACATCTTTCAGCCTGGCGGATCGACGACCAGACGGCACCACATCTGCCTTTGGTCCGACCGTCAGCGAGCCGAGGGGCCGTTGTCGGCGCAGAGCACCGACCTACGCGTTGTGCCAACACCGCCCTTGTCCCTACTTTCTCCGCATTGGCGCATAGGCCGGGCCGGGTGTCGATGGCGCCGTCGGTGATGACGACGCCGAAATCGCTCGTCGAGGGCGGGAGGTTGAGCCGAAATCGTAGGTCGGTGCTCTGCGCCGACATCTCTCAGCCTGGCAGATCGACGACCAGACGGCACCACATCGGCCTTTGGTTTGACCGTCAGTGCGAGCGGAGGGGCCGTTGTCGGCGCAGAGCACCGACCTACGTGTTGTGCCAACACCGCCCTTGTCCTTCCTTTCTCGGCGTTGGCGTAATCGGCCTTTGGTCTGACCGTCAGTGCGAGCGGAGGGGCCGTCGTCGGCGCAGAGCACCGACCTCCGCGTTGTGCCAACACCGCCCTTGTCCTTAAACGGCGCTTCGGGTTCGCCGCTGAAACCCAAAAGCAAGAGCGCTCTATCGTGCGGCCCGCAACGCCGTCGTGGCCGCGTGGTCGATGGCGCCGTCGGTGATGACGACGCCGAAATCGCGGCGCGCGGTCTCCGGCGTGATCAGGTCGTCGAGCACGTCGTCCAGCACCGCGTCCGGGCTGCGCTCGAACGGGTCGCCGTAGCCGCCGCCGGCCGGGCCGGTGGCCAGGAAGGTCTCCCCCGCCTTGATGGCGAAATACGGCACCTTGGAGGGCAGGGCGCGGGTGCCGTCCGCGCCGGTGACATGGTCGAGCCGGGCCGGCTGGCCAGGCGCCCCGCCGGCGAAGCCCCAGGGTCGGAACACATGGCCTTCCCCTTCCACCGAGGCCCCGCCGTCCTGCACGAAGGTGAAGGCCCGGACCGAACCGAAACCGCCGCGCCACTTGCCGGCGCCGACCACGTCCTCGCGCAGCTCGTAGCGGTCGACCGTGAGCGGCAGGTGGGTCTCGATGTCCTCGATCGGGTTGTTGCGCGTGTTGGCATACAGCGTATCGACCGCATCCATGCCGTCCATGCCGGCCCGGCCGCCATAGGAGCCTTCGAAGATTTCCATATGCACCCAATGGCTCTCGCCGGTGAGGCCGGAAAAGGCGATCACCTTGAGCTGGCCGATGCCGGCGGCGACCTGGTCCGGCACGGCCAGGGCCAGCGCCTTCATCACCGTGTCGGCCACCTGGTTGCCCGGGCAGAAGCGGGCGATGGTCGGGGCCGGAAACACCGGGTTGGCCAGGCATCCCTTGGGTGCGCGCAGTGTGATCGGCCGCAGCAGGCCGGCGTTGACCGGGATGTGCCCATGCACGGCCGTGTCGAGCAGGATCGAGCGCACGGTGAGCCAGACCGCCACATCCACCGTGCCGTCCAGCGGCATGTTGATCGGCCGGTCGGGCACCTGCGGCGCCGTGCCGGCCAGATCCACGATCAGGTCGCTGCCGGCGACCGTGATCGTGGCGACGATCGGCAGGTTGCGCCGGGCCGGGTCGGGATCGTCGGCGAAGCCGTCGATGGCGGTTTCAGCCCGGTAGACACCGTCCGGCACTTGGGTGATCGCATGGCGCATCAGCCGCTCGGCGATGTCCATGATTTCGGCGCAGGCGGCCTTGAAGGTGCCGACACCGTGGCGGCCGATCAGTTCCAGCAGGCGATCGGCGCCGATCCGGGCGGCGGCGATCTGGGCCTCCATGTCGCCGACCACCAAGTCCGAGGCGCGGATGTTGTCGCGCAGGATCGTCCACACCGGCTCGACCTTGCGGCCCTGGTCGTAGACCTTGATCGCCTTGAATTGCAGGCCTTCGGCATAGGCATCGAGCGCATCGACGATGCCGCAACTGCCCGGCGACAAGGCGCCGATGTCCAGGTGATGGGCGGTGTTGGCGGAATAGGCGACCAGTTCGCCATCCACGAACACCGGCACGATGAAGGCAACGTCGGGGCCATGGCTGGCGCCGCTGTAGGCGTCGTTGTGCATGATCACGTCGCCCGGGCAGACCACCTCGCCGCGCTCGGCCATGATCTTTCGAATGCCGCGGATATACCCCGGGATCGGGCCGGACTGCAGCGGCGTCGACTGCGCCGACTCCGCCAGACCATGGCCCTCGGCATCGACCAGCGCGGCGCCGAAGTCCTCGGATTCGCGGATGATCGACGAGTAGGACATCCGCATGAGCTTGTAGCCCATCTCGATGGCGATGTTTTCCAAGGCGCCCTGGATGACGTTGGCGGTCACCGGGTCGATGCGCTGTTGGTCGGCGTGGAGCGGCATGGCGGTCAGCCTCCGATCTGGATCAACAGGTTGCCGGCGCGGTCGGCGGTCACGGTACAGCCGGGCGGGACCACGGTGGTGGAATCGGTCTGCAGGATGATGGCCGGGCCGGCGAACGGCGTGTCCACCGGCAGCCGGTCACGGTCGTAGAACACCGTGTCGACGTCGGTCAGCCCGGACGGGCCGCGGAACACGCAGGGGCCGCTGCGCACCCGCGCCGCCTCCAGCGTTCCCGCCGGCGGGCCGGCCGGCTCGCCGATCTTGGGCATGGCGCCGGTGCCGGTGAGGCGCAGATTGACCAGCTCGATGACGCTGGCTTCGAAGCTGTGCCCGTACTCCGCCTTGTGCGCGGCGTGGAACCGGGCGAACACGGCCGCCAAGGCCGCGTCGTCGAGCCCGCCGTCGGGCACGCCGATCCTGAGTTCGTAGCCCTGGCCGACGTAGCGCACATCGGCGGCCCGGGCAAAGCGGATGGCCTCGGTCGCAATGCCGGTGGCCGTGAACTGGGCGGTGATCTCGGCGCGCATGGCGTCGAAGCCCTGGTTGATCAACCCCAGATCATAGCCGGTGGAGAGCTGGAAGGCGGTGCGGATGGCGTCGTATTTGATGTCGGTGGTCAACAGGCCGACGGCCGAGGTGATGCCGGGGTAGGCCGGCACCAGCACCTCCGGAATGCCGAGCATGGCGGCGACCTCGCAGCCGTGCAGCGGCCCGGCGCCACCGAAGGCGACCAGGGCGAAACGGCGCGGATCGATGCCCTTTTGCACCGTGCGCGAGCGGATCGCGTTGGCCATGTTGGCGTTGATGATGGTGAGGATGCCGGCCGCGGTCTCCCGCGGCGACAGGCCGAGCGTGTCGGCCAGGGCGCCGACCACCCGGTGCGCCGCCGCCTCGTCCAGTGCCATGGCCCCGCCCAGGAAGCGGTCCTTGTCGAGCCGACCCAGCACCACATTTGCATCGGTGACCGTCGGCCGGTCGCCGCCGTGGCCGTAGGCGGCCGGCCCCGGCCGGGCCCCGGCGCTGTGCGGCCCGACCTTGAAGGCGCCGCCGCCGTCGACATGGGCGATCGAGCCGCCGCCGGCGCCGATGGTGTGGATGTCGATCATCGGCACCATCACCGGGTAGCCGCCGATCCAGGTATCGCGCGCCGTCGCTTCGGCAAAGCGGCCGTCGTCGACGATGCCGATATCGGCCGAGGTGCCGCCGACATCGAAGGTGATGAGCTGCCGGCGCTGCGACAGGGCCCCGGTCCAGGCGCCGCCGAGCACGCCGGCGGCCGGCCCCGACAACAGCGTGAGCACCGGGCGTTCGGCGACCACCGGCGCCGTGGCCACGCCGCCGTTGGAGCTCATGATGTGCAGGTCCGCCTTCAGCCCCCTGGCGGCCAGCATGCGCTCCAGCGCCCCGACGTAGCGGCTCACCTTGGGGCCGATGAAGGCGCTCATGGCCGCCGTGGTGAAGCGCTCGAACTCGCGGAACTGCGGCGACACCGCGGCCGAGGTGGTGACGAAGCATTCCGGAAACTCCTCCAGAATGATCGCCTTGGCCCGCTCCTCATGGCTCGGGTCGATGTAGGAGAACAGGAAACAGACGGCGATGGAGTCCACTCCGGCCGCCTTCAGCCCGCGCGCCGCTTCGCGCACCGCCGCCTCGTCGAGCGGGACGCGGACGTCGCCCTTCACCGGCGACAGCCGTTCGCGCACGGTCTTGCGGTGGCGCCGGCGCACCAGCGGCCGGTCCTGCCACGGGATTTCCTGGCGGATCGAATAGTGCTGCGGGCGCTGGTGCCGGCCGATGTGGACGATGTCGCGGTAGCCGGCCGTCGTCACCATGCCCGTGGTGGCGCCCTTGTACTCCAGCACGGCGTTGGTGGCGATGGTGGTGCCGTGGAAGACGTGGTCGATCTCCCCGGCCGAGATGCCGAAGCGGTCGCACAGCCCGTGGATGCCGTCGACCACGCCGACCGACGGGTCGGCCGGCGTGGTCGGCACCTTGTGGATGCGGGTGGTGCGCGCCTCGGTATCGGTATAGACGACATCGGTGAACGTGCCGCCGACATCCACGCCGACCAGTTTCATCGGAGGTCTCCTCTCGGGCCCAGTCTGCTCAGGCCGTGTCTGCTCAGGCCGTGTCTGCTCAGGCCACTTCTGCTCAGACCCTGCCTGCGGTTGCCGGCTACGCGGCCGGCGGGTGGGTGGCATGCCAGTGCCGGGCGATGTCGACGCGCCGGCATAGCCAGACCCGGTCATGCGCCAGCACATGGTCCAGGAACCGGGCCAGCCCGAGACTGCGCCCGGGCCGGCCGACCAGCCGGCAGTGCAACCCGATGTTCAACAGCTTTGGCGCGTCCGCGCCTTCGGCGTACAACGCATCGAAGGCATCGCGCAGGTAGGCGAAGAACTGTTCGCCGGTGTTGAAGCCCTGGGCGGTGGCAAAGCGCATGTCGTTGCTGTCGAGGGTGTAGGGAATGACCAGGTGCGGACGCCCGTACGACCGGTCCCAATACGGCAGGTCGTCGGCGTAGCTGTCGGAATCGTACAGGAACCCGCCGTGCTCGACGATCAGGCGCCGGGTGTTCGGGCTGATCCGGCCCGTGTACCAGCCGACCGGTGGCTGCCCGGTGGCTTGGGTGATCGCCTCGATCGACAGGCGAATGTGTTCGCGTTCCACCTCTTCGGGCACGTCTTGATAGTCGAACCAGCGCCAGCCGTGGCTGGCCACCTCCCAGCCGGCTTCGGCCATGGCGGCCCCGGCGTCGGGATTGCGCGCCAGCGCCATGCCGACGGCGTACACCGTGACCGGCACCTGGCGCTGGGTGAACAGGCGGTACAGCCGCCAGAAGCCGGCGCGGCTGCCGTATTCGTAGATCGATTCCATGTTCAGGTTGCGCTGGCCGGCGAGCGGTGCGGCGCCGATGATCTCGGATAGAAAGCTCTCCGAGGCCGGGTCGCCGTGCAGGATGCAATTCTCGCCGCCTTCCTCATAGTTGAGCACGATCTGCACCGCGATCCGTGCGCCGCCGGGCCAGCGCGGATCGGGCGGCATGCGGCCGTAACCGGTCATGTCGCGGGGGTAGGGATCAGGGGGCATGGTCATGGCGGCGTCTCCCGTCAATCGGCAGGGGCGGTCGGGGCCCGATCGGCGAAAACGCCAGTGTAGGGCTTCGATCGTGGTGCCGCATAGGCGCCAAGTCTGCTGGTTTTCAGACCGAGGCCGACCAGGGCTTCGGCCAGCTTGACCGCGGCGGCGACCCCGTCGATGACCGGCGCGCCGGTCTCCCGGGTGAGGCGGGCCGCCAGGTCGGTCATGCCGGCACAGCCGAGCAAGACCGCTTCGGCGCCGTCCTCGGTGAGACAGCGCTGCACCTCGGCTTTGACCCGCTCGGCCGCATCGCTGCCGGGATCTTCCAGCGCCAACACCGGCACTTCGGCCGCGCGCACGCGCCGGCAGCGTTGCGCCATGCCATAGCGCACGGCCAGGTGTTCGATGATCGGCACCGAGCGCCGGAGTGTCGTCACCACGGAAAACGAGCCGGCGAGCAGGGTCGCCGTGTGCATGGCCGCCTCGCACAGGCCGAGCACCGGACCGTCCAGCACCGTGCGGCAGGCATCGAGGCCGGTGTCGTCGAAACAGGCGACGATGGCCGCGTCCACGCCGTCGGCCCGCCCCTTGCCGATCTCCGCCAGCAGGCCGGGCAGGCAGAACACTTCGTCGTAATAGCCTTCGATGCTGGCCGGCCCGTCGGCCGGGTTGACCGCCGTGATGCGCGTGCCGGGTGCCGCGACCGCGCGCGCCGCGGCGCCGATCTTCGCGGTCATGCTTGCGGTGGTGTTGGGGTTGACGACGAGCAGGTGCATGGCCCAACCGTCAGCGCCGACGCGACCGGATCACCGCCACGGCGGCCAGAGACAGGCCGATCACGGCGAAGGAAACCAGGGTGGTGAGCGTGCCCAGGGCATAGATCACCGGGGTGACCGTGTTGGTCTGCAGCGCCTGCAGCTCCTTGGGCATGGTGTTGACATCGCCGGTGACCTGGGACGACCGCGGCAATTCGTCGAAGCTCAAGGTAAAGCCGAACAGGGCGACGCCGATCAGGCTGGGCGCGATGATCGGCAGCACGACATGCCGGACCGATTGCCAGCCGGTGGCGCCCAGGTCGCGCGCCGCCTCTTCAAGGGCCGGGTTGAAGCGATTGAAGACGGCGAACATGATCAGCAGACCGAACGGCAGGGTCCAGGTCAGGTGTGCGCCGAGGGCCGAGGTGTACCAGGTGCGCGTCCAGCCGAGCAATTCGTAGCCGGCGCCGATGCCGATGCTGATGACGATGGACGGCATGATCAGGCTGGCGACCGCGATGTAGAACAACGCGGTCGAGCCGATGAAATGCCGGCGGTAGGCCAGCCCGGCCAGCAGCGACACCAGCACGGTCAGCCCCATCACGATCAGGGCAAGCCGGATCGAGCGGCCGAAGGCGCCGTGGATGTCGCCGATCGGCTGGTCGCGGAACAGCTCGCGGAACCAATGCAGCGAGAACCCGTTCATCGGGAACACCAGGTTGCCTTGCGGCCCCTGGAACGACAGGACCATGATCGACAGCGTCGGCCCGTACAGGAAGACGACGAACAGGGCGAAGAAAACCGCCAGAACCCAGAACTCGACGCCGCGCCGCTTTTCCATGGTCCGCTGCCTCCGTCACAATTCTTTGCGGATGTTGACGATGCGCATGAGCCCCACAATCAAGAGGATGGTCACCAGGGTCAGCACCACCGCATTGGCGGCAGCCGGCGGATATTGCAGGTAGCCCAGCTCGTTGACGATGGTCTTGCCGACCGAGGCGACCTTGGCGCCGCCGAGCACGTCGACGGTGAAGTAGTCGCCCATCACCATGGCGATGACGAAGATCGTGCCGATGGCAATACCCGGCCGGCTGAGCGGGATGACGATGGTCCAGAGCACCTGCCACTGGCTGGCCCCGGCGTCGCGTGCCGCCTCGATCAGCGCGGGATCGATGCGCATCATGGAATTGAAGATCGGCACGATCATGAACAAGGTGTACAGGTGGACATAGCCAAGAATCACGGCGAATTCGGAGTACAGCAGCCATTCCACCGGTTCGGCGGCGAGGCCGCTGCCGACCAGGGCTTGGTTGACCAGCCCCTCGCGCCCCAAGAGCGGAATCCAACTGATGGTGCGGATGATGTTGGAGGTCCAGAACGGGATCGTGCACACCAGAAACAGCGCGATCTGGGTCGGCACCGTGCGCACGTGGAAGGCCAGGAAATAGGCGATGGTGAAACCGATGCTCAGCGTGAACACCCAGGCCAGCGCGCACAGCTTGGCAGTATTGGCATACGTCCGGTACGTGGTGCTCGACTCCAATAGATATTCATAATTATAGAAATTGAAGTCCGGAATCAAAATATCCCAGGTCTGGTAATCGAAGAAACTGACCGCCCCGACCAGCAGCACCGGCGTGACGAAAAACGCCAGGAAGATCAGCGCCAACGGCGCCGCCTGGAAATAGGGCACGGTGCGGGAGGAAAGGGACACGGGTTTTTCCCAAAATCAAAGGCATAAGCCCCTCTCCCAAAGGGAGAGGGGTGATCGACCACCTTATGCCGCGATGAACTCGTTCCATTTGCGGACCATGTAGCGGTCCTCGTCCATCACCGTGTTCCACACGGAGACGGCGCCCATGCGGTCCCAGAACGAGCCGCCGTCGCGCACCGAACCCGCCGGTTCGATGACCACGCCGGTCGGGCTGAGCACGTCGCTGGCGGCCGGCTGGCCGTCCATCCAGAAGTCCCACTCGTCGTCGCTCATGTATTCCTTGGCGGTGCCGAGCACGGCGGTGTAGTAGCCCTGGCGGTTGAGGAAGGCGCCGACCCATCCGGACAGATACCAGTTGATGAAGTCGTACGCGGCGTCGAGCTGGCGGCCCTGCAGATGCGCCGGCATCCCCAGTCCGGCCGCCCAGGCGCGGTAGCCTTCCTTCAGCGGCTGGTAGACGCACGGCACGCCTTGCTGTCGCACCGCGGTGACGGCCGGCGACCACATGGACTGGATGACCACCTCACCTGAGGCCATCAGCGTGACGCTCTCGTTGAACTCCTTCCAGAAGGCGCGGAACTGGCCATCCCGTTTCGCTTCGGTCAGCACCGCCATGGTTCGGTCGATCTCCGCCCGGGTCATGTTGCCCTTGTCCTCGTAGGTGGCGAGGCCGCTGGCCTCGCACACCATGGCCGCATCCATGATGCCGATCGACGGGATGTCGAGGATGGCGGCCTTGCCGCGGAACTCGGGGTTGAGCAGCTCCGACCAGCTCTCGATCGGGCGGTCGATCAGGTCGGGCCGGATGCCCAGCGTGTCGGCGTTGTAGACGGTCGGGATCAGGGTCATCCACTGGGTCGGCTCGGTGGCGAAGGCGCGCGACACCTGATCGGTCAGATAACTCACCTTGATCGGCGAAATGCCCTGACGGGCCACCGGCGTGCCGTCGGGCAGTTCACCCTTGGTGAAGATCGGCACGATGTTGTCGTATTCCTTGATCCGCGTCGTATCCATGCCCTGCAGATTGCCGGACGGCACGATCTTTCGCAGCATCCAGTATTCGCTGTCGATCATGTCGAACGAGGTCGGCTGCGTGACCGCGCGGGTCACCACGTCGTCCGAGGTCAACACGATGTATTCGATATTGATGCCGACCTCTTCCTTCGCTTTTGCAGCCAGTTCGTTGAAGGCATTCACCCCGGTGCCGGCGATGCGCAAGGTCACCGGCTCCTGCGCATGCACGAAGGGGGCGCCGGTGATGGTGAGCGCGCCCGCCGCCGCCGAGGTGGACAGGAAATCCCGACGGGTGAATCTCTGCGCCAAGGGGTTCCGGCTTCGGTGTGCCATGGTCAACTCGCCTCCTGTTGCTGGGTGGCTTGGGGTGGACTGGAGGGTCTCTGGTCGCGTGCCTGGAGCACATGCACGTCCGCGGCGGCCCAAGTCGCGGTGACCGGATTGCCCGGCACCAGAGGGGAGTCGAAAAACCGTCGTTCCGGTACGGCGATCAAGAAGACGTCGTCATTGGGCAAAGCCAACCGCACCTCGACCGTGGCACCCTGATACTGGACCGAGGTGACGGTCGCGTCGAGGCCACACGTGCCAGGGGCATCGACCGGTTCCCGACCGGACGTTGCCGCCACGCCGACCTGGTCGGCCCGGATGGTGAAGGTGAGGTCGTCGCCGACGCGGCCGTCGGGCAGGGAGAGGGCGAAGCGCTGGTCACCCGGCCCGGTCACGATCGACCAGCCGTCGGACTGGGCGGTGATGCGGCCGCCGAGCAGGTTGTGGCCGCCGATGAAGCGGGCGACGAACGGCGTGTCAGGGCGGTTGAAGACGTCGCGTGCCGTGCCGTGCTGCTCGATCTTGCCGTGGTCCATGACCACGACCTGGTCGGCCAGCGCCATGGCTTCGTCCTGGCTGTGCGTGACGTGGATGAAGGTGATGCCCAGTTCACGCTGCAGACGCTGCAATTCGGTGCGGACGGCCACGCGCATGAACGGATCGAGCGCGGACAACGGCTCGTCCAGCAGCAGCACGCTGGGGTTGGTGATCAAGGCGCGCGCCAAGGCGACCCGTTGTTGCTGGCCTCCGGACAGTTGGGACGGACGCCGCGCGGCGAAATCGGCCAGGTGCACCAGATCGAGGAAATCGCGGGCGCGGCTGTGCCGCTCCGCCTTCGCCACCCCCGCCATCTTCAGGCTGAACGCCACGTTGTCCAGGCACGAGAGGTGCGGGAACAGCGCGTAGTGCTGGAACATCATGGCTGTTTGCCGCTTGGACGGCGGCAGATTGTTGACGATCCGCGTGCCCAGCAGAAGATCGCCGTCGGTGATGGCCTCATGGCCGGCGATCATGCGCAGGATCGAAGTCTTGCCGCAGCCGGATGGTCCCAACAGGCAGCAATAGGTCCCGGCCGGGATTTTCAAATCGACCCGGTCGACGGCCAGCGTGTCGCCATAACGCTTGGTCAGCTTGATCAGCTCCACATCGACCGGAGCGGGGTTGGTCGCGGGTGTGGTCATCGCGCTCGTCGGAGCTTGGTGCATGGGCCACGCGCAGGGTCGCGTGCTACCTGACCATTAGACAGCAAAAGTTGCGCCAAGTCAGGCAATACCCGTGTCCGGCGACACGATCGCCGACATAATCATGCATACGCCGATCACATCCGTGCCCAGACATCGGGCGAACGCCCGGTTTTTGGGCGGCCCCGCGCCCTTTCGGCTGCCGACCCGCCGACCCCGGAGCGCCGGCATCCTTGCCGGCTGGACCGCCGCCATCTTGGCGGCCCGCCGCTGGGCGTGTCTCGGGGCGGCTGGAAGCCGGCGGTCCAGCCGGCAGGGATGCCGGCGCTCCGAAACACGGTGACCCAACCACACGTGGTTTTTCGGGTCTTTTGGTATCAGTTCTCACCGTCTGCCGCCGTCCCGCAGAGGATGAACCTCTGGGCGGGTCGTGGCCACATCCCGGAGCGCCGACGCCCCGTCGGCCCGGCCCG
>JANQJV010000364.1 GCA_028281465.1 Azospirillaceae bacterium | reverse complement strand
CCACGCCCAGCCGCCGGCCGCCAAGATGGCGGCGGTCCAGCCGGCAGGGATGCCGGCGCTCCTCGTTCAGCGCCGAAACCGAACCTGTCATCCATGCGGGCCATGGGTATAACGCATCCGTCCGATCCGGGGCAGCGGCCGGCAAGGCCACCGCCCCGGTCCAGCCGCCAGCGTATTTTCCGCGCACACGGGTTCGCGGAAAATACTTTGGCCATTTGATTTTGAGGCAAATCCTCGTCGCAGAGTGAGTCAATCTGCTCGGGATTTGCTCCAGCCATACCCCCACCGGCCCCGTGCCGGTGGGGTCGACCCTACCGGGCCGCCACCCGCGCCTGACGGACGACGGCAACGAGATGGCGGGCGGCGGATTCGGGGTCCCCGGCTCCGGCGATGGCCGACACGACAGCCACACCGGCCGCCCCGGCGCCTATCGCTTCGGCCGCCGTGTCGGCGTCGATACGACCGATGGCAACACACGGCATGGGCAAGGCGCGAACCAGCGCGGCCAATCCGCCAAAGCCGATGGGTGTGGCCGCATCCGGTTTGGTCGCCGTGGCGAAGATCGGCCCGACACCGCAATAGTCGACCAGGTGGGGATCGGCCGTGCCCAGGTCGTCCGTTGCGGTGATCGACAGCCCGACCAGGCGGTGCGTGGCCAATTGTCGGCGAGCTTCATACGGGCTGACGTCGTCCTGACCCAGATGCACGCCGTCGGCATCCGCCGCTTCGACCACTGGCACCCGATCGTTGATGAATAAAGGCACACCAACCGCCGCGGTCACGGCCTTCAGACGCCGGGCCAGCACGATCAAGTCGGCGTCGGCAGCGTGTTTGTCGCGCAATTGTACCGCCGTGACGCCGCCGCGAACCGCCGCAGCGACGCACCGCTCGACGGCGGCGGCATCGCCGATGCCAGGATCGGTGACGAAGATCACCGCCGGGTCGAAGCGGGGCCGGTTCACGACACGCGCACCCGGGCGCGGAACGTCGCCTCGTCCAGACCATGCAAGGCATCGAACAAGTGCATCTGCAAGCTACCCGGGCCGGCCGACCGTTCCGCCGCCAGTTCACCGCCGACCGCGAACACGGCCAGGGCGGCCGTCGCGGCCAGCACCGCATCTTCTTCGACGGCGGCATAGGCACCGACCAGCGCCGAGGCACTGCAGCCGAGCCCGGTGACAGTGGTCATCATGGCATGGCCGTTGGCGATGCGCACAAGGCGTGTGCCGTCGGTGACGACGTCAACCTCGCCGGTGACGGCCACGGTGGTGCCGTGTTTGGTCGCCAAGGCCTGCGCGGCCGCTTGCGCCACCTCCACCGGATCGGTGCTGTCCGCACCGCGACCGCGCTGTTCGCCGTCGCCCTGAAGCGTCAAGATTTCCGATGCGTTGCCGCGCACCACACGCGGACCGGCCTGCAGGAGTTGCCGGCATTGTTCACGCCGGAACGGGGTGATGCCCACGGCCACCGGGTCCAGCACCCAAGGTTTGCCCAAGGCCTGGGCCCGTGCCGTGGCCCGCCGCATGGCCGTCGCCAGACGCGCGTCGATGGTGCCGATGTTGATGACCAGCGCATCGACCAGAGCGGTGAACGCGTCCACCTCGTCTTCGGCGTGCACCATGGCGGGCGAGGCACCGGCGGCGAGCAAGGTGTTCGCCGAGGTGTTCATGACGACATAATTCGTGATGTTATGCACGAGCGGTTTGCGCGCTCTCACCTTTTCCGTGCAGGTCCATAGGGCTTCGGTATTCGGCTCCGACATACGGCATCCCTTTCCACCAGGTAGGGAACGCGCCGGAAGAGTCCTCCGAAAAGCCCGGATCACTCCGAACACGGAACGGGCATCAAACCCGTGACGGCTCCCTGCGCTGGCATGATCCAGATCAGGTTCGATGGGTATCCTCTCAGCCCGCCCGATCTGGTCGATCGAACGGGCACCCCAGCCAGATGTCAGATTAGTAACGTCGTTCCGACGCCGTCAACCCAAGAGCGTGAGTATGTTGCCAGCCGGGTCGGTGAAATGGGCGAGCCAGCCACCCCAGAACTGCTTGGTTGGTGGCATGGTGAAAACGACTCCTTTGTCTACCAAGGCCGCATGGGTCACCTGGATATCGTCGACCTGCAACGAAAGGCCGAGGAACCGCCCGACCAAGGCCACATCCTCGCCGTCCTTCGGCGTCGCCTCGATGATCAGTTGTGGCCCACCGACGGACACACCGAGTGCGCCCTGCTCGGCCATCTCCCACACCACCGGCAACCCCAGGACCTCCACATAGAACGCCCGGGCGGCAGCCAGGTCGTCGACGAAGATACGGACACCGTAGAGTTTCATTGGTTTTCCTGCGTCGTTGGGCCGTCAACCTTCCCCAGTGTGATCACGGCAGGTGAAATCCGCCAGACCCGTCAAGGGGTACAAACGGATTGAAGGCGACTTCCCAGAGGTGGCCGTCCAGATCCGCGAAATAGCCATGATGGCCACCCCAATGAGCATCCTGCGCCGGTTTGACCAGCGTCGCCCCGGCGGCGACCGCCTCCGCCAACACCGCAGCAACATCGTCGCGGTGACGCACGTTGTGCGCCAAGGTCACACCGTTGAAAGCCGCCGGACCAGCATCGGTGATGCCTGTGTCGGCCGCCAGGACAGCGCGTCCGTAGAGTGCCAGGGCCATTGGCCCACAGGCGAAGAATGCGATGGATTCGTTGCTCACCGAAGACTCGCGCCACCCCAACCGTCGATAAAAGGCCCGACTCGCGGACAGATCGGCCACCCCGAGCGTCACGAGGCTAACCCGTTGTTCCATAGATTAAGTCCTTCCCGATGCCGCGCCCATCTACCGAGCGGCCGGCAGTCGGCCGCCCGGGATCTGCGCTAACCGATGCTCTACCATGTATCGGCCGCCCGCAATGGCAAGCCGCGGCGGTGCCCGCCGGCATCAGGTCGGCATGGTCGATGTCCATTCGAAGCGTTGCTCGATGCGCCGGTTGCCCCAAAAGTCGCCGTCCGCTTCGTGCACAAGGCGGAATCCAAAGTCTTCATAAAGGTGGCGGGCCCGATCCAAGCCAACGAAGGTGGTGAGATAGACCCGGGCGAACCCGGCGGTCCGGCAAAATGCCGTGGCGCGCTGCATCAACCGCCGTCCGAGCCCGACTCCGCGCGCGGCTTCGGCCAGGATGAACCACCGCAGCCGAGCCGTTCCTGCCGGCTGGTGCGAACCGTCGATGGCGATGGTGCCGACGACCTCGCCCTGGGCGGTTTCTGCCCGTACGAACAGGTCGCGCTCCGGCGCATAATCCTCCAGAAACTGACCACCTTCCTGGCCGAGCAGCGCCTCGAAGCGACCGCCGAAACCCCACGTCCGCGCGTAATAGGCCATGTGCAACGCAATCGTGCTTGCCAGCACGCCGGGTGCATAGCCGTCGACAAGGCGAATCGATGCCATCGTGGTCTTGTGGTTCATGCCGTCACTCCCTCGATGATGCGCACGATGTCGTCGGCAAGGGCGTCGTCAAGCCGGTCGGGCTCCACCAGCAGCCGGTACCACACCATGGCCACGACGACGCGCGCCGCCAGAGCGGCCCGGGTTGGATCAGCGGTCAAGGTGCGGCGGATTAGGGTCGCCGTGACCGCTTCGCGTTCGACAAGGAAGCGACGACGGAACTCGTCGGCCAAGGCACGATCGGAGCGCATATCGGCCAACAGAGCGGCCAGAATTTCGCCAGCCGGCCCACTGCGATACCGCTTGAACAGCCAGACCAACATGGCGCGCAGGTCGGTCTGCGCATCCGCCACCGCCTCGGCCGGGACCAAGGTCTCGTACACTTCCATGAGCAATGGCCCGCGTCCCGCCCACCAGCGGTAGATCGTCTGCTTGCCGACGCCGGCCCGGCGCGCCACCGCCTCGATGGTGACCGCGTTCGGACCGCCCGCCTCGGCCAGCACAGTGGCTGCCTCAAGGATCGCCTGATGACTCCGTTGCGAGCGCGCCACCCCCCGCCGTGCCGATTGCGGTTCCATCGCCGTTTCATATACTGAACGGTCCGTATTGTAAATACGGACAATCGTGGTGGTCGCGACAGGCAATTGGGCCCATCGCAGCAAGACGTCATCCGTTTATTGGATGGCGTTTATTGAATGGCGTTCGGCCCGAGAAATCACTGGCGTCGGACACAAGTCTCCCGTATGAATTCAATCAAGAAAAACCGTAGTTTGATGGCAGACGTCTGGTGTGTGAGTGCCCATTGTATGCGGTCAATGTAGTGATGCATAGTTCTTACACTGTGATACATTATTTTCGCATCGTTTCGGTGATGGCTTTTCTTTTTTTGCCCACGCAAGCATGGGGCGATGCTGCCCAGGCGACATCATCAGGTGGCATCGTTTTTGTCTTTTCTTATCACGCCAGCCTACCATGGACAGAATCACTCCTTGCCGGCATCAAGGATCACTTGGCGGAGACAACTTCACCACCTATAGTCTATTATGAGTTTTTGGATCTTTGGCGATTGCCATCACCATTACCGGATGAAATTCTATCAGTGTATCTTATGGAAAAATACCGCAACGTTCAGCCAAGGGCAATTATCGCAGACTCTTTCCATGCTGTCCGGTTTGTTTCACGGTTCGGCCGACAGGCATTGGGCGACGCACCTCTGGTTTTCATTCGCGAAGAGTCAACGGATCTTGAGATATTGCCTGACGCCATCAAGGTAACAACCGGACCTTACATCGCCGACACCGTCGCCATGGCCCGACGCCATTGGCCCGACACGCGCACAGCCGTCATCATTTCCGATCGGGGCGAAGAAGCGCTTGAGTTGGCTGCCCAGTTTCGAACGACCCTGGCCGAGCAGTGGCCTGCCGACCTGACAATCCGCCATGTTTCCGATTTTGTTGCCGAGGAGCTGGGGACGATGCTGACCGATCTCCCTCCGGCAACGGTTGTGTTCTACACGGTGATTTTTGAAGACAAGACCGGCCGTCGACTGATTCCCCGAGACGCCCTCTCCCAATTGGCAAGGACCTCGATCGCCCCGATCTACGGCGTCTTTGATACTTACCTTGGAACCGGTATTGTCGGAGGGCATGTGTACAGCGCGCGGATTGCAGGTCGACTGGCGATTGCAGCCGGTATCGATCTGGCAACCGGCTCCAGAATGATCCGACCCGGTGGCGAAACGGTGTACGCCTCTGAAGCGACGCTCGACTGGCGACAAGTGCGCCGCTGGAACATCGACAAAGCGCTGATCCAAGACGGAACACGCATCCTCTTCAAACCGCAGTCACCCTTGGATGCGTATCTGGTCGAGGTCATCACGGCGATGATCATCATCGCCTTTCTCGCTTCCTCACTGTTCATTATCGTCGTCCTTTATGTGCAACGTGGGCGATACGCTCGTCAGTTGTTCGGGGCAAACACCCGCCTTGAAGACCGGGTTGCCGAACGAACCCGAGAACTCGAGGAAGCAAAGGCCCATGCGGAGGAGGCAAATCGGGTTAAATCGGAGTTTCTGGCCAACATGAGTCATGAAATCCGGACGCCCATGAACGCCATTCTCAACATGATCGATCTGGCGCAATCGGCCGGCGACGACCAACGCCCAGGCTTTCTGGACAAGGCACAGGCGGCATCACGAACACTCCTGCGCTTGCTGAACGACATCCTTGACCTGTCAAAAGTCGAGGCTGGAGAGGTGGAGATCGAATCCATCGGTTTTTCCCTGCCCGATACCATTCAGACCACGATCGCCGTGCTGGCGCCCGAAGCACACAGAAAGGGGCTGGAGTTCCTCGTCGATCTGCACCCGGATGTTCCTCGCCATGCCGTCGGCGACCCCCTGCGCCTCGGCCAAGTGCTCCTGAACATTGCGGGCAATGCGATCAAGTTCACGGATCAGGGGGACGTGTTGCTATCCGTCCGCCAAACCAGGCGCGATCGGACGCAGGCGACCGTGTGCTTCGAAACCCGCGATACCGGAATCGGCATGGACGCGGCGCAGCAAGCCCGCGTGTTCCGATCATTTCGACAGGGCGACAGTTCGATCACCCGGCGCTACGGCGGTAGTGGCCTGGGCCTTGCGATCAGCAAGGGACTGATCGAACGCATGGGCGGTGTCATAGATATGGAGAGCACGCCGGGGCAAGGAACCACCGTCACCGTGACGCTCACTCTGCTGCTCGACGCCGGAGACACGGTCGTTGCCCGGCCTTCGCCGCTACCCGACGGCTTGGATGGGACTCGTATCCTGGTCGCAGACGACCACCCGATCGCCCGCTCGATCACGGGTTCGCTGCTGATCCGGGCCGGCGCACGCGTCACATTGGCCGCGTCCGGTCAGGAGGCACTCGACTGTCTTGCCCAGGCCTATCGCATGACAAAACCGTTTGACGTGCTGGTGCTCGACGGCACGCTGTCCGACCCAACCGCGGCGGAAACACTCGAACGGTTGCGCGCCGATGATGCCCATACCGGAACACGTGTGGTGCTCCTGTCGCCGACCATTGGGAAGGACGGCACAATCGTTGCCGCGCCGCCGTCCGGTGTGGATGGGGTGGTTACCAAACCGGTGGAGGACTCGGCCATCCGGCACACGGTCGCCGCGGTGCTGACGCGCGCTGGGCCCGTGGTGCCTGCGCCGGCTGCCCCGGTTCCGGAATCGACCATCCCGGAACCACCGGATAGCCGGGCCGCCAACTGGTCGAACAAACAGGTGCTCGTGGTCGATGACAATGCCTTGAACCGGGACGTTCTGGTTGGCCAACTCGGCCGTTTGGGACTTCGGTCCGTGACCGCGGACGGTGGGCGCAACGCCCTGGACCAACTTGAGTCTGGTGTGTTCGATCTTGTCTTCCTCGACATCCAAATGCCGGACCTTGACGGGTTGAGCGTCGCCCGATCGATCCGCGGCGATCTTGGGCTGACGCGGCTCCCGGTGATCGCCATGACCGCCCACGCCATGGCGGAGGATCGCCAGAAAAGCCTCGATGCCGGCATGAACGACCATCTGATCAAACCAGTCGATCCCAAACACTTGGCGGCTGTGGTGCGCCGCTGGTTGGACAAAGACGGGCCGACCGGAGGACCACGGCTGCCCAAGGCCCTCCCCGGCATCGACCTTGCCCAAGGCCTCAAGATGGTCGGGGGCGGCGAAGACGACCTGCTGCAGGCCTGCGTGGCCTTCTCGACGTATTATACCCCCCAAGTCACGCAGATCGACCGGGACTTCGAGGCCGGCAACATGGGCGCACTCGCCAATGTGCTGCATCAGGTCAAGTCCCTGGCCCGCCTGATTGGCGCCAACGACCTGGCCGACACCGCGCGTGCCCTGGAGCAGACATCAAACCGTGGTGCACGGCCCATACCGCCCGAGGAATTCAGCCGCTTCCGTACCGAACTCCACCGCGTACTCAACGGCCTGGCAGCCATGAGCCGGGCCGGACGAGCCGGACAGCGCCCTGATCCTGGCCATGATCTCCCAGGTTCCCGATATGCACAACCGGCCGAGCACCTGTAAGCGCGACACCCGAAGCGTCCGTTACCAGAAACGAACCGACTCCCAGGACCGAACCGACGCGTCTGCTGCAAATGCCCCCGCCGTCCTGGGGGCCAGCCCACACAGTGAGATCGGACCCCACCCCCGGCACCCCGTGCAGAGGATGACGGGCAAAAGCACCGACTGGGTCGGGAGACCAACGGGACAGTCCCTCACCCACAGTCGAACAGTCTCATGCCAACAGCCCGAAACAAGGACCGGTCCTCGGGCCGCCCTGTTTCGGAGCGCCGGCTTCCAGCCGGCCCGGACCACGCCCAGCGGCCGGCCGCCAAGATGGCGGCGGTCCAGCCGGCA
>JANQJV010000259.1 GCA_028281465.1 Azospirillaceae bacterium | reverse complement strand
GACCGGTCATTGTGTCGGGCCGTTGGTATGACTTGGCCGAACGGAACAGGCGTTCGACCGTCATCAGGTCGCGGTACCGGAGCACCACCTGCAGCGGGGTCAACCGGGTGTTGGTGCGCAGCACGAAGATACCGTCGAACTTGGCATCCTCCGCGATCCGGGCCTCGTCGAGCGCGCAGTGGTCGCCATCCGGGGTGGCGAGGAAACGGCGAAAGCTCTCGTTTCCGACCAGCGCCGTGTCACCCTGTTTCAGGCTCTCGCGCAGCTGTGCAACCACCTCGGCACGGACCGCGGCATCGCATGCCGCCTCGGCCGGATTGCGGCACACGATAGAGCGGGTGCGGCCGATCTTAACCTCTTTGGCCTCAAGGTCGGTCTCTGCGCCGTTGGCGCGCGGAACGCACAACGGCACATAGGGACCGTCGTCGGCCAGGACGACGTCGCGGACCTCGGCCTGGCTGCGTTCGCGGACCCCCAGAACATACGCCAGCTTGCGCTGTTCCAGGGCGTCGAGCGTGGCCCGGCGCCATCAACCGATGCAGGACGGTCAGAAACACGGCGCGTTCGACCGAGAAGCCGAACCGACGCCCGTCCAGGAGCGCCTCAACCACAGCGTGACAGCCGGTTTCGCGCCACAGCCGCTCGAACAAAAGCGCCGGGCCGATGCGCTTGGCCTGGACATCCAGACCACCGTCCTTCTCCAAGGCCGAGATCAGCAAGCCGCCTTGGCTATGGCGGGCAACCGAGCGCGCCAGCCGCTCCAGAGTGCCATCGGCGGCCCACCACCTCCTTTCGGCCGAGATTGGCAACGGTGCGCTGCCTGGTCTTGCCGTTCTCACGGACGGACTCGACCAGATAGACGTAGGTGTAGCGGCCAATGTGTTTCTCGCGCAGGACCATGACGCTAGCATCACGCAGGCCGTTAGCCAGTCAACAAAAAAGCCGGGTAGAGCTGAAGAATTTAGCACCACACCTATTCTGAAATGCCGATTTTGGCCGCTTTCTCAGCCGAAAAACCGCAGAAATCCGCCATTCTTAAAAGCCTAAAGTAAATCTAACTGTTGAATTTCAGTAACACATGATGCAATTTATGCACTTCTAATCCCATGCAAATATTTTCTTGGCCTGTTGGTATTTTATTATGCCATAGAGGTTGGGCAATACTATGAGACTGACATCCGTGGTAAATCACTTGTTGGATGTTTGCCGTTAATGCCAGCCATTCACCTTTAGGTATGCGCATGCAATCCGCTATATTTATGGGATTCTCCAGTTGTTTCAAACCTCAACAATTTCACCTCCACCGGCTTTCTCAAAGCAGAAACTCGTGTACAGCAAGGCGCGAGATTGAAACCTGGACAGGAATCTCGAGCCGGCACAGGCGCTGAGCTCTCTCAAGTGCCGGCGAATGATCGACGGAAGTCCGGTTTTTTCGATCAGTCGGGTCTTGCGGTCGGAATCGGCGATGAGGGCGGCGATCACGTTGTCGGTGATGTCGGTCTCCTGATGGGCGGCCCAGGGTTGGCTGTGCAGCGCGGCGCGGAACCTGGGCATTCGGGTTGCCCGGACGCAATCTGTGAGCAGCAAATGCCCGCCCGGTCTCAGCACCCGGTGCACGCCTGCGACGAAGGCACCAAAATCCGGATAACAATGCGCGCTCTCCACATTGATGACCACGTCAAAGCTCTCATCCGGGAAATCGAGGCACATGGCATCCCCTTGTCGGAACTGCAGGTTGGGCGCCTCGTAGTGGTTCCTGCAGAATGAGACGGCGTCCGGCGATAGCTCCACGCCGGTCATGCGCCGCGGTTGACAGGTTTCGGCGATGAAGTTGGCGCCACCGCCCCGCCCGCTCCCAACTTCCAGAACATCGCGATCGGCAAGGGCGTTCGCCCCCAGCATGTCGACGAGGCTGCCATAAAGCCTGAGCGAAGTGGTATTTCCGGGAGCCGACGAGGAGTGTTGGTCCGGGGTCGTGTCGGCGTAGCCATAATTCAGACACGTGACCTCTTCGCCCAAACCCAAAACAGTGACTTGTGATACGGTATTGAACCAGCCACGCATGATCCATTTTGGAATACTCAATCCAAGTCGCCGGCCGTATTTCACCAGACCGCCAAACCAAACCAAACGCGCGGTCAGATGAAGGCTCTGTCTGGCAAACTGCGTCATTCTCGCGGGTCCTCAATCCAGAACCGAAGCCCCTATCACCCAAACAGATCTGCCGGATCGGCGTCCTTCAACTTCCGGATAGCGAGCAGAGCTGAGACAAGGCATATGAAACAGATAACCCCAAAAACAAAAGCAACCATTTCGAACGTCATCTCAAATTTCAGGCTGGCAGACGAGGATATCTGATCATACATCAATCCCGACAGCAAAACGCCCGGCAGGAATCCAAGGACAGACAGCAGGAAAGCCGCGGAAAGGACAACGGCCTTCAGTTTATGATCACTAAAACCAATAGCTTTCAAGGTCGCATAGTCTCTGGTGTATTTTGAAATAAGCTGGAACAAAATCTGGTACAGAATGACGATCCCGATCGCAATGGCGCCAATCAGGCCGAACCGGAAGATGATGCCGATTGGTGTGTTGAACTCGTAGTGATTTCTTTCGTCAGAAATCAGTTGCTCCCTGCCAACAACGCGTACATCGTCAGGCAGATAGTCCACTATCGCTTGGCGAATCTGTTCGGCGTCCGATCCCGGCTCCAGGGTGATCAACCCGACATTGATGAGATTCCGCTCCCGATTGAATGTGTCCCAGAATGTCATATCGCTGGCAAAAAGATGTGTGTTGGCGGTGGTGTTGGCGCCGATGGTAAAGAGACCCTCGATGAAAACGCGTTTCTGATGAGATCCTGCCCGCACTTCGATCGCATACCGCCCGCCGGCGCCAACCGTTTCGATGATCGGTCGGAACTCAGGCCGTGACCGATCATCGATGAGAAACACATCGGCACGCTTGAGCAGATCAATATTGGCATCCAACCCTGGAAGGGCGATCGGACTGGAGGCTGGGGAAAACCCGAGTGTCGTGACGTTGCGCAGGAAATCCGGAGCCCCGCTTGGGTCGCGCATGAGCAGGCCGGCCCAGTAGATCGGCGTTATCGATACAACGCCTTCTATCGCAAGCACCTGAAAAAGGCGACGTTGCGAAAATGATGATGGTTTGAGGATCGAGGTGGTCGTCGCATTCATCAAGAAAAGGTCGGCGCGCATGAGCGACGGCAGTTCCGTCAGTGTGTTCAGAAATGACGTTCTAAAACCGATCTGCATGAAGAGAAGAATGGTGGTAAAGGCGATGCCCAGCACAGCGGCAATCGTCTGGGCGCGTTGATAACGAAGCTGCAACCAGGGGATTGGCGTTTTCCGGAAGAGCATGGCAAAGCCCGCAGCTACCGATCAGGGGGACCGCGTCAACGCGACCATGCGACGATGCCGAACCCGACGCGGTCCAATGCCCACGCCGGCGTCCCGCAACTTGCGTTGAGAATAGATTAGCTTTGTTCCGCCAGGTTGCCAAGCGGCGGCGCGCATGGTGTACATCCCACGCCGAGCCAGGATGGCGTCGATTTTTTCCTGCAAACCCGCCGGCCAAAGCCCCGAGCCGGTGCTGAACCGACACGTGCGAGGACCCCGATGGCCCGGATCAGAACACTGCTACCGGAGGTCGTGCTGCCGCCCAACAGCGCAAAGCCCCTGATCGCCCTCAGCTTGACCGCGTGGCTGATGACCGTCGGCGGCGGTGTCTTTCTGCCCGTCTTCCCGGAGATGGTCGAGGCCCTCCGTCTCGACCCGGAGCAGGCGGGCTTTCTGGCTGCCGCCTTCACCTTGTCCTCCGCCCTGTGCACGCCGATCATGGGCTATTTGTCCGATCGGATTGGCCGCCGCAGACTGCTGGTCGCCTCACTGCTGTGCTACGGCGTGTTGGGTTTGGCACCGGCCTTTCTATCGGCCTATGAGAGCATCCTTGCCAGCCGGCTCTTGTTGGGCGTCGCAAAAGGCGGTTTGACGGCGGCGGTCCTGGCCATTGTGGTCCGCCTGCTCAGCGGGACGGCACGGACCAATGTGCTCGGCTACGCAACCGGCTTCATGACCTTGTCCAGCATCGGCACCTATCTGATCGGCGGTTTTGCCGGCTCTGCGGACTGGCGGCATGCCTTCTTCGTCTTCCTCCTGGCGGTCCCCGTCGCGGGGTTCGCCACCGTTGCTTTGCGCGGGTGCGAGACCTCCGGCGGTTCGGCGGAGAGGCGGGCGGACCGGCACCGATCGCCCTTCGCAGTGCTGGGCCAAACGCAGGTCATTCTTTTGCTTGCCGCGATTCCGGTTGTTTCCGGGGCGGCCCAGATCATGCGGGTCTATGGTCCCTTGCATCTCAAGACCGCCTTCGTGACCGGGCCCGACATCAACGGGGTGATGCTGGCCCTCATCGCGCTTGGTGCGGTGGTGGTGTCCGCGCTTTTCTCTGGCCGGGCTGCGCGTGCCCTTGGGGTGTTCCCGGCGATCGCGCTCGGCTTGGCCGTGATGACCGCGGCCATGATCGGGCTCCTCGGCGCCACGGTGCTGGCCCTGAGTGGGGTCTGCTTCTTCTTGCTCGGCGCCGGGTTCGGGCTGGCGATCCCAAATCTGTTCGATGCCCTTGCCAATCAATCGGAAGGCAATCACCAGGCGACCGTGGTGGCGGTCGGATCGTCCGTCAACGCGCTCGGGCTGTTCGGGGCGCCGCTGCTGATGGGCCATGTCTGGTCCCACGCCGGTTTGGACGCCGTTTTTCTGGTTGCCGCGGGCGCTTCCCTGCTGGGGATTGTCGGTCTCTTGGCCATCAGTCGGCAGCCCCTGTGCCCCCAGCAAAACGACTAGAGCAAATCCCGAACAGATTGGTTCAATCTGTGACGACGATTTGCTGAAAGATCAAAAGGCTAGAGCGCTTTCCGCGAACCAGTGTGAGCGGAAAACGCTCTAACGACCGGCCGGTCAACTCATGCCGCTTGGTGAGCGGGGACCGATCCACTATCCTTGATCCCGTAGGATACGCTCTGCGTCCTGGGCGATGGCCCGGGAGGTCGGTCGCGCTGTCCGCTCGCTCACGATTGGGAACCTTCCACCCGTGACAAGCCCGGCCGATACTGCCCCGCTGGTCGAGACCAAGGGCCTGAAGCACGCCTACAAGGACGCCAACACCCGCAAACAGGTCCTGCACGGAATCGATCTGACCATCCAGCCAGGCTCGGCCGTCTTCCTGACCGGTTTCTCAGGTTCCGGCAAAACGACGCTGATTTCTCTCATCGGGTGCCTGCGCTCGGTGCAGGACGGTAGTCTCAAGCTTTTGGGCGAGGAACTCAACGGGGCCAGCC
The DNA here is from genome assembly GCA_028281465.1 of Azospirillaceae bacterium. Lineage (GTDB taxonomy): Bacteria > Pseudomonadota > Alphaproteobacteria > Azospirillales > Azospirillaceae > JANQJV01. The sequence continues at coordinate 6,139 of JANQJV010000259.1, read as the reverse complement.
AGGCGAAACTCCGGACCATGCGCCGGCGTATCGGCTATGTTTTCCAGCATTTCAATTTGCTCGATTTTCTGACGATCCGGCAAAACGTCCAGCAAAGCCTGGAGCTGCAGGCCGATTTCTCGCCCCGTGAGGCGAAACGGCGGTCGGAGGAGATGCTTGATCTGGTCGGTCTCGGGGACCGTTGCAACGCTTATCCCGCCGCCTTGTCGGGGGGGCAAAAGCAGCGCGTTGCCGTTGCGCGCGCCCTGGTGCACCGGCCGCGCCTGGTCCTGGCCGACGAGCCGACGGCCGCCTTGGACAGCGGCACGGGACGAGAGGTGATCGACCGTTTCAGCAAGCTGGTCAAGCAGCAGAACAGCGCAGCCCTGGTTGTGACACACAACATGCGGATTCTCGATGCCGCCGACGAAATCTACCACATGGAAGACGGCCGATTGGCCGCCGCGGTTGGGGAGCAGCTCTCCCTGACCTTGCCGACGCTGAGCGACATCCAACTGCGCTCCGTCGCCGGTGAGACGACCAAACGCCTGTTCAAACCGGGCGAGATCGTCATTCAACAGGGCGACGAAGCGCGTGAGTTCTTCATCCTCTTGAATGGCGCGGTGGAGGTCATGCGCGAACTCCCAGACGGCACCACGCAGTTCCTGGCCCGGCTGGATGAACGCGGCCAGTCCTTCGGCGAGATCGGCCTGCTGCAGGACCACGCTCGGCGAACGGCCACCATCCGCGCTGTCGAGCCGGGGGAAACCGAAGTCCTGGTCATCAGCAAGGAGACCTTTGCGGCGATGGTCTCCGACTCCTGGCAGACCCACGCGGTTCTGAAAGACCAGATGGCCAGATACATGCTTTCATACGAGAAATAGTCGAATTGCAAACCGCTCCTCGCTGGAGTCAGGGCGCAGGAATTTCCTTTTCGTACAACCTATAGGTCTTGTAATGAGTGCCTCCAGATGATTCTATAATGCTGCGAGATTTCTTATTATCCTCCCAGACCCAAGATAGTTCAGCCTGCCGGTAGTGTCTATGTCCTTTTGTGGAACCATCCATGCCGAGATAGATCAACGCCGGGGCGACGGCCCACCTCCTTCGCTGGTATTCCGGAAGGACGCCGAGCGCGAGAACCCGCGCGCGATCGATTTTGCGCCGGTACCAAAGCACTTTGGCAAGGCCAAACGCGTTCAGACGGCCGTCGATGTGACGCAGGGCAATGTTATAGTCCGGCAACGCCATCCAGAATCCAATCATTCTTCCATTGTATTCCGCGATCGGGAACAGGTTCGGATCAGCGATTTTTCGAAGCCCCTTTGCCTCTTCGAGAAATTCCTCCTCCGTGCGGGGGGTCGCCATCCAGTTTTCGGAGAAGCTCTCCGCATAAACGCGGTGCAGGCTTCGACAATCCGCGTCAAAGCCCATGCCATCAAGACGGATGGGTCGAAAGCGAACGCCCATCGCCCGTGCGTGACGATAGCTGCGCGCGAAGGCGGCCTCGCTGCCCAGCACCATGGGGTAGTCATACGCGACGGCATCTTTGGCCTTGCGCCAGCCCGCGGCTTCGATCAGGGTGGGATAGTATGGCGGATTATAAGGCATGCGCACATAGGGGGCGTCATCGAACCCTTCGACAAGAAACAAACAATTGATGTGAGTGGACAGATTCACGGGCCCACGCACGACAGTGCATCCTTGCTCCTGCAGCCATGTACAGGCGGCCGCGAGCAAGGCGTGAGCGACGGCCTGGTCATCGATACATTCAAAGTAGCCGAATAGTCCGATGCGTTTCTTCTCGGTTTCAATCAGCCGGTGATTGATGGCAGCGACGACTCGGCCGATCGTGAGGCTGCTGCGCCGCACTAGGAATGCCTGAAAGGATCCGTATTTCAGGAACGATGAGTTTGGCGAGAGTTGGTCTGCAATCTCGCGACGCAGAGGCGGCACCCAGTTCGGATCGCCGAGGTAAATCATCGCCGGAAGGTCGAGGAAATCCGTCCAGTCTTGTCGCGAGGTGACGCGTGTTACATCCGTGTCGCGTGTCCCGCCGGCCGCTGAAGTCACACGCCTGGTCCCCGTTCACACCCGCAGTTGGGTGGAAAACGGCGTCGGGAAGACCGCTTCCCGCGTTTCCACCATCGCATCCACCAGCCTGCGCAGATCTTGTTCGGTGTGCAAGGCGTTTACGACGATCCGCAGACGTGGCTTGGCAATGTACCAGATGGGCGATACCCAGACCCCTGTCCGTTCCAGCAAATACCGGGCGAACGTCTTCGGATGCACCTCGGGCGGCAACAGGACCGGGATGACATGGGTTTCGCCGAGCGTCTCGAACCCCTGGTCCTGCAACAGACGCCGCAGGAAGATGGCGTTCTCCCGCAGTGTCCGGCATCGTTCCGGTTGCCGGCGCACCTGCCGAATTGCCTCCAGAGCGGCGGCGGTCGCCGCCGGCGGCAGGGAAATGGTGCCAATCGCCGTCGGACAGGCGTCCAGCAGGCCCATCAGCCACGGCGAACGGCTGCTGATGGCGGCCCCAGCCGAGGCGGCGAACTTGGAGAAGGTGGTCATGATCACCGGCTCGATGCCGCGCGCGGCGATGTCTGCCGGAGAGAGGTTGAAATGCTCGCAGATGCCCCCGCCACTGGCACCGATGGCCCCGCTCGAATGGGCTTCGTCCAGCACCAGGACGCTGCCGGGATAATCCGCGAGCACGTCGACCATGTCGGACAGCGGTGCAATGTCCCCATCCATGGAGAACACGGCGTCGGTCACCACAACGATCCGGTCGTCCGGACGGGTGTTCCGGGCGAGCCGACCTGCCAGGTCAGCCGGATCACAATGGCGATAAGATTTGATTCGGACGGCCGGACTCTGAGTGAGACGTCTGCCCGATCGGCTGCCGGCATTCACCACAGCCGTGGTAATGCAGCCATGGTTCAAGAGATCCGTGAGAATGAGTGTTTCGCGGGTGTGACGAAACCCGGGCACTTGAATGGCCAAGTGGCAGAAGCCGTCAAAAAAAGCCTGCATCGCCATCCAGGCATTGAGAAACAAGTAGGTGTGCGGCAGGTGTTTGAAGGCCGAGATTTCCTGCTCTAGCTGCCGGTGCAGATCGATGCGGCCACTCAAGGCCGGGCAACCACTGTTGGTCGTTCCAAAGTGATCGATCGCGACCATTGCCGCCGATTTGACGGACGCCTCCTGGGCCAGACCCAAGATATCGTTGTTGCAGAAATTGAGCGCTTCCAACCGGCGCCCCGACTGCTCGCATTCCAGGAGCATTCGGTTACCGTGCTTCGCATGACAGATATAGTGGCCTGGGTCCAAATCCGCAGCAATGACTTGCGGCCAGTAGTCGTCGACAACTTGCATCGTGGCATTATCCGTGCGAAGCCATCGGCACTTGGCCTCGAGACTGTTTCGAGCGGTTTCCGCCGCGGGCGGTCGAAGCTGGATTGCCAGTCCACAAAAGAGAGACCATCGACGCCATTGAAATTGTGTAAAGGTCTATGGCTTTTATCACGCTGACAAAACCATGACGACCCTTGTGACCGGAGCGAACGGCTTTACCGGTGCCCATGTGGTGCGCGCCCTGCTGCGACGCGGCCGGTCGGTCCGCGGACTGGTGCGCGCCACCAGTGATCGCACACGCCTTGACGGGATGTCCGTCCCTTTGGCCCATGCCGACCTGACCGATCGTGACTCTGTGCAAGCGGCTTTGAGCCGTGTGGAAACGGTCATCCACACGGCGGCCGCTGTCGGCCTTGGCGTCGTGAATGTCCGAGACATGGAACGGACCAATGTCGATGGCACACGGACCTTGCTCGAGGCAGCCGTTGCCGCCGGCGTCAGGCGGTTTGTCCATTGCAGCACCATTGGCGTTCTTGGTCATACCGGCGACGCCGTGGTGGACGAGACGTTTGTCCGCACGCAGATTGGCTACGCCTCAGCCTATGATCGGACCAAGCTGCAAGCGCAAGAGCTGGTCACATGGTATGGCCGGGAGACACCTGGCTTCGAAGTGGTCAGTGTCCTGCCGTCGGGCATCCTCGGTCGAGGGGACCCCCATTTTGGCCCGGTGATAGAAAGGTTTTTGGCAGGTAGGTTGAGATACTGGGTCGCCAGCAATCGGATCACCGGTATTGTGCATGTCGACGATGCTGCCGAGGCACTGGTGCTGGCGGCGGAAAAGGGTCGGCCGGGGGAGCGCTACATCGTGTCTGCGGGTGAGCTTACGACGGGTGAGATGTTCTCAATCCTGTCAGCGGAGACTGGACTCCGGCAGCCACGAGAGCTTCCCGCCCCATTGGTGCGCGTCGTAGGAGCTTGCCTGGGCCCGGTCGGACGGGTCTTCCGCTTCAATCCGCCGCTGAGCAGCGAGCGGGTCCACTATCTCTATGATCGCTGCGTCAGGGTCGACGCAACCAAAGCGCGTCATGAATTGGGCTGGGTACCGCTCACGCCGGAAGAAACGGTTCGAAGACTGATTCCATGACCAGGCAGATTGCTTGTTTCCTGCTTATGACCCTTGTGTCGGGCGCATCTCATTCGGGAATCGCCCTGGCAGAACCCTCGGCGGTGTCGGCTCTGGGCTTCGTTGAGCCTGAAGGCGGTCTCTATCGTGTGAGTGGAACCATTTCCCCGGACGGTGCGGTCGTTGCAGACCTGCTGGTGCAGGAGGGGGATCGTGTCGAGGCCGGTCAAGTGATCGCGAAGCTCGACAATCATGCCCGTTTGGAAGCCGCCATCGGTGTCGCCCAAGCCCAGGTGGCGATCCGAGAGGCGAAACTGGCGTTGGTGAAAGCCGGCGCAAGCGTCGGCGCCGTCGACGTGCAACGGGCCCGTATCGGGCGGCTTGGCGTTGAGATCGAAAACGCCGCCGCGGAATGCCGGCGCTTCGAGGAGCTGTGGCGCCGGAACGTGGTTCCGGATGCGCAACGAGACCAAAAATGCGTTGACGAACAGGTCCTGCGGCGCCAACTCGACGAGGCGAAAGCAGAGCTGGAGGATATCCTTGAAGTTCGGGTTGAGGATATCGCCATCTCAGAAGCAGAGTTGGAGGACGCCAAAGCCTCACTCCTGCAGGCCGAGGCGGATTTCCTGCGTTCTCTCGTGCGAGCGCCGGTCGCGGGCCGCATTTTGAGCGTCCATACCAAACCCGGCGAGATCATCGGCACCAGCGGGATCGTCGAGCTCGGACAAACGGAGCGCATGTGGGTCCGCGCGGAAGTCTATGAAACGGATATCAGCCGGGTCCGTGTCGGTCAGCGTGCCCGCATCACCAGCGATGGTTTTCCCGGAACTCTGGGCGGCACGGTCGAGAGGATCGGTCTGCTGATCGGGAAGAACGAGATTTTTGCAACCGACCCGACAGCAGATGTTGATGCGCGCGTGGTGGAAGTGAAAATCAGATTGGACGAAACAGACAGCCAATCCGTGGCGCAGTTGACTAACCTTCAGGTTGCCGTCATCATTGATTTGGGCACCGAAGGGGCGAACTCGACATCCGAGGAGTAATCTCGACGGTGATCCACAGCGTCGGTCCGTCCGACAGAGTGGATCAGGCGGTTTGGAGCGTCTAATCCAGAGTATCAAACAGGTCCTCGGCAACAAGACGGACGCTACCATCTCTGCGCGGGGCCCACAGCCACTGACACCTCTGGACCCGACGGCTCGGGCGCTGTGTGTTCGTTGGCGATGCCGACAACTTGACGGTGCGTGTCAAGGGCAAGGGCCGATACCTGGTCGCTGTGCCGGTACGCCGGGTCAAGGACATCGAGACCGACGTTCTGAACCGGCCAGACCGCTATCGCCAGGTCGCCGGTGCCCTGTCGGTCGAGGACGTCACGGACGGCGATGGAACCCGGAAGCCCCGATACATCTTGTGTCGGCCCCCTCAAGGACACCGAGCGCCAAGGCCCGTACCGCACCCAAGTTCGTGAGGCGCCATACGTCTCGACTGATCGCCAAGGCCGGCGCGCAGAGATGACTTGGGCCGTGTTGCGGTCGTTGATCGTTTCGGCGCTGAGCGAGGAGCGCCGGCCTCCCTGCCGGCTGGGACCGCCGCCATCTTGGCGGCCGGCCGCTGGGCGTGGCCCGGGCCGGCTGGAAGCCGGCGGTCCAGCCGGCAAGGATGCCGGCGCTCCGAAAC
>JANQJV010000190.1 GCA_028281465.1 Azospirillaceae bacterium | reverse complement strand
GCTGTGGCCATCCGACGGCGGCACCCGCACCGGCGTGCACACGAGGCCGACGAGGCGTCGGCGCTCCCACAAAGGCCTCCCCGCATGGACCCGTTTGTGCCCACCGGCACCGTTCGTTTCTTGTTAGTGTGATTGACTCTCAAACTTCGGCAACCATTCGATTGAGTCATCATGCCAGAGCAGATGCGGAGCGAATTCATTTACTCTATGACGACGTTCGTCTGGAGCATCAAATAAAACGAGGTCCTTTCCAAAGATCTGTGCAAACAAAATTGCCCTGAAAGGATATTAAATTGGCTAACTCATTTCGGTCAATCGCGACAGTTATGTTGGCAGAGTAATTCTCCTGCCGGTGCGCAAGGGGGCAGGAGGCGAAATATTCCCTACAATCGAAATTGGCTTGCCGGTGTACTGTCTTCGGCGGCGGCGGTGATGATGCGGGCGGCCGGGAGGTACAACGATACGGTGGTGCCGTTGCCCCGCTTGCTGGTGATGTCGATCCGACCACCATGCAGTTCGATCATGCGTCGGACCATGGGGAGACCCAGGCCGATGCCAGCGTGTTTGCGGCCAAGCGAGGCATCGGCCTGGCTGAATGGGTCGAACAGGCGGTCTTGCAGGTCTGGATCGATGCCCGGTCCGTTGTCGGCGAATGTGATGCCAACACCGTTCGGAAGCCGTTCGACATCCACCTGCACACGCCCTCCGGGGTGATTGAATTTGACCGCATTGTCGAGCAGGCTCAGAAAAACCTCGCGCATTCGCCGCTCATCGACAGTGACAGCGATCCCGGCTCCATCCGCCAACGTGACCGTGACCTGTTTCTCAATGGCCTTGGGCATGGCGATCGCAATGCAGAAGCGTAACAACGCCCGCAACTCGACCCCCGCTTCCTGCAAGGCGATGGTTCCTGTCGTGCCTCGAGTGAAATCTAGAATGCGGTTGACCATGCTGAGCAACTCGCGACCACTGTCCTCGATCAGCGACACATATTCTACGTAATCGGGGTGGCCCAATGGAGCCAGATGCTCGCTGCGCAAGACTTCTGCGAAGCCGATGATGGCGTTCAACGGCGTGCGCAGTTCATGGCTCATCACGGCGAGAAAATCGAGTTTAGCCTGGTCGGCTCGCCGCGACGCCGCCAGAGCTTCCGACAAGGCCTCGGTGCGTTCCCTCACACGGCGTTCCAGGTCCTGGTTTTGGGTGCTGATCTGTCGGTATAGGACACGGGTGCGCAGCATATTGCGTACGCGCTGAATCAGTTCCCATGTGATGAACGGTTTGGTCAGAAAATCAGCGGCTCCTGTCTCCAAAGCACGTTGGCGGGTCTTACGGTCTGTCTGGGCGGTCAACACCAGGATCGGGATGAATTCGCCGGCAAACAGCTCCTGCAGCGCGGCCATCAACTCCAAGCCATCAATATGCGGCATGCGGACGTCGAGGAGGATCATGTCGAACCGGTGCCAACTGCACAGCTCGGCCACCTTACGCGGATCGGTTTCCCCAATGACCCTGTGAAAACCGTGATGGGCCAGCATTTCCGTGACGAGGTCGACGTTGGCCGCATTGTCGTCGACCACCAAAATCGAGCTGTCGATGATGGCCTGTTCATCCGGATAGTGAGTCATCAGCCATGTGTCCCGTCGCAAAGCTGACGTCGGCTGGTCGCATCGGGCGGACGTTTTATCAGCTGTTCTCGCATTTTTCGGCGCCGCAACGATGATCGACGCATACTGTTATCGGTACAGGGTTTACAGACGATTGATTGGGGTTCGACTCAGGTGTGTCGAGTCCAACCGCCTCGCTCCGATTGTTGCCAGTACGTCAGCGTCAGGCCCTTTGCCTTGGCGTCGCGCCAACGTTGGCGAGCCCGTTGGACGGCCGCCGGGTCGCGCCCATCGAACAGATCGCAGATGATGGCGAACACCTCCGGCTGTCTGGCGGCCATGCCGTCGGTCAAGACCAGGACCGTCGCCCCATTCGGACATTCCTCGTCCGTTGTCAGCCAAATCGGTTGGTCAGTCGCATCGCCCTCGCGAACACTGCCATGGGGCAGAAAGGAATCCCGGTCATACGTCCATAGATGCTGGTTCAGCATTTCCACCCGCTCCGGAGACGCGGCAACCACCACGGCACGCAGGCCGCGCTCCAGAATTTTCTCGAGGATCTTAGGCAACGCTTGTTCCAGCGTACGACGCTGCAGATGATAGAAACGAACTTCGGTCACGCTGCTTCGTGGTTTGCGGCGACGTACCGGTCGAGTAGCCGGACACCAAAGCCGGTTCCCCCTTTAGGGACGACGGACCGGTCTTTCTTCGCCCAGGTGACGCCGGCAATGTCCAGATGGGCCCAGGGCACGCCATTGATGAAGCGATTCAGAAACTGCGCACCAATGATGCTACCAGCATCCCGACTGCTGGCTATGTTCTTGATATCGGCGGCATCGCTGTTCAGTTCCTTGTCATAGCAGTCTCCGAGCGGAAAACGCCAGACGGTTTCGCCGACCGCCTTGCCGGAGGCCGTGAGCTGATCGGCAAGATCATCATCATTGCTGAACAGGCCCGCGTACTCGTTGCCTAGTGCCACGATGATGGCTCCGGTCAGCGTTGCCAGGTCGATCAACGCTTTCGGTTTGAACCGTTCCTGCGCATACGAGAGGACATCGGCCAAAACCAAGCGACCTTCCGCATCGGTATTGAGCACCTCGATGGTTTGGCCGGAAAGCGAACGCACGATATCTCCGGGGCGCTGTGCCGTACCTGAAGGCAGGTTTTCGACAAGACCGATCAGACCAACCGCATTCACCTTGGCTTTGCGTCCGGCAAGCACCGCCATCACGCCGACCACGACCGCGGCCCCTGCCATATCCCATTTCATGTCTTCCATGCCGTTCGACGGCTTAATCGATATACCACCCGAATCGAACGTCACACCCTTGCCACAAAAGGCAACCGGCGGCTCAGCCGGACCCTCGGGATGGCCATCATACTTCATAACGACGAGATAAGGGGCGGCGGCGCTCCCTTGAGCCACACCGAGCAGGGCGCCCATGCCCAGTTCCGTCATGCGGTTCCGATCAAGCACCTCGACGGTCAGGCCCAGCCCCCCAAGGTCACAACACCTCTGCATGATCATCCAGGGCGTGGCCACATTGGCCGGTTCGGAAACCAGGTCCCGTGCCAAGGCCACACCATCGGTCAAGGGCGTCAGAGTCTTGAAGCAGGCATTCGTGGTCTCGGGGTCGGCACAATGCACCGTGCACCCTTCCAGACTGCATTTCTGGTCCGGTTTTTCCTTTGTTTTGTAGCGGTCGAACCGATAGCTGCGAAGCCGTAATCCCAAAGCAAAATTCACGGCGAAGTCGGAAGACGTCATCCCCGCCGTCTCCGGTTCGTCTACCAGCAAGGCCACCGTTGTCTCGCCGCTCTTCTCCACAGCCGCGTAAAGACTGCCCCCCGCGGCCTGCGCCGTCAAATCTGTCACGTCCTCGGGTTTGCCCAATCCCACCAGAACGATCCGACTGTTGGTCAGATTGGCCGGTGCGAGCACCGTCAATATCTCGTCCTTTTTCCCTGTGAATCGGCTGGATGCCATCGCCCGTGTCAGCATGCCGCCGGTTGACGCATCCAACGCCTGGCCTCGCGTGCCAAGCGTCCGGTCGGTGGTGACGGTCACGGCCAAAGCCCCCGTTGCCGGGGCTGCCGGAGCACAAAATGCGATCTGCATCGATTTCTCTTCGGTCCTTGTCACGATCGGGGCTGGGTCGCTCGGCGAATGCCATCCAACCAGCTTGAGCCTAGGGGGCACATGGATTAATGACAATCCATATTATAACCGCCCATATTGATCCGGCGTGCCGGATCAACGCCGTGGCAGTTGTGCTCTCAATGAGGTTTGCGCCGTGCACCCGCGAACCGGAGTCGGTTGGTCGGGCGGCGTCCCGTTCCTTGTACTGGTGGTCCCAAAGCATGAACCCCTCGCATATATTGTTTAGGTATTTTGGGCGACAGTTTTTAATTTCATTTACATTTCTACTGATCTCATTTTTAATGATTATATTGATACTTGATACAGTCGAGTTGCTGCGGCGTGCAGCCGGCAAGCCGGAGGTCACTCTCGACATTGTCCTGAGCATGGGTCTTCTCAAGCTGCCGGTTGTGGGGCAGCAGATTCTCCCATTTGTCATTCTCTTCAGTGCCATGTTTACGTTTTGGAGGCTGACGCGTAGTCATGAACTCGTCGTCACCCGGGCATCAGGCGTGTCTGCCTGGCAATTCCTTGCCCCCATTTTGGTTGCCGCATGCTTGCTTGGCTGTATGCGCATTGCGATCATCAATCCAATCGGGGCACGCTTGATTGCGGAATTTGACCTGTTAGAGCAGCGCTATCTCAAGCGGCAGGTGAGTGCATTCGAGATATCGCGTTACGGTCTCTGGCTGCGTCAGACGGACGAACACGCCACCTACCTGATGCACGCCGCATCGATTACACCATTGAGTTTCGATCTGATCGACGTTACGATCTATCGTTTCGCGACAGGGAACGACTACGAAATTCGCATCGACGCCGACACGGCCCTCCTACAAGAGGGTCGATGGCTCATTCGCGACGCGGTTTCCCGGACGTTAAACCGGCCACCGGAACGGATCGACAAGATCGAGATTCCAACAGAGCTGACACCGGCTGAGATCGCGGAGAGCTTCGCCCGACCGGAGACCATTTCGTTTTGGGGCTTGCCGCAGTTTATCGATACCCTCGAGGCGGCGGGAATCTCGGCGATTCGCCATCGTTTGCATTTCCAGTCGCTTCTGGCGCAGCCGCTGCTGTTTTGTGCCATGGTGTTGTTTGCTGCCGCATTTTCTTTGCGTCAGACCCGGCGCGGTGGCACTTTGCTGATGATTTCGGGTGGGGTTGGCACCGGCTTTACGCTGTTCGTGCTGACCGATGTGGTTCTATCGCTCGGTGCAACGGAGTCCATTCCGGTTTTGATGGCGGCCTGGGCCCCGGCTCTGGTCAGCTTGTTGCTGGGCACTGCTGCGCTGTTCTATCTCGAGGATGGATAGTTCCGGGTTGGTGCCCAAGCGTTTGACCCATGGCGAAAGGGCAGGGAGGGAGAATGCGCCGCCATCGACGGTTCGGTCTCGCAGGGCCGGTGATTGTGGTTTTGCTGGTCGCGGTCGGTCTTAGTCCGACCGCCGTGCGGGGACAGACCGAAGGTAGGGTCATTGAAGGCATCGTCGCCGTCGTCAATGACAAAATCATATCGGCCAGCGATCTGCGGACAAATTTGAATCTGGCTATTCTGGCGGCCGGCTTGCCGAACACGTTAGAGAACCGCGATCGGTTGCGTTCTCAGGTCTTGAATAACCTGGTCGATCAGATTCTACAGCTTCAAGAGGCTGAGGAGCGATCGATCCGCGTTACCGAAAGGGAAATCGAGGAGGCGATCGCCACGATTGCCCGCCAAAACGGTTTGGAACCCGATCGATTTCGAGACGTGCTGCACCGTGGCGGGGTCCCGATCTCGACGGTCGAGCGACAGGTCAGGGCCACCATCGCCTGGCGCAAACTCGTGCAGCGGACGTTGAGCCCGTCCGTGCAGATCGGCGAAGAGGAGATCGATTCCGTATTGGCACGCATGCAAGAGAACGTCGGCCAGACGGAATCGCTGCTTGCAGAGATTTTCCTTGGCGTCGACTCCCCACAAGACGAGGCACGGGTTCGACGCTTAGCCGAGCGGTTGATCGAGCAGATCCGAAGGGGCGCGAGTTTTCCGGCCGTGTCCCGGCAGTTTTCGCAGGCCGCAGGGGCTGCCCAAGGTGGCGATCTCGGTTGGATTCAGCAGGGACAACTGGCTGAGGAGTTGGATGAAGCCATTCGGCGTTTGCGCCCCGGCCAATTGTCCGAACCGATCCGTGGTGCCACCGGGTATCACGTTTTGCTCCTTCGCGACCAACGGACGGTGGCCATGGGCGACCGGAATGACGTCGAAATCGCAGTCAAACAGATACTCCTGCCCTATGAAACCGATGCCCAGCGTAGGCAGGCCGTTGAACGGGTGACGTCGATCCGTGCCAATCTGGCCGGATGCGATGAGTTCGACGCCATCATGCAGCAGCTCGGCCCTGGCATTGCGCGGGATATGCCGTCGGTGCGATTGGGAGAATTACCGTCCGAATTGGCCCGGGTGGTGGCTGGCCTGCCGATTGGACAGCCGAGCACCCCTGTGATCGGCAACACTCAAGTCGGCCTGTTCATGGTGTGTGGACGGACCGACCCATCGGGCGGAGGCATGCCAAGTCGCGATGCCGTCGCCAATCGGATTGGTGAACAACGGATCGATATGCTGCAGCGCCGGTATCTCCGTGACCTTCGGCGTGCCGCCTTCGTCGACGTGCGCCGGTGACCGTCGAACGACCTCTTGCGGTCACAATGGGTGAGCCAGCGGGGATCGGCGCCGAAGTCACGCTGAAGGCTTGGATGCGCCGGCATGCCGAGACGGTGCCGCCCTTCTTTGTCATCGATGACCGGGATCGGTTGGCGCATCTGGCAGCCGATCTGCGGTTGACGATCCCGGTGAAGGCACTAACGACGACAGATGAGGCGTTGTCCGTCTTTCCCGAAGCATTGCCGGTCCTCCCGCATCCGATCGGCCCGTTTGTGCAACCCGGACACCCTGATCCGGCTGCTGGTCGCGTGGTGATGGAGAGTATTGCCAAAGCGGTTGACCTGGCACGGTCCGGTGCGGTGGCAGCCATTGTTACCAATCCGATTCACAAGGCCACCCTCTACGCCTCCGGCTTTGCTTACCCGGGACACACCGAGTATTTATCGGACCTCTGCGGTCCTGGATATCGACCGGTCATGTTGCTACAGGTACAGGATCTCCGAGTTGTCCCATTGACAGTGCATCTGCCCTTGCGCAATGCCATTGATGCGCTCACGCAAGATCTAATCGAGACGACGGCCCGTGTGGTCGATACGGCCTTGCGCACCGATTTCGGCCTGAGTGATCCGCGCATGGTGATTGCCGGTCTCAATCCCCATGCCGGAGAGGGCGGCACATTGGGCATTGAGGAAATAACCGTGATTCGGCCGGCCGTCTCTCGACTGCAGGCAGTCGGTCTTAACATTACCGGGCCCTGGCCAGCCGATACCCTATTCCATGCCGCCGCGCGCCGTCAGTATGATGCGGCCCTGTGTCTCTATCATGACCAAGCGCTGATCCCGCTCAAGACAATCGATTTTGACACGGGCGTTAACATCACTTTGGGGCTCCCCATCGTCCGAACCTCCCCAGACCACGGCACGGCTTTGGATATCGCCGGCCGGGGGCTTGCCAACCCGTCGAGCATGATCGCAGCCCTCGGCGCAGCCGCAGCACTGGCTGCCCAGCGGTCCCGCTGGGCAGCCATACCCGCCCCGTCGTGATCCGACCGGTGAGCGAGGGGACGGTCGCGGTCGAGGCGTTACCGCCCTTGCGCGAGGTCATTGCCACCCATGGTCTGACGGCACGGCGTCATCTTGGGCAGCATTTCCTGCTTGATCTCAATCTGACTGGTCGAATCGCCCGGGCCGCCGGTGATCTCAGCCGGGTTGGGGTGCTCGAAATCGGACCAGGGCCGGGTGGGTTGACACGGGCATTGCTGCAGGCCGGCGCCCGAGAGGTTGTGGCGATCGAGCGAGACAAGCGCTGCATCACCGCCTTACAGGACCTGGTGGGCTTGGCCGGACCGCGCCTCCGAGTGATCGAAGCGGACGCCTTGGGCGCCGATGCGGAAGCTTTGCTAGCTCCACCGCGTGCGGTGGTGGCTAATCTGCCTTACAACATTTCGACTGTGCTGTTGCTGGGATGGCTGCAGCGTCTCGATGCATTCGAATGTCTCACGCTGATGTTCCAACGTGAGGTGGCGGATCGTTTGGCCGCCAAGCCGGGGTCTAAGGACTACGGTCGTTTATCGGTGATCACGCAGTGGCGGGCCCACGTCCGCATCGTGTTCAATCTGCCGGCACAGGCATTCACGCCGCCCCCCCGGGTGGCTTCCACGGTTGTGCACGTCACGCCGCGAACCAATGCGGTACCGGTCGAGTGGGGCGCATTGGAGCGTGTCACGGCAGCGGCGTTCGGCCAGCGACGCAAGATGCTGCGGACCAGCCTGAAATCATTGGGCGATGCCGAAGCCCTGCTCGCCGTGACGGGGCTCGACGGGACGCGACGGGCAGAAGAGCTTGACGTCGACGATTTTATCCGGCTCGCGCGGGCGTCGGAAAGTGGTCACGGTCGACGGTAGCGTTCCGGCACCAATTCGTTGAGAAATTCCTTCAGGTCGTCCTCCAGCGTGACGAATCTGCACGAAACCCGGCCACGCTCACGGTTGACGGACGTGATGGCGGCAGAGACGGGCAGGGGCGTGGCCATGGTTTTCGGGGTCGCCACCAGTGCGGTCAAGGTCAGGCCTCGCTTCACATCGAGCCCAGGATTCCAATTGAGACAGAATCCGCCGAACGACCAATCGATAGTCCTGAAGACCCCCAATTGGGTTTTGACGGCGAGAACCGGCGAACTGAAGCGCCGCTGACGGCGACGTTCCTTGGGCCCGTTCGGCCCCGGTCCGGCTGCCGTTCGTTTCACGGTATCGAGATCGACCCCACGCAGTGAGGCGCCGGCCATGATCGCGCCGCCCAGGTCGGCATTGCGCATGACGGCTTTCACGAACGTGGCGTTGGTGAGATCGGCGTCGTGGAGAACCGCCCCCTCCAGATTGGTCGGCCAATGGCGCGCACCGGAAAGTGGCATGGCATCGAGGCAGGCACCGGCCAATTGGGCGCGTGTTAGATCGGCCCGGCGCAAGTTGGTGCCGCGTAGGGAGGCGGCTTCCAGGTTTGCTCCCCGCATATCGGCATAGGACAAGTCGGTCATGTCGAGGCGGCAGCTGGACAGATCCGCATTCTGAAACTGGCATCGGCGCAGGCGTGCCCCGGACAAGTCCCGCCCTGCCAAGACCGACCCGGCGAAGGTCACGACTTCGCGGTCGAGGCGACACCCCCGGCGTCCTCCGGTCTCGATCCATTGGGCATGCTGCGCCAGGACCTTGTCACCGGTGACAGTGTCAAAGGGATGATAGGTCGGTTCACAGACCGTCCCACATCGTGCCACTTGGGTTCTTTGGCTGGGATCCAGACGGCTGATGTCGATAACCGTATCGCTGAGCCGCACATCGGCGATGTTGGCACCGGCCAAATCCGCTCCCAGAAGCACGGCCTTGGACAGATCGGCTCCGGCAAGATCGGCATCAATCAAGTCTGCCCCAGACATGTCGCAGCCGGCCAGATTGGCTTCACATAGAATCGCACGCTCGAGGCGTGCCTCGTCCAACCGGGTCGGGCCCCGATGACCACTCTCCTCGGGCATGGATTCGGCAAGAGCCGCATCAGCGCGGAAATCCGCCCCCCTGAGCGTGCTATCGGACAGAGTTGCGCCATGAAGGTTGGCACCACGGAAATCAGCGCCCGTGAGAATCGCTCCAGACAGGTCCGCCCCCTCAAGATCCGCGCCGTATAACTCGGCGTTGGAGAGATCGCTGTTGGACAGGTTGGCTCGAACCAATCCAGCCCCCACGAGCTTGACTTGGGCCAACTTCAAGCCGCTGAGCGCAATGCCGGACAAATCCCGGAACGACAGGTCGGCCTTGCGACCGCCCCTGCCTGTGAGCCAACGGGTATGCATGACCAGAATTTGATTGATTTCCGTAATTTCCTGTCGTCTTGCAGTCGTCATGCCGATCGCCTTGCCCCGCCTGATCCCTCGGATCCTTGCATCAACCGTCCCATGTCCCGTCAGGCCATGGACCGTCTGGTTTCTGGACGGTCCACGGTCTGCCTCCTCGTCTGGAGCCGCGGCAGAATAGATCATGCCATCCAGTGCGGCAACTTGACACGGTGTGGATGTGACACTCGATGGTCGACGCGCTCCGTCAGACAAACGGTGGCTCGACGATCATGGCCGGAGGATGCGATGCCCATCCTCCGTGAACCGGCAAACCGACCTATGACATCCCATTCGGCCACTTGCAAATCGACCACATCCCAGACCAAATGTGCTGCCAATACAACAGTTCCAAGGAGAGTGTTAGAAATGCTAGCGCCGATTCGAATGGCTGTGCGCCAAGTCGATCATCGTTTCCGAACTGGCCGGTCGCGGTCGGCATTTGCTTTGCATATCTGGCCCATTGTCGTCGCGATTGCTGCATTGTTTACGCCCGTGTTCGTCGATGGTGTGGCGACCGCTCAGGCTGTAAATGAAATCGATCCGAAAACTGGTATCGATCCGTATCACCGCCGACCGCTTCCTGGGATGTCGCCACGTGTACCTTATCCACGGGTGGGACCGCGACGCGTTCATTCACAACTCGTTTACATTATGACAGAGCAGAATGTGCGGGATCTGACCGACGCGGATCCAGAGTTGTCACGTCTGTGCGGACGAGGGGCATTCGGCCAAGTCATGGACGGTTGGCTCTATGCCCGTACGGATCGACGGCGGTACGGTGTCGCCTTCGCCAATGGAGCCAATCTTCATGACCCGCGCAACCGTCGCCGCGAAGATAGTGTGTATTTCGTGCGCAACCAAGATACGCCTTTGTGCGAAGTCCGCGTTGCGCAACAAGGTCAGCTCGTGAATTTTGCCGTCACCCGGCGTTAGCGTAAACGTCGATGGGATCACGCGGTCCACACAGGGAACCGGCGCGAGGCGAGACCAGCAAGCTGGAGAGCCATTTGCCGCTGCGCCGCTTTGCCCGCAGTGGATGTGGCGGATTTCTGGCAGAACAGCGGCGGCACCCGACATGATCTGCAGCGCAGCGGGCCGCACCAGTCCGGGCGCCCTTGGAGCCGGGCAACTGGGTCACGGATTGGAACTTGGCTCTGCGTTCTGCTCTGATCATACTGCCGCGCTTTTTCAAAGGTGGTCGAAGACTCATGACTGTCAGGCATCCTGCCCGTTCGCTTTGGCGGCACCTCCGGCTCGGTTCGATGCTGGCCCTGTTCGCCGTGTTGACCACTGCCGGCCCAGCGGGGGGCGTACAAACCCATGACGAGTACACAGCTCTGGAAAGTCACGCAGCAGCACCGGTGGACAATGTCACGCCCGACCACGGCACCGCGGCAGATCATAGTGACCATGGTGATGTGGGCCACAGTGTAGACGGTCATGGCGTGCACGGTGGCGCGCCGCATCTCGATGGTGGCGCGTTGTCCATCGCCTGGGTGATCCCGTTCGTCGGCATCCTCTTGTCGATTGCCCTGTTTCCACTCGCCGCACCACGTTTTTGGCACCACAATTACGGTTTGGTGTCGGCTTTCTGGGCATTCTGTTTCCTCATTCCGTTCGCGCTCTCCTACGGGCTCCAGCTCGCCATCTACGAGGTCATGCATGTCGCTTTTCTCGAGTATATTCCGTTCATCATCCTGATCGGCAGTCTGTTCGTCATAGCCGGCGGCGTTCGGCTGACCGGGACGCTGGTCGGCACGCCGAGCGTCAATTGCGCCATTCTTGGCTTGGGCACGGTGCTGGCCAGCCTGATGGGCACGACGGGCGCCGCCATGTTGTTGATACGGCCCTTGCTGCGGGCAAACGAGCACCGTGCCTCACGCGTGCACATTGTCGTCTTCTTCATCTTTCTCGTCGCCAACATCGGCGGCTCGCTCACCCCGCTCGGCGACCCGCCACTGTTCCTTGGGTTCCTTCAGGGCGTGAACTTCTTCTGGGTAACCCAGTTCATGTTTTTGCCGATGCTCCTCGTATCAGTGGCTGTGTTGGTGATCTTCTACTTCTTCGATTCATTCATGTATAAGCGGGATCTGGCCCATTATGGCGCCGCTGGCGATGCGACCGCGGAGGCACCTCCCAGCCCCGCCGACGCACGGCCCACCGATGCGGCCGCCTCGGAGGCTCTAGCCTTGCACGGCAAGATCAACCTGGTTTTGATCTTCGGTGTGGCTGCCAGTGTCTTGCTGCAGGGCGTGTGGCACTCCGGCATTGTGTTTGAGTTCTACCATGTTCCGGTGAAACTCGAGGCGCTCGTTTCCCAGGGCTTGATGCTATTTCTTGCGTTCTTGTCGCTGCAACTGACTGACTGGAACAGTCGCGTCGCCAATGGCTTCACATGGTTTCCGATCGAGGAGGTCGGCCGCCTGTTTGCTGGCATATTCATCACCATGATCCCGGCGATCAGCATGCTGCGGGCTGGCCTCGATGGTCCCCTTTCCATCGTCATTGCCGCCGTGTCCGACAACGGTGAACCGATCAATGCCATGTATTTTTGGGCCACCGGCGTCCTGTCGAGTTTCCTTGACAACGCCCCGACCTATCTCGTGTTCTTCAATACCGCCGGGGGTGACGCCCAGCACCTGATGGCGGACATTCCAACCACCTTGCTGGCGATCTCAGCGGGCGCCGTTTTTATGGGGGCGAACACCTATATCGGCAATGCACCCAATTTCATGGTCAAGGCCATTGCCGAGGAACAGGGCATCAACATGCCCAGCTTCTTTGGCTACATGGCTTGGTCGGTCAGTATCTTGGGGCCGTTGTTCGTTCTGACCACCCTTGTCTTCTTCTTGTGACGACCGCCGTGGACGGCTGTGCGCGGCGGACATTGGCGATGGAAAGGAGCCGTCGTGGCACAGCTTTCACTGGCCAAAGACAAGATCACCGTCGTCTTGCTTGAGGGGATTGCCGCGACCGCGGTCGAAACCTTGCGCGGGTTTGGCTATTCGAATATTCGCACGCAGACCAAGAGTCTGGATGAAGCGGCGCTGGCCGATATGCTGGCCGATGCCCACATCGTCGGTATTCGTTCGCGCACGCAATTGACTGAAACAGTTCTGCGGTCAGCGCGTAAGTTGTTTTGCGTGGGGTGTTTCTGCATTGGTACTGACCAGGTCGACCTTGCGACAGCGCGCCGCCTCGGTATTCCTGTCTTTAATGCCCCCTATTCCAACACACGTTCGGTGGCGGAGCTGATGATTGCGGAAATCATCATGCTGTTCCGAGGTGTGCAACCAAAATCATTCGCTGTTCACCGGGGCGAATGGCCGAAGAGTGCGGCCAACGCCAATGAAATTCGCGGCAAGATCCTCGGCATCGTCGGTTACGGCCATATCGGCAGTCAGCTCTCGGTTCTGGCCGAGGCCATGGGCATGCAGGTTCGCTACTTCGACATCCAGAAGAAGCTGGCCATCGGCAACGCTGTGCCGTGTCCGTCGTTGGAGGCGGTGCTCGCGGTGTCCGATGTGGTCAGCCTGCATGTGCCTGATACGCCGCAGACGCGCAACCTGATCCGCGCCGAACAACTGGCCGTCATGAAGCCCGGCTCTTTCCTCCTGAATGCCTCGCGCGGCAAGGTGGTGGATATTGATGCGCTCGCGGGTGCGCTCCGCTCTGGTCATTTGCTCGGCGCCGCTTTGGACGTCTTTCCCAAGGAACCAAAGAGCAGGGACGATTTGTTCGAGAGTTCACTGCGGGGCATGGAACAGGTCATTCTCACGCCGCATATCGGGGGTAGCACCGAGGAGGCCCAGGCCAATATTGGGCATGAAGTCGCCGAGAAATTGGCTGGCTACAGCGACATCGGCAGCACCGTGGGGGCGGTGAATTTCCCTCAGGTGGCCTTGCCGGTGCAAGAGCAAGGCATTCGGTTCCTGCATATCCACGAAAATCGACCCGGTCTTTTGAGCGAGATCGACCGGACACTGTCGGCCGGCGGCCTCAACCTTTCGGCCCAATACCTGCAGACGGAGGGGGATCTCGGCTATGTCGTCACCGATGTGACCGCCACGCACGAGGACGATGCGACGCGCCGCAAACTTCGTTCTCTGCGCGAAGACTTGCGCACCATTGGCGGCACCATCCGGGCGCGTTTCCTGTTCTGACCTGTCGTCTGGGGTGGGCCAGACAAAGGGGCCGGCATGGCGGTCGGCCCGCATCCCGCTTCAGTGCGACATCAACACCGGTAGGTGCATATGTCCCAGGATGGTGCGGGTCACGCCACCCAGCACCAGTTCACGCCAACGCGAATGGCCGTAGGCACCCATAACCAGGAGATCGCACGCCTCTTGTTTGGCCAGGGTGAGCAGCACCTGGCCGGCATCGGTCGATCGGTCGGTGACGATCCGTCGTTCGGCGGCGACGCCATGGCGTTTCAGGTAGTCGATCACACTGGGTTGGTTCGCTTCATCATTGTCGCTGCTCGGATTCGCCGTGACCACCAGCACCCGCTCGGCGGTCGTGAGGAATGGTCGGGCATCGCGCAACGCTCGGCCCGCTTCCTTGCTCCGATCCCAGGCGACCATGATGGTGCGACCGAGCGGGCGGCCGATCCGATCTTCCCACGGCACGACCAGAGCCGGGCAGGGTCCCGCCAGCGGTAGCTGATCAGGCACCTGCAAGGGAATGCGATCTTCCAGGTGAGCCGGGTGCGCCTGCGTGATCACCGCGATGTCGGCCAATATCGATCGTTCGGCCAGAATCTCCGCATGGTCGCCCTCGACCGTCGTGAAGTCGTGGCTCAGATTGGCACAG
Organism: Azospirillaceae bacterium; assembly: GCA_028281465.1. GTDB lineage: Bacteria > Pseudomonadota > Alphaproteobacteria > Azospirillales > Azospirillaceae > JANQJV01. The sequence goes on along the minus strand of JANQJV010000190.1, from coordinate 1,140 downwards.
CGGGTATGCACCTCCCGCTCGATCTCGGCGGCCCTTTGGTGTGCCGCCGTGGTGGCGTTGGCGATGTAGGCCATGGATGCGCCGCGGCCGGTCATCTCCGCCGGCATGGCGACTGGGGTTGCAACAAACAACGCATCCACATGGGCTTTGAATCGCTCCGCCAGATCGACGGCAACCCTGAGGCGAGCGAAATGCCGTTCGTCATCGGCCATATGCAGCAGGATGGTTTTGATCGGCATGGCGAATTCTCCCATGTGATATAAACTTTGCATGACGCACGCACTGTGGCCAGCCTGTCTTCATAAGCCATTATATGGGGTGGCTCGGCCGCGATGGCGTGACGCGCAGCACTGGCTGGCTTTTGCATCGCGCATGCATCGCGCACTCCAGTTGTGTATCCCCTATGGCGTGCTATGATCACCAACTTGAGTAAGGCATGTGGGCCTGCACTAACCTGCGTGCCGTCGTTGACCCGGTGACTGCACAGGCTCTAGCTGGGTTGGCCATTTTCTATCCATGCGATTGTCTTGACTGCGGCATTGCCCGCAGATCTTGAAAGGTTGACAAGATGGTGGAAAAAACTACAAATATTCGATACCCGAATGCCATCCAGGCTTGGCAGGTCGAGGATTATATTTTATTGTTGCATTATTATGAGCCGGAGCCCCAGCGGCGATGGCAGCTCATGGAAGACTTTAAAACCTATGCACAAAAGCTCCGGGGCTTGCCCACCCGCCCGGCTGGACCGGAAGAGCATCACATGCAGGTGCACTTGCTCAATCGTCAAGGTAAGTTGTTTGCTCTTTTTATCGATGGTCTTCCAACACTACGCTCAGTGCGGGTCAAAGTTCCGGAAAAAATCGCCCGTTTCATTCGCACCGCCCTTGCCAATGTTGAGATTCCGGATAACGACCACTTGAGCTGGGCCGAGTATGACATTGAAGTACAGGCCATGCGCAACTTCCTGCGTTTGCTGTACCGGGGCGATCCTGGCGAAGCAATCGCCCCAGAACGCGTGCAGGCCGAGACCAGCTCTTCGTCCTAGTCCCACACCGGCCTTGCGGCCGACCTGCCGGGGATGAAACAGTCCAGTTTTCCGAGCGCATATATAGCAGCGAAGTTTGCTTTTGCTACTATATT
>JANQJV010000175.1 GCA_028281465.1 Azospirillaceae bacterium | reverse complement strand
TTTTCGGTGAAAGTTGAGTCACCGAAGATGATCTATCTCTTTGATTTTGCGCATGTTCTTGTCCGAAAACCGCACACACTTTTCGGGAACATGCGCTAGCCGGTCGCGGGTTTGTAGCTTGCAGCTGCTGCCTTGGCCTTCGACATCGCAGCCATCGCCTCGCTGGCGGTCATCAACTTGGTGGTGGACCCGCCCGAGAAGGCGCCCGAGGCGCCGACCACGAGTGCGCACGCCGCCATCGCCTCATCGTCGGGCGCCTCGATGATGGCAAAAACGTCCTCCTCGCCGAAGCAGAAGAACAAGCTGTGGAGCTTACCGCCCAATGCCTCGATGAGCGGGCGTGCAGCGGCCTCCCGGTCCTGCGGCGAGTCGACCATGGCTTTGATCGAATCGGTCGTATAGCGGCCTTTGAACAGATAATGCGGCATTGTCATTCCCTCCCTGGTTAGGCGACTGCAACTCTATCACAATTCGCGGTCAAGACCGTGATGACGCACGCAGCCGGACCGCCCACTTTCGCGATGAGGCGTCAACGCCTATATCGTGGAGAGCGCAATGGAACGACGATTCGCATAGCCATGACTCTTACTCGACTGTTCGGCGGGCCGCCCTTGGCCGTGCTCCTCAAGCTTGTTGTTCTTTCGGTCATTGTCGGCGTGGTTCTCTCAGCGCTCGGCCTCAGCCCTTACGACATCGTCGATAGCTTCATCGATCTCATCGTGCGGATCTATGAAATGGGCTTCGACGCCATCGAGTTGGCTTTGCGCTATTTCCTTCTTGGCGCCGTCATCGTCTTTCCGGTTTGGCTGATCTTCCGCCTCTTAAAGCGTTTCCAGACGCGCGAATAAGTGCTTTAAACGGCGAATGTGCCGCTGCTAGTGCGGCTTGGCACCGCAGATAGACAACTCACACGCGTGCTGGCATCGTAAGCACGCACTTCAATGACAAAGTATTGTCACATGGCTGGCGCATGAGTGTTTGCTCCAGCCTGCTAAGAACTCATGGAGAGGCCAATGCACGTCGATTTCCCGCATGTGGACGGGACGCCACAGGATATTGCTCCCGCGCGCGACACGCTAGGCGGACGGATTGGACGCGCGCGTGATGCGCTCGACCTTTCGACGGCGCAATTGGCGCGTCGTCTTGGCGTTAAGACGGCCACGATGCAGGCGTGGGAAAGCGATCGTTCCGAACCGCGCTCGAACAAGCTGGTCATGCTCGCCGGTATCTTGAATGTCAGTCCGTCTTGGTTGCTGGTCGGTCGTGGCGATGCGCCGAGCGATGATGTTGAGGCGGAATCCGCTGAAATCCGCGATATCAAATCGTCTTTGTCCCTGCTGCACATTCAGGCGCGCCTGTTGAGCGAGCAGATTGCAAGCCTGGTCGATCGCCTGGACGAGCGCGAAACCGAGCGCGCGGCATAGCGTGCTGAGCCGCGCAAATCGTCTCGTTTCATTCGGTCGATCGGTTGCCAGAGCGCTCAAGGTAAGAGACTGAGTCAGAAAAGCACTCTATCTCTTTGATTTTGAGCAAGTTTCTGCCGAAATGAGGCGTGCTCATTTGGGGAGCATGTCCTAAGCGTTCAGGGTCTCCTTGACGGCCTTTGCGAGCTGCTTCAGCGAGAACGGCTTCGGCAAGAACACGAACTCCTCGCCTTCGGGCAAGTTTTTCTTGAACGCTTCCTCGGCATAGCCCGAGACAAAGATGATCTTCAGGTCGGGGTTCGTCTTGCGCAGCTCGACCAGGAGTGTCGGCCCGTCCATCTCCGGCATGACAACATCGGACACCACCAGATCGACTTGGCCCTCTTCCGCGTTCATGACTTCCAAGGCGACGGCCCCGGTCTCGGCTTCCAGAACCGTATAGCCGCGCGACGCCAGCGCCCGGGCGGCGAACGCGCGGACCGCGTCCTCGTCTTCGACCAGGAGCACCGTGCCGTGACCTGAGAGGTCGGCCGGCTCCGGCTTGACCGGCGCCTTCTCGACGACCTCGCCCTCCGTTGCCGCGAGGCGTGGGAGGTAGATGGAAAACGAAGTCCCCTTCCCTTCAACGCTCGATGGGAACACATACCCGCCAGTCTGTTTGATGATGCCGTAAACCGTCGAGAGTCCCAGGCCCGTTCCCTTGCCGACCTCCTTGGTGGAGAAGAACGGCTCGAAGATCTTCTCCATGATTTCCGCCGACATGCCCGAACCGGTGTCGGTCACTTCGATCAGGACGAAATCCTCGTTCGGCATGATCGACTGATCGAGCTTGGCGACATCGTCGGCGGCGACGTTTTGCGTGCGAATGGTCAGCGTGCCCCCGTCTGGCATCGCGTCGCGTGAGTTAACGGCCAAGTTGATGATGACCTGTTCAAGCTGGCTCAAATCGGCCTTGACTGGCCACAGGTCTTCGCCGTGCTCGACCTTCAAGGCAATGGTTTCGCCGATCAGCCGGCGCAGGAGCATCGATAGATCGGAGATCGACTCAGACAGGTGCAGAACTTGCGGCCGCATGGTCTGGCGCCGCGAGAACGCCAACAACTGCCGCACCAAACCGGCAGCACGGTTGGCATTCTGCTTGATGTTCATGATGTCGGGGAACGACGGATCGGTCGGCTTGTGATTGGCCAGGAGCAGATCGGAGAAGCCGATGATGGCCGTCAGCACATTGTTGAAATCGTGGGCAATGCCGCCGGCCAGTTGACCGACAGCTTGCATCTTTTGCCCTTGCGCGAACTGCAATTCCAGCGCCCGTTGGTCGGTGGTGTCGATCGCATAGGCGATGATGGCATCCTTGCCGGCGTCGGCATCGGGCACCGGGCTGATAAAGAGCCGGCCGCTGCGGCGCTTGTCGCCCTTGAACGTCACCGACACCGGCGCGACGGCCTTTTGGTGTTCCGCCGCTTCAGCCAGCGCCGCCGTCAGCCCCCCCTGATCCTCGTCGGACAGCAGATCCGCCAACGTGACCAGAGACTCATCATTGCCGGTGCGCTCGGCACTGAACTGGCGCGCGAACGCAGCGTTGGTGCGGCTGATCGTGCCATCGGCCGCGCAGGTGGCGATCGCGATCGGAGCGGAGTTGAAGAACCGGGCGAACCGCACCTCGGCGGCCCGCAAGTCCTCCGAGATGTCTTCGCCATGGCTCCGGTTGAGGACCAGCGACCGCGAGGCGCCGATGGTCCCGTCGGCGGCAAACGACACGCGATGGAGAATCCGAACGGGAAATGCCGTTCCGGACCGCTGAACAAAATCAACGTCGAAAATCTCGGTGCGGACCTCGCCGGGGACCGGCGCCATCGATGACAGAAGCGCGGCACCGTCTCCCGCCACCATATCGCGCAGACCTAGCCCGCCGGTGGTTGTCTCGCCGAGATCGATATCGAGCCAGCCGGCAAGCGTGGCGTTCATGTAGCCAATTTGACCTTCGGCGGTAGCGGAGAAGAAGCCGGCGGGAGCGTGGTCCAGGAAATCGATCGCGTGCTGAAGTTCCTGAAAGACGCCCTCTTGGCGCTCGCGATCTTCGGTGATGTCGTCGATCTGCCACACCGACATCTTTCGGCGCCGCCCGGACCCGTCCACCTTCTGTAGCGGCCACGTTCGGATTCTAAGCCAGACCGCTGGATCGTCCGATCCTTCCGGCGCCGCGATCCGCACCTCCTCGTGGTGGAAACGCCGGTCGCGGGCGGCTCTTGAGAGCCTGTAGGTCGCTTCGGCCATATCCGGATTGCCGGCATAGAGCTTGCCGGGTAAAGCGGCGCCGGCCGCCGACTGCGCCCCCGATAGCGTCAGATATCCCCGGTTGGCCCAGATGACGCGATCTGACTCATCGACCAACACCATGGCCGCTTCCACAGTGTTGACGATGGCATCCGAAAGGCCGCTGGGCCTGATATCGCTGCGAAACCGCAAGATGCCGACCGAGGCTGCAAACAGCGAGAACACGCCGATGACCGACAACACGCCCAGGAGGGCGAATACCAGAGGCGCGGCCTGGTCGCGCGGCAACACGGCGAGCGCGATTGCAATCGCGATGAACATCACGGCCAAGATCAAGACGGCGACAAATCCCGTGGGCCTAGCGGGCGCGGCCGCCGGAGCTTCTGGCGTTTGTCCGGTGATTTCCATTCCGCTCATGTCAGGTCAGGCTTCGTGTCACCAACCGGTCGTTATCGAAACGAATCGCGGCATTGCGATGGCACTGTAGGGTCAGGACCCATTAATGTCATCCAGTCGGCGATGCGCGCCATTTCCGCTTCTCGTTCAACTGGAAAACGTAGGAAATGAGCTGGGCGACGGCCTTGTAGTGCTCCGGCGGTATTTCCTCATCGACCTCGACGGCGGCATGCAGCGTGCGCGCCAGGGGCGGGTTCTCGACGACGGGAACGTCATGCTCCAAAGCGATGCCACGGATTCGAAGCGCGACGGCCTCGGTGCCCTTCGCGACACACAGCGGCGCCGGCGTCGTTTCGTCATATTTCAGCGCGACGGCATAGTGCGTCGGGTTGGTCACCACGACAGTCGCCTGCGGCACAGCGGCCATCATCCGCTTGCGGCCACGCTCCATGCGTACCTGGCGCAACTTCGCTTTGACCGTCGGATCGCCTTCCGCCTGCTTGAACTCGTCCTTGACCTCCTTCACCGTCATGCGCTGCCGCTCGAACCATTTGTGGCGCTGGTAGAGATAGTCGAGCCCGGCAATGACGCCGAAGATCGCGACGACCGCCGCCAGAACCTTCAGCGCCATGTCCTGAACAATTTTCAGGAGCATGGCCGGCTCCAGCATGATCATCAGGTCAAGTTTGTCGCGCTCCGGCCAAACGACGGCAAACAGGACACCGCCAACCACGCTAAGCTTGAAAAGGCTCTTGGCGAAGTTCACCAGGCTTTGCAACGAAAACAGACGCTTGGCGCCAGCGATCAGCGAAATCTTTGAGAGTTTCGGTTTTATCGGCTCCGCTGAAAGCACCAGCGGATGCTGGATGATGTTGGCGACGATGCCGAGCGCGGCGATCACCGCCATGGGAATCACCAAGACGCCGAGAAGCAGGAAGATGATCTCGCGCCACAGTGCCCGAAGCACGCTGCCCGTGATCTCGATCTGGTGCGCATGTCCCAAGAATCCGTTCAAGCCGAAGCCGAGATCGGAGAACATGGACCCCGCGATCAACATGACCACGGCCGCGCCGCCCATGAGAACGAAGAAGCTGCCGACCTCGGGGCTCTTGGGAACGTCGCCTTTCTTGTAGGCCTCCTCAAGCTTTCGGTGGGACGGTTCCTCTGTTTTTTCGTGTTGTTCCGGTTCGTCGGCCATGGCGCGCTCTGCCCTAGCCTCCCTGGACCAGGAACGGCGCGATACCGCCGTGCAAGTGGTCCATGAACCAAGCCATCATGGCTGAAATCATGACGGCGAAAATCAGAAATCCAAGCAGGATGTTCATCGGCATGGCGATGAAGAACACCTGAATCTGCGGAATCAGGCGCGAGATGATGCCCATGCCGAGATAGAAAATCAGCCCGAACGCGATGAACGGCGCCGCGATTTGAACCGCGATCTTGAACGCGGTCGTGACGGAGTCCAGGGCCATCGCGGCGAAATCGCCGACCGGCAATACGGCGTCGGCCGGAAACAGCGTGTAGGAGTCGTGTATGGCGGCGATCAAGAGGTGATGGGTGTCGGTCGCCATGATGAGCGTGATGGCCAGGACCGACATGAAGCTGGAAAACAAGGCGCCCTGGATGCCTTGTGTCGGATCGACGTTTTGCGCGAAGCCGAGACCCATTTGAAATGCGATCGTCGTTGCGGCCACCTGGATCGCTGCCATAAGAAGACGGACGACCAGGCCAATGCCGATGCCGATCAGGATCTCGCGAATAAGCGCGGCCAGCATGCCAGCCAGGGTCGGCGGGATCGTCGCACCCATGTCGCCCAGAAGCGGCATGAGGGTTGCGGCCAGCGCGAGCGCGAAGACCAGCCGCGCGCGCAGCGAGATGCCGCGCTCACCCAAGCCCGGCAGGATCATGGCAAGTGCGCCGACGCGCGCGAAGACCAAAAGAAACAGATAGGTCAGCCCCGACAGGGCATTGAGATCCATCGACCGCCTATCCGCCGACGATCTTGTCGGCGACGCGCGCCATATAGCTGCCCATGGCCTGTCCCATGAACGGCAGGGCGACCAGAAGCGCCAAGAAAATCGCCAGGATCTTGGGCACGAAGACCAGGGTCATCTCTTGAATTTGCGTGAGCGCCTGGAAGAGCGCGATCACGATACCAACGAAGAGTCCGACCAACATGAGTGGGCTTGCGACCGCCATCAGGGTCCACACGCCGTCGCGTGCAATATCGAGGACTTCGGGACCGTTCATGTCATCACCGTCGCCGCACGATCATCAGATCGGCATGTTCATGATTTCTTGATAGGCGCTGATCATCCGGTCGCGGACGGTCACCATAGTTTCCATTGCCAGCTCGGTCTCGGCGATGGCGGTGACCACATCGACCATGTCGCCCTTGCCCTGAACGACAGCGGCGATTTGCGCCTCTGTGTTCTGCCCGGCTTCAACGGCGCCTTGCATGGCCTCGGCCACCATCTCACCAAAGCCACCGGCATCGGCGCCGGTGGGTCCTTTCGCGCCGGCCGCCGGATTGGCCGCCTCGAGATAGGCACGGGCGGCGGCAAGTGCGTTTGCGTTCATCGCGGTCTCTCCTTAGCGCGTTCAGGCGCGCAAAATGTCAAGCGTGCGGGCCAGCATCTGGCGCGTCGCGGTAATGACGTTCAAATTGGCCTCGTAGGAGCGCTGCGCCTCTCGCATATCGACCGTCTCGATCAACGTGTTGACGTTTGGGCGCTTGACATAGCCCTTGTCGTCGGCGGCGGGATGCCCCGGCTCATGGACGAGCCGGAAGGCGCTCTTGTCGGGCCTGATGCGATCCATTTGTACCGTCTGAGCGCCGATTTCCCGATCCAGCGCGGCCTTGAACGTGGGAACCCGGCGGCGATAGGGATCGGCGCCCGGCGTGTCGGCCGTCGATTCGGCGTTGGCGATATTCTCCGCGATCACCCGCATCCGGCTGGTCTGCGCCTTCAGACCGGACGCCGCGACCATAAGCGGCTTCATGAATTCCATCATCGCCGTTAGTCTCCCTTCAAATCCGCCGACTATCTCTGCCCGGTGGCGGCAATGCGCAACAGGCTCATGGCGCGGCTGTAGAGCGACGTGGCCAGTTGGTAGTCCATCTGGTTTTGCGCCACCTTCATCATCTGCTCTTCGAGAACCACACCGTTGCCCTCCGGGGTGACTTCCCAGCCGTCAATCTTGCGATCGACGCCGAACTCCGCCGACTGATTAGCCGGCACGATGTGCTGGGCATCCGTGCGCGCGACACCAAGCGCGGCAACCCGCGCGTTCGAGCCGAAATCGGGCGCCTTGAGTTCCTGCGCCCGAAACCCTGGCGTATCGGCATTGGCAACGTTCTCCGCCAGCACCCCTTGTCGCTGTTGGTGCCACTTCAACTTCGATTTCAAACTGGCAATGACCGGAAAATCCGAGAGCATAGCGGCCTCCCGTCATGGGTCACGGGCGTCGCGATATGCGACTCGCATCGTGAACCCGGCAAAACTTTCCGATGCCAGCCTTAATAAATGCTTAATTGCGTTTACGGTTCATTGACGATCAGATGTCGCGGATTTCCTGAGTTGGGGCATTTGACAGGAGTCCTTTGTTAACCCTTTCTTAGGGCGAAGCCCGGCAGAAATTGCCGGCGGTTTTAACGGTTCGATCACCTTCGCGCCGCACCCGGCGTCCGCGTCGGGATCTTTGCAAACGGAGACGGTCCCCATGGATCTGGGACTCACGGCACGTTTCATCATCGCCTTTGTCGTCGTTCTGGCGCTCATCGGCCTGACGGCCTGGTTGATCCGGCGATTCTCCGGCGGTGCCGGTCTGCCCTATGGCTGGTCGCGCGGTCGCGAAAACCGAATCGAGGTTCTCGATGCTACGGCCGTCGATCCCAAGCGCCGGCTTATTCTGGTGCGGCGCGATCACGTCGAGCATCTCGTTATGATCGGCGGAGCCAACGATCTCGTCGTCGAATCGGGCATCGCCCCGCCGCCGGCCGTCGCGGCCGCGCGCACGGAGACCGACAAGGAACCCGCTGTCGAAGCCAAGCCGGAACCGAAACCGGCCGCCGAGGAGGCGATACAAGAGCTGCCGGCCATGCCCAAGCGTTCGCTGACGCCGAAGCCGCGCGACACCGGCAAACCGGCCTTCAAGTCTCGCGCGACATCGACAATCACGGCCGCGTCGGAGGACAAGCCAGCGCCCGATGAAAAGGCACCGCCGAAGAGCGAAGCGGATGAGGAACTTGCCGGCCTCACCGACATGGCCAAGCGCCTGGAAACGGCCCTGAAACCGCTGGAAATGGCCAAGCGTTCCAATACCAAGGGCTCCAGCGACACGAAGAACAAGGCCGCCAGCAAAACATGACCCGGGTTGCGCCACCCGACGCACAGCACAATCCTCAAGGCCAGCGCACCACGCTGCCGGTAGCCGCGGCAGCGATCTTGTTGGTGTTGATCGTCGGATGGCCGACCGGACTGTCCGCCCAGGAGCTCAGCATCGACTTCGGCGAAGGCGCCGGCTTGACGGAGCGCGCGGTTCAAATCATCGCGCTGATCACGATCCTGTCGCTGGCGCCGTCGATCTTGGTCATGGTGACCTCGTTCACCCGTATCGTCGTCGTGTTGTCGCTGCTGCGCACGGCGATCGGGCTTCAGACCGCGCCGCCGAATTCAGTTATCGTCAGTCTGGCGCTGTTCCTTACTGCGTTCGTGATGGCGCCGGTGTTCCAGTCCGCCTACAACGCCGGCATCCAGCCGCTCATCAACGAGGAAATCGATACGACCGAAGCGTTCGAACGCTCAACCGCGCCGTTTCGGACTTTCATGCTGTCGCATGTGCGGGAAAAGGATCTTCAGCTTTTCGCTGATATCAGCAATGAGACGCCGGAGACGCCCGAGGAGATCAGCCTGCGGGTGCTCGTTCCAGCCTTCATGATCTCCGAGTTGCGCCGGGCCTTTGAGATCGGCTTTTTGCTGTTCGTGCCGTTCATCGTCATCGACATGGTCGTGGCCTCTGTCCTCATGTCGATGGGCATGATGATGCTGCCGCCGATCATCATCTCCCTGCCGTTCAAGTTGATATTCTTTGTTCTGGTTGACGGCTGGCACCTGGTCGCCGGCAGCCTGGTGAAGAGCTTCGGGGGATAGCCTGCCGGGGCGGGATAGTGGACGAAACTGCCGCTCCCAGAGCCACGATGAACGTCAGTTAAGCGCTTTGTCGGATCGCTTGCCGCTTTCTATCTCTGTTGCCAGAGACTCCATTTTGGAAGCCCAAAAGTGCTGAAGCAGTTCTAGCCAATCATTTACGTCGTCAAATCCGGAAGGATCGATTTCGTAACAGCGTTTTGCACCATCTTTCCGCACTTTTGCAAAGCCGGTGTCGCGCAAGATACGAAGATGCTGTGAGACCGCAGATTGAGAAATGCCAAACTCGGCCTCAACGACTTTAACGATTTCACCTGACGCGTGTTCTTTCTGTGAGATCAGTTCCAGGGTTCTTCGGCGCACGGGGTCGGACAGCACATCAAAGGCGTTCATTGTTCCTCGCCAGTGTAAAACGCAGCCGTGCGTTCTGCGGTTTCCTTGGCGATCTGCGCGTCTGTTCCGGCCTCTGTGTGGGCCTTGCCCCATGCTTCGGACCATCCGCGCAATGTGGCCTTGCCTGTCGCACTCACGGCCCAGGCTTCTCCCGCCTCGATGGTCGATGTCCCGTCGCCGGACAGGTGCATCTCCAGTCCCAGCATGGCCAGCTCCCACCCTACACCGGTCGCACCGGGGCCGTACCGGTCCCAATGTGCCCGACTCTTTGGGTCCGTCGGATGCTCATGTTCAAGGGTCAAGAGTGCGCCTTCGTCTGATGGCTGGATTGTGACATTGACCCAACTGGTATTTCCCCCGAACTCCCAAGTAAGAGCCAATTGTCTGGGCGGTTCGCAGACGACAATTTCACCGTCCGCATTGCCTTCTATTGAGAAGCGCCCGCCTTGTTTGAAATCGCCAGCAACCTTCGCGAACCAGCGCTGCACGCGCTCCTTGTCCGTCAAAGCACTCCACAAATCTGCTGGGGTTGTAGGGTAGTGCCGACTTGCACGCACGATGTAGGTCCGGGACCCTTCGCGTTCACCGCTAGCAACCTCCCGAAAGGACGCTCCAAGAGCTTCGATAGTTTCCATCTCCTTGTCCTCACTAGACTCAACTTTATGAGTTACCACTAACACCAATCATCAATGACTAGAACTCATGGGCCCACCGTCGGCGGCCGATTGACATGATCTTCCATGGCTGCTCAACAAGCTTTAGCCAGGCGTCACAGGAAAGCTGAACAATCTCCTCAAAGGATTTGAAGATTCGATTGGAGAGGTCGTTGTCACGTAAGAACTGCCAAACGTTTTCAACTGGATTGAGTTCTGGTGATCGTGCCGGGATTGGCATGAGTGTGATGTTTTCGGGTACCTGCAAGGCATGCGAAGTATGCCACCCAGCTTGGTCGAGCATAACGACAGCGTGGGCTCCTTGCACAACCTGGGCAGAAATTTCGGCCAAGTGCAAGTCCATGGCCTCCGTGTCACAACGCGATAGGACAAGAGCGGCTCCGACGCCCCGTTCCGGGCATATGGCACCAAAGATGTACGCAGATTTGGTTCGTTGATCGTGGGCCGCGCGCGGCCGCGTGCCTTTCCGCGCCCATCGGCGTGTGATCTTGTTTTTTTGCCCAATTCGGGCTTCGTCCTGCCACCAGATTTCCAGAGCTGTGCCGGCCATCAGTTTCTCACGGATCGCTTCCAGCGCACTCGGGAATTTTTTTAAACTCTTCTTGTGCAAATTCATTTTGGTTGTAAGCGCGGGGACGGGCCGAAATCTTGCGGAAACCCAGGGATTTCAGTGTGCGCCCAACAGTCTGCTCACTCACGGAGATACCGAATTCCTCGTGAATCCACTGTGCCAGATCCTTCAAGCGCCACCGGACGACGCCGTCTACCGATGGGATCGGTCCGGCGTCGACCTTGGCGGCCAGGGCTTCGCGTTGGGCGTCACTCAGTTTGGACGGCTGCCCAGGTGCTTTCCCGTCGATCAACCCAGATGGTCCATCCATGTTGAAGCGCAGCACCCAATCCCGAACAATCTGGAGCGTCACGCCACCAAGCGTTGCCGCCTCGGTCCGTGTGCCGCCATCGTAGATGACAGCCAGCGCCAACAGTCGGCGCACCTGGTCGGAATCGGCGCTCTCCACCGCCAGACGACGAACCGATGCGGCATCAAAGTCTCTGCGAAGCAAAATCGGCGCGGCTATGGCAATCCCTCCTTCGGTTGCCATGGTGAATCACATAACTGCCCCTCCGGGGAACCCTTTCGGAGAGTCGAACTCTCTGACGATTGGTTTAAGGGCATCGCTGTCCCCGTTGATTGTCGATCCGCCAGCATAAACGACTTGGCTGAGCGCATGGCTGTCCGCGTCCGCTCACCAATGCCAAAGCGTGCCGTCGGTCAGGCGGTTGATGGGCAGGGAGGCCGGCTTGTAGGGGAATCTGGCTGCAGCGGTCTCGTCGAGGGTCACGCCGTGGCCAGGGGCCTCGCCCGGGTGCAGCATGCCGTCGCGGAAACTGTAGGCGTGCGGGAACACGGCGTCGGTCTCGGCGGTGTGGCGCATGTATTCGTGCACGCCGAAGTTGGGGATCGCCAGATTGAGGTGCAGGGAGGCGCCCAGGCACACCGGTGACAAGTCGGTGGCGCCATGGCAGCCGCTGCGCACGTGGTGCAGGGCGGCGAAATCCAGGATACGGCGCAAGTGGGAAATGCCGCCGGCATGCACCACGGTGGCGCGGATGTAGTCGATCAGGTGTTCGCCGATCAGGGTCTTGGCATCCCAGATCGTGTTGAACACCTCGCCGATGGCGATCGGGGTCACCGTGTGCTGGCGCAGGATGCGGAACGCCTCCTGGTTTTCCGCCGGCACCGGGTCCTCCAGCCAGAACAGGCGGTAGGGTTCCAGGCTTTTGCCCAGGCGCGCCGCTTCGATCGGCGTCAGCCGGTGGTGTACGTCGTGCAGGATGTGGCCGTCGTAGCCGAATCGAACGCGCACGGCGTCGAGCAGCTTGGGCATGAAGTCCAGGTAGGCTTCGGTCGACCACAGATTTTCGGTCGGCACGGCGGCATCGGCCGGTTCGTAGAACAGCTTGTCCTTGGACACGCCATAGGTCGAGGCGAGACCCGGGATGCCGCTCTGCACGCGGATCGCCTTGTAGCCCATGTCCCGGAAGCGCTGCACCTCGTCCAGGGTCTCGGCCATATCCGCCCCGTTGGCATGGCCGTAGACGGTGACGCCGTCGCGGCTGCGCCCGCCCAGGAGCTGGTACAGCGGTAGCCCGGCGGCCTTGGCCTTGAGGTCCCACAAGGCGGTGTCGACGGCGGCGATCGCCGTCATGGTCACCGGGCCGCGCCGCCAATAGGCCCCGCGGTAGAGCGTGTGCCAGGTATCGTCGATGCGGTGGGCGTCGCGGCCGATCAGGCAGGGGACGACATGGTCGCCAAGATAGCTGGCCACCGCCAATTCGCGCCCGTTCAGCGTGGCGTCGCCCAGGCCGGTCAGGCCGTCATCGGTGGTGAGCTTCAGAGTGACGAAGTTGCGGCCGGGGCAGGTGACGATGACGTCGGCCTTGGCGATCTTCATGCCCGATTCCTTTTAAGCGAAATGCGGTGTTCAGTAATAGAACAGTCCCGGCAGCCACAGCGACAGCGCCGGGACATAGGACACCAGCCCTAGCACCAGAAGATTGGCCAGCAAGAACGGCCAGATTGCCTTGACCAGATCGACCATGGAGACCTTGGCGATGTTGCCGGCAACGAACAGGCACACGCCGAGCGGCGGTGTGGTCAGGCCGATCATGAGATTGAGAATGGCGAAGGTGGCGAAGTGGATTGGATCGATGCCGACGTTCTGCGCCACCGCGAGCAGCGGCGGGATCAGGATGATCAGGGCGGCGATGGTCTCCATGAACATGCCGACCACCAGCAGCACCAGGTTGAGCAGCAGGATCACCACCACCGGATCCGTGGAGATTGACAGTATCTGCGCGCTGATGATCTGGGGGATGTTCTCGGAGGTCAGGATGTAGCCGAAGATGTTGGCGAAGCCGACCAGCAGCAGGATCGCCGCCGAGCTGATGGCGCTGTCGATGACGATTTTGGGCACATCGCGCAGCCGGCAGCCGCGGTAGACGAAGACGCCGACGACCAGAGCGTAGGCCGACGCGATCACCGAGGCTTCGATCGGCGTGAACACGCCGCCGACGATGCCGAACAGGATGATGAAGGTGGTCAACAGCGCCCACAGCGAGCGGCCGAAGCTGCGCAGCAGTTCGCCCGCGCCCTGCCAGGGCTGGCGCGGATAGCCGCGCCGGACTGCCAGGAGGTAGCAGGTCGCCATCATGCCGAAGCCGAGCAGCAGACCAGGGACGGCGCCGGCCAAGAACATCTGGCCGACCGAGATGCCGGTGAGCGTGCCGACGATGATCATGGGCACGCTGGGTGGGATGATCGGGCCGACGGTGGACGAGGCCGCCGTCACCGCGGCGGAGAAGGCGCCGTCGTAGCCGGCCTTCTTCATGCCCGGGATGAGCACCGCGCCGATGCTCGCCGTATCGGACACGGCCGTGCCGGAGATGCCGGCGAACAGCATGGAGCCGGCGATGTTGGCCTGACCCAGGCCGCCGCGGATGTGGCCGACCACCGCGTTCGCGAAGCGGATGATGCGGTCAGTGATGCCGCCGCCGTTCATGAGATTGCCGGCCAGGATGAAGCCCGGGATGCTGAGCAGCACGAAGGAGTCCATGCCGGCGAACATCTTCTGCGGCATGATCACCAACGGCAGACCGGCGGCGACGATGTAGGCCGCGGAAGCCAGTCCGAGGCACAGGGCGACCGGAAAGCCCAGCAGCAGAAAAACGGCAAAGCTGGCGAAGAGCAGCGCGACCAGCATGGTTTAGGAGTCCGGGCCGGGGCGGTCGCGCCGAGGCCAGACGGCGCGCAGCAACACTTCCAGATAGAAGACGATCAGCAGTGCCGGAATGATGACGACGATGGCGTGGATCCAGGTCATGGACCAGCCCAGCGCCGGTGAAGTCTGGAACGCGCCGATGGCGGTGAAGCGCAGGCCCGGGGCGATCAACGCCGCGGCCAAGCCGATGCAGCCGAGCGCCAGCGCGCCGGTCCACACCCGCCGAGTCCGACCACCGAGCCGGCCGACCAGAAGATCGACGTTGACCAGTTCGCCGGTCCGCACCGCCAGGCCGGCGCCGATGGCGACGAGATAGAGCAGGGTGAAGCGAGACAGTTCCTCAGTCCACACCGGCGACCGCGGCAAGGCGACACGGGACACCACCTGGATCAGAACCACGCCGATGAGGCCGAGAAAAGCCAGGAAGAGCAGGGCCTTCAGCACGCGTGCCGCCGCGTCGAAAAGAAGCTGCATGGATCGGGGCCTCCCCATCGTCGCGGCCCCGGCACGCCATGCCTGGCGGGCCGGGGCCGGTCGGTGTCGGGTTGCTTATTGCATGGCGACGATCTGGTCGAGCAGGGCGCCGACCTCGGGGCTGACGGCGTCCATCACGGCGCTGCGCGCCTTCTCGGCGAAGGCCTGCTTGTCGCTGTCGATGAAGGTCATGCCGCGCTCTTCCAGGTCGGCCCGCAACTGCTGTTCGTCGGCCAGGAACAGGTCCCGCTCATAGGCCTGCATGGCGGTGGCCGACTCCCTCAGCGCTTGGCGGTGTTCCTCCGACAGGCTTTGGTAGGTCAGCTCGGAAACCGCCACGTAGATCCAGCTACGCACGTGCTCGGTCAGGTTCACATAGTCCTGCACTTCGAAGAAGTTGGCGCTCTTGATCAGGGCGAGCGGGTTTTCCTGGGCGTCGATGGTGCCGTTCTGCAGACCGGTGAAGACTTCGCTGAAGGCCATTGGCGTCGGTCGGGCGCCCAGGGCCTGCCACACGCTGACGAACAGCGGCACGTTGGGCACGCGCATGCGCAGGCCGTTGAGGTCGTCCGGCGTGGTGATCGGGCGGTTGGTGGTCAGGTTCCGGGCCCCGCGGGCAAAGTATCCGATCGGCCGCACCCGGGCCTTCTCGACGATCTCCGCCGCGATCTGGTCGCCGATCGGCCCGCCGGCCACGGCGTCCAACTGGTCCAGGCTGGTCAAGGCATAGGGGACGGCCAACAGGGCCGCGGTCGGGGCCCAGTTCTGCAGCGATTCGCCGGTGATGGTGAAATCCACCGTGCCAAGCTGCATGCCGTTGATCAGGTCGATCTCCTTGCCGAGCGATTCGTTCGGGAACACCTGGATCTCGATGGCGCCGTCGGTGCGTGCCGCCATTTCTTCGGCCAACTTAAGCGCCGCCTGGTGCCAGACGTTCTGCTCATTGGCCAAATGGCCGAATTTCAGAACACGGGTGTCCGCGTCTGCGCCGGTCGGGGCCAGGGCGGCGAGGCCGGCGCTGAGCGCGGCGGCCAACAGGACATGTTTCATGCGATTTCCTCCAACGTTGGTGGTTTGTCGTTCTCCGGGGCACGGACGGTGGGGGAGTCGTGCGTCCGGTTATGCCCGCCGCCGGTGGCGTCGGCGACGGAACCACGGGGGCGAGCGGCCGGTGCCCGGGGGGGACCGGTCTCGAAAAACTGCGGGTACTGCGCCGCCAGGCGGGGCAGGGACTCCAGGATCAGGGCCAGGTGGTCGCGCATGGTGGCGGCTGCAGCCGGGCCGTCGCCGTCGGCGACGGCCGCTACGATCCGCGTGTGCTGGTGGATCAGAATCTCGGTTGGCGTGGCGCGGTCGAAGCTGAGGTAGCGCACGCGGTCCATCTGCGCTTTGGAGTCCTCGATCACACGCCAGGCCGGTTCCCGTCCGGCGGCCAGGGCAAGCAGGTGATGGAACCGCTCGTCTTCGCCGTAGAACCGGTCGGCGTCGCCCCGGGCGCGGGCGGTGCATTGGCGTGCCAGTGAGTCGCGCAAGGCCGTCACCGAATCAGTTGGACGGTGGCGGGCAGCCTCTTCGACGATGGCGGTTTCCAAGGCCGAGCGGATGAACTGGGCCGTTTTGACGGCGTCCACGGAAATCCCGGCGACGAAGGAGCCCCGCTGCGGCACCACCCGCATCAGGCCGGTTTCTTTGAGCCTGATGAACGCTTCGCGCACCGGCTGGCGGCTGACGCCGAGCCGCGCGGCGATCTCGTTTTCCGACACCGGCTGGCCCGGGCGCAGAGCCATGCGCACGATGGCGTTACGCAGCCATTGCAACACCTGCACGCCGACCGGTCGGGTTTCGTCAAGCACGAAGCCGTCGGTATCCTGGCTGCCAGATGTGGGTGGAGGGGGCTCGCTTGCCATAACCATACTACCATACTACAATGCCGCCTGGGGACGTCAACCGGGCGGATGGTGTCCCGGTCCCGGAGAAACCCGGTGAGGTTGCCCATGCGGTCCGTGGTCATTCATTCCGCGCATGATCTGCGTGTGGAACCTCTAAGGCCTGTGCCCTTGGTTCCCGGCCAGGTGCGCGTGCGTTTTGCGGCTGGGGGGATTTGTGGGTCGGACCTGCACTATTTCGCGCATGGCGGCACCGGCAACATCCGCGTAACGGCACCGCTGACCTTGGGCCACGAGGTGGCCGGCATCGTTGCCGACGATGCCGGCGGTGATCTGGCCGGTCAGCGGGTTGCCGTCTGCCCGTCCGTGCCGTGCGGCGTGTGCCGGCCGTGCCGGGACGGACGCGACAACATTTGCGAACAGCCGTTTTTCATGGGCAGCGCCAGCCGGGTGCCACACATGCAGGGTGGCTTCCGCGGCTGGCTCGACGTTTGGCCGGGACAGTGCCACGTCCTGCCGGATTCGGTATCGCTGGAAGCCGGGGCCCTGGTTGAACCGGTGGCGGTGAGCGTGCACGCCGTCGGGCTGATCCGAGACCTGCTGGGCAAGCGGCTGGCCGTGATCGGGGCCGGGCCGATCGGCCTTCTGATCACCGCGGTGGCGCGCGCCCGTGGCGCGGACCATGTCACGGTGCGCGACCTCTCGGCCACCGCTCTGGAGCGAGCCTATGCTGTCGGCGCCGATGCCGTCGTCCCGGTGACGCCGGGCGCGCCGGCGGAACCGGGCGACTTCGATGCCGTGGTGGAGGCCTCCGGCAGCCCGCACGGGCTGAACGATGCGCTGACCCTGGTGCGCCGCGGCGGTCAGGTGGTTCAGGTGGGTAATCTGCCCGGCGGCGTGGTGCCGACCGCCGCCGTCTTAATTATGAACAAGGAATTGGCGGTTTCCGGGTCCTTCCGGTTCACGGTGCGCGAATACGGTGCGGCGCTGGACCTGATCGCCGCCGGCACCGTCGACCCGCTCGCCGTCGTGACCGGACGATTCGTCCTCGCCGATGCCGTCGACGCATTCGCACAAGCCCTCGACCGCACACGCCATGCCAAGGTCCTGCTGCTGCCGGACGGGGATGACCCGGCTATGAGAACCAACTAGAAGTCACCTGTTAGCCCAGTAATACCAATGAACGGAAATTTTGACCGCCGCGACGCACCCCCGTAGGGCCTGCTTCAGCAGGCCGCGGCCGGGATCGGCGCTCGCTCACTCTGGTTCGCGGAAGACGCTCTAGACAATTGATTTTTCAGCCAATCGTCGTCGCAGATCGGCTCAATCTGCTCGGGATTTGCTCTCGTTCTCACCGTCTGCCGCCGTCCCGTAGAGGATGAACCTCTGGGCGGGTCGTGGCCACATCCCGGAGCGCCGACGCCCCGTCGGCCCAGCCCGTCAACCCCGCACCGCGGCGGGAACACCGGACATCGTCCGCGGCGCTGTGGCCATCCGACGGCGGCCCCCGCACCGGCGTGCACACGAGGCCGACGAGGCGTCGGCGCTCCCACAAAGGCCTCCCCG
>JANQJV010000079.1 GCA_028281465.1 Azospirillaceae bacterium | reverse complement strand
TGAAGCCGCAGCGAGACGCCGTCGAGCGCCGGCACCGGACGGGAGCCGAACAGGCCACTGGGCACCCGATAGGTACGTCCCACGTCCACGGCCTCGAGCACGGCCGGCGCCGGCACAGCCACCGCTTGGGTTTCGGCCGGCCGTGGTGCGGCGGCGAGCAGACGACGCGTATACGCGTGTTGTGGGCGGGTCAGCACCGCGTCGCGCGTCCCGGATTCGACCACATGGCCCTCGCACATGACCGCAACGCGATGGGCGATCTCGGCGACGATGCCGATGTCATGCGTGATGAACAGCACCGCCGTGCCGCGCGCTGCCTGCAGCTCGGCGATCAGGCGTAGGATTTCCGCCTGGGTGGTGACATCCAACGCCGTGGTCGGCTCGTCGGCGATCAGCACCGCTGGGTCGAGCAGCAGGGCCCCTGCGATGACGATGCGTTGGCATTGCCCGCCGGACAGTTGGTGTGGATAGGCGCGCCAGACCCGCGCTGGATCGGGCAGTTTGACCGCTTCGAGCAGGGCCATGACCCGATCGCGCCGCGCCTCCCGGTCGGCGACGCCGTGCACCTCAAGGACCTCCTCGAGCTGCCGGCCGACCCGTTGCACCGGATCGAGCGAGGCCGTGGCATCCTGGAACACCATGGCGATGCGACGGCCACGCAGCGCTTCCCAGGCCGGGTCACGCTGCGCTGGCAACGGCCGGCCCTCGAGGGTCAGCGTGCCGCCGGTCAAGGACAGGGTACGGGGCAACATGCCGAGGGCGGCCTGGGCCGTCACCGATTTGCCGGACCCGGACTCGCCCACGAGGCACAGCGTCTCGCCTGCGCTGAGGCTGAGCGAGACATCGTCGACCGCGAGGCGTCGGTCAGCTCCTGGTGGCAGCGCAACGGTAACGCCGTGCAGCCCCAGGACCGGCGGCTGGCTCACTCCACGCTCACATGGAGATGGTCGAACACCGTGCGCTGTACCGACCCGGTTGTGAATGACACGCCGTCGCGCATGGCATAGGTCATGACGTTGCGCCACAAATACATACCCGGCGTGACGGTCTCCCATTCCTCGACCAGTGCCAAGTAGGCCGCTTTGCGCGTCTCGAAGTCTTCCGCCGCTTCGAAGGCTTCGCCGAGCTCATAGAAGCGTGGCGTCGCCGCCCAGGTCTTGTGCCGGGCGTTGACACGGCTGGAATTCGGCCCCCAATCTAGCCACAGCGGGCGGTACGGGTCGCCGGAGAACTCGCTCGACATGGACATGTTCAAAAGGTGGAACGGCCGCTCATAGGCGAGCGAGAAGTTGTCCACCACCTTGATGCGCACATGGATGCCTAGCGCGCGCCATTGCTCGACCATGAACTCGGCCGCGGTCTCATAGTTTGGGTAGAAGCCGCGCGTGATGTGCCAGACGAGCTCTTCGCCATTGTACGCGGTTTCCGCCAGCAACCTGCGGGCCCGCTCGGGATCATAACCATACCGCGCCGTTCGGTCCGGGTCATAGTAGGCGCCGTATTCCGGGAAGTTGAACGGGGCCGGCGTAAAGGTGGCGTCGCCCCATAGGGCCTCGGTGATGGCGTTGCGGTCGATCGCCGAGACCATGGCCTTGCGCAGGTTGGCATCCTGCAGCGGGTTGTCGGGCAACAGCTCGGTCGGCAGCATGTTGAAAGCGAACATGGGGTAGTTTTCCACCGAGACAGGCATGACCGTGAGGCCCGGGGTCGCGGCGACCACATCCACCTGGTCGCTCGGCACGCCGACGATCAGGTCGTATTCCCCGGCGGCAAGCCCGGCGAAGCGGGTCGAGTACTCCGGCACCACCTTCCAGGTGATGCGCGAGAATGGTGCCATGCCGGCCCACCAGCCGTCATAGGCTTCGGCCACCAGCTCGTTCGACGCATCGAACGAAACCAACCGGTAAGGGCCGGTGCCGATTGGCTGCTGGCCGAAGGCATCGGTGCCAACCGTTTCGTAGTAGTGTTTCGGCAGCACGAAACCGAGCGGCGTGACTAAGCGGTTGACGAAGGCCGGGTCCGGCTTGGCGGTTTCGATCTCGACCGTGAGCGGTCCCGTCGCCTCGACGCGCACGATGCCGCGGGCATACCGGGTGCCGCGCGGCGCCTGAGGCTTCGGCCCCCACAAGCGCTCGGCCGATAGGGAGAAGGCGACATCCTCAGCGTCCATTTCATGGCCGTCGTGGAAGGTGACGCCCTCCCGCAGAGTGATGGTCCACACGGTCGGTGTGGTGCGCTCCCAGCCGGTGGCCAGCCATGGCACCACGGTGGCACCGTTCGGGTCTTCCCAGAGGTTTCGCCGGGCCAACGTATCGAACAGATTCCAATGCACACGGCCGCCGGTGGTGGAGATGCCGATCACCGGATCCATGGTCGGCCACAGGTTGTCGACGGCGAACACCAAGGCCGGCTGGTCCTGCGCTGCGGCCGGCGGAGGCGTCCAGACGGCCGCAAGGGCCAGGGCAAGCGCGACAATCACGCTCCGTCGCGACACCATCATGGCTCTCAACCTCCTGTCGATGGGTTCGTTTGCGCCGCCAGCCCGTGCTGGTGTGCATAGCGGCGTTCATTGGCCAGGGATGGAATCTGCGCGCGCGTCCGTGCCACCGCGCTCAGGTCCAGTTCGACCACGGCATGGCCCGGCGCGTGCCCCAGGTCGGCCAGCACCGTGCCCCATGGGTCGACGGCAAGCGATTGCCCCCAGGTCTTGCGGCCGTCGTCGTGCTGGCCCGTCTGCGCAGGGGCGATAACGAAGCAGCCGTTCTCGATCGCTCGGGCCCGGATCAGGATTTCCCAATGCGCCGCCCCGGTTGGCTGCGTGAACGCGGACGGCACGAAGATGACCGTGGCGCCGGCTTTTGCGTAGTCGCGGTACAAATGCGGGAACCGCACATCGTAACAGATGGTCAGTCCAAACGGCCCCCACGGCGTGTCGGCCAACACGGCCGCCGCACCGGGCGCATAACGCTGGGATTCTAACCGCGGCTCGCCGTCGGCCAGGAACACGTCGAACAGGTGAATCTTGTCATAGTGGGCGGTGATGGTGCCAGTCGCATCGATCAGGTGGCTGCGGTTGACGAATCGCCCGTCGCTGGCCCGGATCGGCGTCGACCCGGTGTGTATCCAGAGCTTGCGCTGTGCCGCTTCCTCTCGGCAGGCGGCCAGGAACGGGTCGTCGGGTTCGGCCGTGACGACCTTGCGTGCAATCTCGGCCTCGCGTTCCATCAGGCCCGCCGCCTCCGGCAGAGCCAGTAGCGCGCATCCCTCGTCTGCCGCTCGGCCCGCCAGGGCGCGCATGGCGCCAATGTTGCCGGCATGCTGGTTGGTTGAGGTCATCTGCGCCATCAGTAGCCGCAGCGGTTCCGTCATGTCTCTAGGCTCCGATTGCATGGCGTTCGAAAATTCACGGTATGGCTGGCATGCGTCGGAAAAAAGTTCAAAATGCTCATTAACCGTCGATTTTTTTCACGAGTCTGCCGGGTCATGACGCGCCGACGCCTGCCGCCACTGCGCGCCCTGCGCGCGCTCGAGGCTTTGCACCTGACCGGATCCGTCTCCCATGCCGCGGATCGTCTCGCCATCACCCATTCTGCGGTCAGCCATCAGATCCGGCTGCTGGAGACCTGGCTCGGCCGCGCCCTGGCGCACCGGGTCGGTCGGCACACGCGGCTGACCGAAGAGGGCGAGAGCCTGGCACGCGTCACCGCAGAGGCGTTTGACACCATCCGACATGAGATCGATCGCCTGCCGTTGCGCAGCCGTCGGCCAATCACGGTCGCGGCCCTGCCGATCATCGCCACGGAATGGCTGTTGCCGCGCTTGCCAGCGCTCACGGCCGCCCTGGGCGGACCGGCCAGCTTGCACCTGTCCTACGCCCATTCCGACCGGCCGCTGCGCCCGGAGCCGGATATGACCATTCTGTTCGCCCGTCACGACGCGCTCGCTCCGGAGGATGTGCCGCTGCTGCCGGGCGACGCCGTGCCGGTGTGCACCCCCGCCTTCCTGGCCCGCTTTGCTGGCAATGCCGAGTCCGCCCTGGCGGCGGGGCCGTTCCTGCACGACGAAGACCTGCGCCTTTGGCGCGATTGGTTCGATGCCTCCGGCTGCGCCACCGCATTGTCTGCCGATCCGCCGCAGCTTTTCGTGGAAGGCTCCAGCCTGCTGCGCGCGGCCGCCTTAGAAGGCCTCGGCATCGCGCTTTGTCGCCGCGCCCTGATCACCCGCGACGTGGCGGAGGCCCGCCTGGTGGTTCTGTCGGCCGTGGCCACCGATACCGACTGGTCCTATGTGCTGCGTGTGTCCGCGGCTCGTCGCGGCGACCGACATGTGGATGCCGTCGCGGAATGGCTGGCGGCGGTGGCCGGTGAGTCGCGGTAGGATCAGGGTGCTGCGCCGACGCGTTGTTCCTGTTGCGGTAACCTGCGGCCGCGACCCATCCTGAGCGATGCGCCCAATGGATGAAAGGTGTGGAAAGCGACCCCAGCCGCCGGTCGACCCGTCACCGCCCGTCGTGGACGGTGCCAGCTTGTTGCGCGTGGCCGCCCTGGAAAGCCTCGGCATTGGGCGTGACCGCAGCGCGCTGATCACGCGCGACGGTGCGGAGGTCCGTCTGGTTGTCCTTTCCGCCTTTGCCTCCACCACCGATTGGTCGCATGGTCGCGGGTCTCCCCGGCTCGACAAGGCGACCCGGGCGTTAAGGGCGTTGCCGTGTGGCTGACCGGAGCCGCCGACAGCGGTGAGTGAAATCCCCCGACGGCCGTCAGGCCGCACGAACCTCCGACAGAAAATGCTCTATGGTCTTATGCATTTCCGCTGATTGCAGTGACAGGGCTTCGGCTGCCTGCAAGAGGCGAGCGGCCGCATTCCCCGTCTCTTCTGCATCGGAGCGTACGTCGGACATGTTGTGGTCAACCTCTGCGGCGCTCCTGGCCGCTTGGTTGACGCTGCGCGAGATTTCTGCCGTCGCGACGGCCTGCTCCTCGATTGCGGCGGCAATAGACACCGTCAATTCATTGATTTCACTGATTTGACCTGCGATACGCGTGACGGCCTCGACCGCACGACCGGTATTGGCTTGTATATCGCTGATCTGGGAGGCGATTTCGCCGGTCGCTTGGCCAGTCTGATTGGCCAGTGTCTTGACTTCGGACGCGACAACCGCAAAGCCTCGTCCAGCTTCACCGGCACGGGCGGCTTCGATCGTGGCGTTGAGCGCCAGCAGATTGGTTTGAGAGGCAATCTGTTCGATTAACCTGACGACATCACCGATCCGCTCGGAGGCCGTTGACAGCCCATTGATCACATCATTGGTGTTCTCGGCCGCTTCGACCGCGCTCTTGGTCACCCCAATTGCGTGGGTGACTTGACGGCTCGCTTCGTTCAACGACGTTGCAATTTCATCCGAGGCCGCTGCAACGGTTTGGACGCTCGCTGAGGTCAGGTTCGATGCGGACGACACGGCGTCGGCCCGGTGGCTGGTTTCACGCGCAATATCGGAGAGGTTTTGCGCCGATAAACGCATCTGCGTGGACCCGTTCGAAAACTCGGAAACCACTTCATTGGATTGTTTCTGGAACTGCTGGGTCAGGGTCTCGATCAAATGGGAACGATGTTCTTTTGCTGCCTGTTCACGGTCCCGTTCCGCTTCCATTTCGCGGTTATGGATCAGGCTGCGACGGAACACCTCCATCGCATCCGCCATGCGGCCGATCTCATCGCGACGCCCCAGGCATGGAATCGTCGCTTCGAGGTGGCCCTTAGAAAGCGTACTCATAACCTCCGTCATGCCGCGAACGGGCCGAGCGATCGCGTGGGCCAGAACGACAGCACATAGGACCGCAAATACCAAGCTGACCAAAGCTCCAGCATAAGTCGTAATCTCAATCGCCCACTCAGCGTCTTCGAAGGTCTCGTTGCTTTGGCGCAAACGCTCCATTCCAAGATGCTCTAACTCGGCCAGCTTCGACTCCATCTCCAGCGCATTGGCCGTTGGTGCGCCGCCGAATTCGATGATCCGTGCATGGTTGACGGTCAGATGGTTGCGCATCAGTTCGAGCTGTGCCTGCGCCATCTCGGTGCGCCATGTTTGGTGAAGTTCGACGACATCATTGATCAATTGCTCAGCTTGGGGCAAAATATCGATGAGTTCGCGGGCTATCGCAATTGTCTGATCTGTTGATGGCCCTGCGGCTTCGAAGCGCCCCACTTCCTCGACATTGCCAGTTGAAAGAAAGCGCAGGACCGTAACCCGTTCTTTATGGATTTCTATTGCGACCGAACGAAGAGTATCATGCAGTTTTTCCACTTTGTTACGATCGGCCATGACAGTCTTGAACGTTCCCAACTGGGCGATGGTAACTCCTGCGGTCAACGCCACAGCGGCAAACAACAGCCCGAAAGAAACGAGCAGCTTACGCACGATTGTCAGGTTCTGAAAGGCGGCAATCACGTTCGGCTCCCACTGTAGTCCGGCTGGTCACAGCCCCAGGGCACGGCGACGGGCCAATTCGGTCAGATTGACCTCGACGGTGACGGCGCCAATGTTTCGTCCGCCTCTGGTATCGGTCAGCGCCATGTTGACCTGGGCGCGCCATGTGCCGGTGCCCTCGTGATACTCGGCGTTGTCTACGAACACGGTCCCAGGTGCTTGGGGAAAGGTGTTCTGAAACTTGCTTTCATCTCCCTGCCAGAAATCGGAGGTGATGGCGCTCTGGCCCACATTGAGGCCGTGCCTGTCCATGACGAAGAGCTCCGTGTACAATCCAATCGACTGAGCTTGGACCTGCGTCAGGAAATTGGATACCGGATTGCCGAGAACTGCGGCGACCAAGGGCTGGTCGGCCGCTTCTCGCTCGTTGCGCCAGGTCCGGTCCAATGCATCGATCTGAGCCTGATCGAGGTGGTGGTGCAGGGCGTTCGAAGCGATCACGCCGAGTTCGATGATGGGAGAAGCGATCCATTCCCTGATCTCGTCGATCATTCGCTGATCGATGACGACCTTGGTCAGCACGTCCGGTTCGCTTGCGAACGAAGGACAGGCAAAGGCGGCTGTGAGGCAGACCGCGGCCACACCGACTCTGCTCGGTCTAAACAGCATTTGAATTCCTCAAAGGTGGGCACCATCGACCCTCTCTCGCGCGATGATGCTCAGTCAGCTTGTCGAGGACGCTTTCATCTAAGCTTTTCCAACAGACATTGTCGAGCGATTGTGGGCAGAGAATACATAGATGTTTGTACCCAATTTGGGTTGTGTCGTCAAGAAGGGTGCAGGCATCGATCGCCGCTATGGCCTGGCGATTGCGCGCCGGGTCTTGGAGCGATTTTTTGGCCATACTGGATCATCGCGGGACCCTCTGGGGTCTCGCCGGCTAAGGTGGAGATCGCAGATTGAGTTGGGATTGGCGGCTCAAGCGGTCATGGTCGGTCCCTTGCTGGCGGAAGGCCGTACCGTTTTGATGTCAACCGGCCGATGAGCACGAGGGCGCCCTTGCCGCACTGTGGGCATCGGCGCGACTCGTCCGGGGCTGGTTCGTCGGGGGAGGCCCGCGGGGCGTCGGTGTTCGTGCTCTGGCCGTTTGCGCTCTGAGTGCTGACCGGCGGGTCGTGTTTGCGGTCGAGCAGCAAGAGCTGACGGGCATGGGCAGCCAGGTCGTGTTTTGACGGATGCCGCCGCTCGGAATGCGTCATCCGGATCTGCGTGCAACGGCACCAAAATCCCTTCTGCGCTTCCGCCTTGCCCCGATCGGGACGGAACAGATGGGCCAGCTTCAAGAGAAAACCCTGCGGCCCTGCCAACAGCATAACCGGAGATCAGTCCCCCAACGCCAGCGAGTCGGCCGGCAAAGCCGCCCGCCGGCGCTCCGCACCTGGCGTCGAGTTCGAACCGGTCAAGAGTTTCTGCTGATGGCATAGCCACAGCTCGATTTTTGTCATTCAACTGAGTCAATGGGGTTACAGGTTGCCGTGACTCCGTCTCCATTTTCTGGAGTAAAAACTAAGTTGTTGTTACTATGAGTCAGTGTTACCGTCTCATTAGACCAGGTGACATCTTGTTGTTGCGGCACAAGGGAGCAATAATAGAGACCGGCAGTCGCAGCGTAGAGAGCGACTAGCAAAGACACGTTCTTGTTCGGTGTTGTTACCGTGTTTCCTTTCGTGAATTCTGGTGTCATTGTGAAGCATTCGATGGGGCACTCAGCACCGTTATTTGTCCCAAAGTTACTTGAGATGCCTGTCAAGATGATCACAGAGATTGAGTTATTGACGAATGTTGCCGTGTTCACGGTGATCGCAGGCCATTGAGCTTGAGCCGGGACGGAAGCAGCCGTTGCGATGACAGCCATGACAAGTGCGGCGATAGAGAGAGGCTTCATGGCAGATTTCCCTTCGAGTATGAATTGACCGTTGCCAAATGTAGCCCATGGAGAAGAAAATTTCAAAATATAATTTCTGATATAATATGGAGAGATGCGATAACGATAGACCATAAATTCAAAAATCAAGGAACTGGACGGTGTTGATATACACAGGACTAAAGCCAACAGCAGGTCATTCCGGACATACAGTTCGCTCTCTTATGACACCACGTCTACCTTTATCCTTACAAAGCACCTGCTGGATGGACGGTCCAGCAGCAAACTGGTTATCGGGGCGTGGCCGCTGCGTCCGAAACCGAGGCGCGAGGCCACGTGCCGGCAGGCCTGGTCGGCGGACCACATCCGCGACTTCAATCACGAAGGTCGAGCCCGGTCACAGGCCCGTCATGATCTTGTCGAGGAGGCTTCGTAACGAGGCCCGGGTCGGCTCGGTCAGGTGGGTATAGATCGCCGCTGAGGTGATGCTCGCGTGACCGAGCAGAACCTGGATGATCCGGGCATCAACGCCGTTTTCCATCAGGCGGGTGGCGTAGCTGTGCCACAGGATGTGGGGTGTCGGCCGACGGGCGGTGCAGCCGAAGGCCAGGATCGCAGTCTGGAAGCTGCGGAACAGGACACTGGTGCAGACCGGCTTGGTGCCGCTGTTGTCATACCAACGGCCCGAAACAATGACCCGTCCTCGGGCCGCCCTGTTTCGGAGCGCCGGCATCCTTGCCGGCTGGACCGCCGGCTTCCAGCCGGCACGGACCACGCCCAGCCGCCGGCCGCCAAGATGGCGGCGATCCAGCCGGCAAGGATGCCGGCGCTCCTCGTTCAGCGCCGAAACCGAACCTGTCGTCAATGCGGGCCAGGGGTATGATGGCGTCTCCATATCCCTGAGCACCGGGTGAGGCAGCGGAACCAGGCGCTCTTTGTTGCCTTTGGTTTCGTGCTGCCGCTTCTCTGTTTGAGCACGGTTGCCGATGATGCGCAGCACCATCCGGGCGCGGTCGATGGCGGTGACCGGAAGACCGGCGGCCTCCGAAATGCGCAGGCCGCAGGTGACCATGAGCGAGAAACAGGCCCGGTGGACCGGGTGGGAGATCAGGCCGAGGAGGCGGCGACCTGCGCGTCGGTCAGGACATCCGGCAGCCGCTTCTGCTTTGGCTGGCGAATCTTTTTTTACCAAACAACGCCCAGTTGCAGTTGAGCGTCTGGCAATACAGGAACTTGATGCCGTCATGGCTGGTCTTGAAGGTGCCGCGGGCGACGCCCCTCATCGCGCTGTTTGAACAGGTAGGCCCGCACGTCCTCTTCACTCAGACGGTCCAGCGACGGCGTGTGGCGCGCCGCCAGGTGACGGACAAAGGCGATGTAAGCCTGCTGCGTCCGCGGCGACAGCCGTTGGTTCAACCATTCGGGCCTTTGGCAGAAGGCCGCCGGCGTCACCCGCGCATCACGTTATCGTCGGTCCTTCCAGACCCGCGCGCAGGCGGGCGCGGGCGCGGTCGTACCAGGGAGCGATGCGGTCGCGCACGGCTTGCGGTGCCTGCTCCGGGCGGCCCGACCGGAAGGGCGGGGCCGGGTCGTACTCCATTCCCAACTGGATGGCTTGGGCCGTCTCCGGACCCGCCACCTCGGCGGCGACGGTCAGGCCGAAATCCAGCCCGGCCGTAACGCCGCCGCCGGTGATGACCGGGCCGTCGACAACCACACGGCCGGGTTCGTGACGCGCTCCGACCATCGGCAATAGGTCGGTGTAGGCCCAGTGGGTCGTGGCCTTGCGGCCCTGCAGCAGTCCGGCGGCCCCGAGCAGAAAGGCGCCTGTGCAAACGGATGTGATGATCCGCGCCGATTGGCCCTGCTGGCTGAGGAAGGCGATGATGGCGCCGTCCGCCACGGCATCGGCCACGCCGCCGCCGCCGGGCACGCACAGCAGATCGGCTTGTGGGGCGGACCCGAAGGACGTCGTCGGGAGGATCGAAAACCCGCAATCGGTTGCCACTGCGGCGCCGGTCTCCGATACGACCCGAAGGTCCGCGTCGGGCAGGCGCGCCAGTACGTGCGCGGGGGCGGTCAGGTCCAATTGCGTGACACCGGGGAAGACGACGAAGACGACCGAAAACGTCATGGTTTCCTCGTGATATCCGATCCTCTTTGCCCCGAGACAGCCACCGAAACACCGGAGGCTGCGTCCGGCCTATCCTACAGCCCGACCTGGTCCAGCCAAGCGGTGAAAACGGCGCGGCCCGCAGCCGCCACGGCGGGGGTGTGTTGGGCGGTGTCGGTGCGCAGGCCGGCCACCGATACGCCGGGTGTGTTCGCGATCTCCACGGCGTGGCCGACGAACCAGCTCTCCAGCGCCGGCGGATCGACCTCGGCGTGGAACTGCAAAGCGAGCGCCCGATCACCCCAGGCAAACGCCTGATTCGGGCATATGGTCGAGGATGCTAGATGGACGGCGCCGGCGGGAAGGTCGAAGGTGTCGCCGTGCCAGTGCAGCACCAGCGAGCTGCCTGGATGGGCTGGTGCCGGGGCCAGGTGTTGCAGGCAGCCGGCCCGCCCGGCCTTGGTCAGCGTCACGGCGCCCCAGCCCAGCTCCTTGGCCGCGGCCGGGTAGACGCGCGCGCCCAAGGCCGCGGCCATGATCTGGCAGCCTAGACACAGGCCGAGCACCGGTTGGTCGGCTGCCAGGCGCTGCGCAACGAGCGCGATTTCCTGGGTCAGGAATGGATAGTCTACCGTTTCGTAGACACCGATCGGACCACCGAGCACGACAAGCAGGTCGGGCGCAAGGATTTCGCGCTTGGTGAGCTCAATGCGTGCCGGTTCGGCATAGCGGATGCGATGGCCCCGGCCGGTCAGGAGCGGTTCGAGCAAGCCCAGATCTTCGAACGCCACATGTCTGAGCGCCAAAACGTCGCTCATGGCAGCCTCTCCCGTGGGATGTGGCGCAGGATCGACCCTGTCACCGGTTCGGGTCGCGCAGACCCAGGATGTCTTCGGCGCGCAGCCAAGCCGGCGAGCCACGTGGCAAGAGCTGCTGGGCCCGTTCTGCCTGTTGCTTGGCCAAAGCGATATCACCGCGCAACACGGCTTCTTCCGCCAACGCATACGCGGTCAGGCCGCGGTCGCCGCGCCGGCCGTAAGCGGTGGCGAACAATCGCCAGACTTGCGGAGAGCGTCGCTCCTGCTGCAAGGCGACCTGTAAATGGCCGATGGCCTCATCCAGTCCGGCCGGGTCGCGGTCCCGGTATTCCAGTACGGCGCGCGCCAATGCCATACGCAAGAGCCCGTTGTCCGGCAAGAGCCGAACGGTACGCTCATATTCCGGCACCGCCTGGGCAATCCGGCCATTCTCGAACAGAACCTGCGCCTTGAGCTCGTGGAAGAACGGGTTGTTCGGTTCCTGCGCGACCAGGGCATCGATGGCGCTCAAGGCCGCGCCAAGGTCACCACGACGGTACAAGGCGATGGCTCGGCCATAGCGCGCGGCGATGGTCGGGTCGTCGACACCGAAGCGGCGGAGCGCGCGCACCGGGGCCAGATAACCCTCCAGCTTGGCGTGCATGCGCTGGAACTGCTCCTGCTGCTGTGGCGGTGCGGATTTGTCGGAATGCCGCGACCGTTCGACATGGGCGCGCACGGCGCGGATGCGGTCCCGTGTCAATGGGTGCGTGCGCAGATATTCGACCTGCTGGCTCGCCGGCAGCAGTTCCTGATTTTCCAGCACCTCGAAGAAGCTAAGCAGGCCGCGCGCGCTCAGGCCGGTGCGGTCGAGATAGGCGAGGGCGGCTTGGTCGGCGGCGGATTCCTGGGCCCGACTGAAGGATAGAAAATCGCGCACGGCCAGGTCATAACCGGATGCTCCGATCGCCACGCCGGCGTCGCCGCGGCCAGTCAAGAGGGCCGCGCCGATGCCGAGCAGAGTCGACAGGATCACCTGGGCCGAGGCATCCTCCCGTGCCTGCCGGCCTCGAATCAGATGACCTCCGGCCAAATGGCCGGATTCGTGCGCCATGACGCCGATCAACTGTTCCGGACCGTCCATGGCTTGGATTAGCCCGGTGTGCAGGAACATGTTTTGCCCGCCGGCGACGAAGGCATTGATGGTATTGCTGTTGATGAGCGTGATCGACACCGAGTCCGGGTCCAGTCCGGACGCTTCGAACACCGGTTCGGCCAGCCGGCGCAAGGTGTGCTCGATCTCGGCATCGCGGATGATCGACAGACCGCTTCCGCGCCGCTGAGCCTGTCCCTCCGCCGGCACGGCCAGGACGGTGGCCAGGCAGATCACGAGAAAGTGCCGCAGGCGGCGGCCGGGCAAGGGCATGGCATCCTCGCTTCGGGTTGCTAACCAGTCGGACGGGACCGTGCACGGAGGGTGCGGAGCACCGCCACCTGCTCTAATCTAGGTATCCCCGGCACGCAATGCGATCGCGGCTTCGGCCTCCGACCATGCCACCGTCCCCACCGATCAACCTTTTTGTGCCCTTTCGAGCCGCCGCCATGTCCCTTAAGATCGCCCGACGCAGCACAATTCCACCGTTCTTCGTCATGGAGGTGATGCGCGCCGCCGCCGAGCACGAGCGTGCCGGCGGCCGGGTCTTGCATCTGGAGGTGGGTCAGCCGTCCACCTCGGCGCCGGCCGGCGTGTTGGCGGCGGCGCGCGAGGCCCTCGGCCGCGACCGCATCGGCTATACCGAGGCCCTCGGTATCTTGCCGCTACGCCAGGCAATTACCCAGCATTACCGGCACCACCACGGTCTGGACGTGCCGCTGCACCGCATTATGGTGACCACCGGCTCCTCGGCTGGTTTCCTCCTGGCCTTCCTGACCGCCTTCGAACCGGGTGACCGGGTCGCCATGGCGTCGCCCGGCTATCCGGCTTACCGGCATATCCTGACGGCGCTCGGGGTGACACCGGTCATGCTGCCGACGGGGCTGGAGCACCGCTTCCAGCCGACGCCGGCGGTTCTTGACGCGTACGCCGCCGCCCGTCCGGACCAGCCCTTGGCCGGGTTGATCGTGGCCAGCCCGTCCAACCCGGCCGGCACCATGCTGTCCCGTGCGGATTTGGAAGCGCTTGCTGACTACTGTGCCGCGCGCGGTATGCGTTTGATTTCGGACGAGATCTACCACCGCATCGAATACCATCAAGAAGCGGTGACGGCACTGGCGGTGTCGGAGGACGCCGTCGTCATCAATAGCTTCTCCAAGTACTACTCCATGACCGGTTGGCGGCTCGGTTGGATGGTCTTGCCGGATGACATGTGCCGCCCGGTTGAGTGCCTATCGCAAAACTTCTACATCTCGCCGCCGACCCTGTCGCAGCTTGCCGGCACCGCCGCTTTCGCCTGCACGGGGGAGCTGGATCGGCACGTGGCGCGCTATGCCGCCAACCGAGCCCTGCTGTTGGAGACATTGCCCAAGGCTGGCTTTGAGCGCATGGCCCCGGCCGATGGCGCCTTCTATCTCTATGCCGATGTTTCGGCGATGACGGACGACAGCGAAGCGTTCTGTCGAGCCATGCTGGCCGCCACCGGTGTGGCGGCGACGCCCGGCATCGATTTCGATCCGGAGCGTGGCCGCCAATTCGTGCGCTTCTCGTTCTGCGGCTCGACCGACGACATGGCCGAGGCAGCCCAGCGTCTGATCGCCTGGCGAAACGGCTGAAGCCAGTCCCTATCCGGCATAGCCGCCATCGCAATGGACGGCAGCGCCATGGCTGCCGTCGCCGGCCTCGGAGACCACATTCTATCGGTGCACGGACGCCGATGATACCCATGGCCCGCCTTGACGACAGGTTCGGTTTCGGCGCTCCGAAACAGGGCGGCCCGAGGACCGGTCAGTGTGTCGGGCCGTTGGTATGAGTTCTCACCGTCTGCCGCCGTCCCGCAGAGGA
>JANQJV010000072.1 GCA_028281465.1 Azospirillaceae bacterium | reverse complement strand
CCGCCGTCCGCGGCGCTGTGGCCATCCGACGGCGGCACCCGCACCGGCGTGCACACGAGGCCGACGAGGCGTCGGCGCTCCCACGCAAAGGCCTCCCCGGATGGACCCGTTTGTGCCCAACGGCACCGTTCGTTTCTCCTTAGTGATGTGTAATCCGATGCAGGAACTGTGCATGCACCCGGGTGTCTTCACTGGTGTGTCTTTTCCGTCCTTGACGCGGGTGACGGTGCATGCGTTGTCGTTGGAGCATGGTCTCATCCCCAAAACCTATCGGGCCATCTCCGATAGGATCGCAGCGCTGGCCAATCGCCCGGTCTGTGCGCTGCCGTTCATGAAACCGTAGTAATTTTCACTCAGGTGTTCGCCCACGAAAAAGACGTTGCCGGCGCGGGCTTGTTGGCCCGGGCTGCCATCATCCGCTTCGGTCCACATGATGTCGGCGAAGCGCGTGAATTGACCGGGACGGAAGCTCGTGTAAGCCCCCTCCAAACCTGCGCGTTGTGACCAGCCGGTGCGTTGGAACCTGCCGGTTGCGTCGGCGGCGAAGCCGGACCAAACAGCCTCCAGATGGTTGACGAGGGCAGGGCCACGCCGGTCGGCCCCGTCCACCGACAACAGGGCTGTTTCCCGGCCGCCGTGGAAAAAGGTGAGAATGCCGTCGCTGCGCTCCGGCCTGCGCAGGGATTCATCCCAAGCTACGGAGAAGCCGCCATCACTCCAGACGCTGTCGGCAAAGCCGCCGGGGCGCCGCCAAGGCCGATGGGCGAAACCCGCGAACAGTTTCTCATTCGAGCCGAGGCGAACCTCGGCGATGAATTCGGCAAGACGGAGCGGCAGGTCCAGACGCAGGTCGATTGCCTTGAGCGCCGCGGTGGGGATCGCCAGGATCACGTGATCGGCCTCCGTCTGTGTGCCATCGGCAAAGCTCAGTCGGTAGCCCAGGGAGTCCTGGTTGCCGATGGCATCCAGGGCAACCAGCCGGCGGCCGGTGTGCAGGCGGCGTCCCAAGCGGGCCGCCATGCTGTCCGTCAGGCGTTGGCAACCACCGCGCACCAGCCAGGTTTCGGCATTGCCGGCGATGGGATCGACCTGCCCGTCTGGCGTCGCCGAAGGGCGTTCGAACAAGAGCTGCACCATCGACGATTCGGAGATTTCGACGCCGTATTCCGAACGGATCACGGCTACCACCAGCGACCGCACGGCCCGGTTGGGCAGTTTGTCGGAATGGCGGTCGAGATAGGTTGCCACCGAGATTTGGTCGAACCTGTCGGCCCAGAGAGCCCAGTCTTCGTCCAGCCGGGCGGCGTCGGTGCCGATCTGCCTGGCCAATGGAGTTAAAGCTCGCGCCAGCCCGGCCTGGTCCTGTATCTGCCCGTCCAGAAGGAAGGCCGAGGTCGGAAGGGGCTGGCTTTCCAGATGGGCCGGGATATCGAACAGTGGCAGACCGAAGTGGTCGATCAGGTTCAATACGTCATGGTGCCCACGGCTGATGTAGGAGGCGCCCAGGTCTACCGTCAGGTCGGGCGCAAGGGCGCCTGTCTCCGAACGGATACGGCCGCCCGGTCGGTCGGATGCTTCATAAACGATCGGCGGTGGGCGCAGATGGCGCAAGTGGTGGGCTGCACTGAGGCCTGCGATGCCGGCCCCGATGATCGCCACCGGACGATTTCCATGGCACGCCTTCAGGCCGGGCGCCAATCCGGCGGCGGCGGCGACCGCCGCCGTGTGCACGATGCGGCGTCGGGTCAGCCGGCAGTTGGCGGCCGCTGTTGCGGGTGTCGGGTGGCGGTGCCGTCCCAGCAGCGCCAAGAGTTGACGGAATGCCGGTGTGTGAGCCATGCGATCTGCTCCCTGGCGGTGCCGAGCATGGGAGAGCCCAAGCATGCCAGGCATGGCAGTTTTGCCGCAAGCGGACACCACCGTCGTCTGCAGCGCAGGATCACCATAACGGCATTGGCAAGCCGGCCTTATCTGTCCCACCCTTGTCCGCCTGTGGATCGATCGGTCAAGGGACGAACCGTGGATGCACCCCTCGCCTTGACGCTCATCGATGCCGGGCTGGCACACTGCCACAGGGTGATCGAAGACCATGGCGGTCTGATGATCTCCCTGTTCATGGCGGGGCTGGTGGGGGGCTGGAGCCATTGTGCCGGCATGTGCGGACCATTTGTGCTCACCCAGGTCACGGCGCGGCTCGAAAGGGTTCCGGCACGCGCCATGTCGGAGCTGCATCGACTGACCGGCGCGGCGGTGCTACCGTACCACCTCGGCCGTGCCACAACCTATGCCGGGCTCGGTGTGGCGGTGGCTTTGGTCGGGCAAGGACTGGCTGCGTTGCCTGGAATGCGCTGGGTGTCGGCTGGCTTGCTTGGCGTGGCGGCTCTGTTCTTCCTGGCCTATGGCCTGCGCGGTCTTGCCGCCTGGCTGGCGTTGCCGGCACTGCCCGTGCCGGCGGTTTGGAGCGACCGATTGAGCCGGCTGGCGCGTCCGCTGTTCGGCAATCCGGTCGGGTGGCGCGGTTACGGTCTGGGGGTGATGTTGGGCTTCATCCCGTGTGGACTGCTGTACGGCGCCCTGGCGGCGGCGGCGGCCAGTGGCGATCCGCTGGCCGGTGGTCTTGCCATGGCGGCCTTTGCCGCTGGCACGGTGCCCAGCCTGTTTTCCATCGGCTTGGCCGGACACCTGGCCGGGCGCACCTGGGGGAGCATGGTACGCCTCGCGGCACCGGCGATTATGGTGGTCAATGCGGTGGTTCTGGCTGCCTTCGCCATGCGCTTGGCTGCGGCCTAAGCCCATGCCGTTTCAACGGTCGTGACCTGGTTCAATTCCTGCCAGCGGTTGCGGTCGGGCGCCAAGATGTCGTCCAGGATCTGTGGACAACGGCAGACCGGTCGGTGCGCAGCTCGCCCAAAGCCACGGTCACCAGCGACGGAGGCGGTGCCAGCGGCTTGGCCGGTGCCCCGGACCACGGCGGCGCACGTCCGACGGCAGCGCCCAGCGCAGCAGGGCGTCAGCCACGCCGGGTTGGTTGAGCACGGCGTTGAAAACCGGTCATCACGGCGGATGGGGCGGAGCGGCATGGCCCCTCTTCGTTGCCAGGATCGCCCACCGGCGGAGTAGGGATGGGTGCGCGGTCCAGTTCATCCAGGGTGCGCGGCCAGTCCTTGTTGAGGACACGCGACAACACCCGATCGGCGAGGATGCGGCCGCCGGTCTGGCAGGCGGGACAGTAATTGGTCTCGGTGTGGGCGTGGCGGATGCGCTGCACGGCTGTGGTACAAGCGGGACAAGGCAGACCGAAACGGCCATGCACCGCCATCTCCGAGCGGAACGCCGTCACCTTGGCCGGAAACCGGCGGGCCGCTTCGGCCACCAGCCGGTCGCGCCACATGGTCAGGATTTCGCGACTCGCGTCATACAACCGTCCCGCCTCGTCTTCGGACAGCGTCTGCGACAGGGCAACCGGCGACAAGCGCGCGGCATGCAGGATTTCGTCGGAATACGCGTTTCCGATGCCGCTGAAGAGTTGCGGGTCGGTCAACACCCGCTTGAGCGTGTGGTTGCGGTGGCGCAGGCGGGCGGTAAACGCCTCCCGATCGGTTGTCAGCACCTCCAATCCGCCGGGATCATGCGTCGTCAGGCCGGATGCGTCGGCCAGCAGATGCAGTGATGCACGTTTTTTGCTGCCCGCCTCGGTCAGCTCCAGGGTTCCCGTGTCGAAGCCGAACAGAGCCAGGGTGATCCGTTTCGGTTTGGGCGGGGTGGCATGCCAGTGCAGCCGCCCGGCGATCATGAGGTGCAACACCATGGAACGGCCGGACGCAAAGCCGAACACCAGGCGTTTGCCCAACCGGAAGACCTGATCGACCCGGTCGCCGATCAGCGCCTTGGGGGCAGGAGCAACACTGCGCAATACGAACGGGCTCACCAGCCGCACGTCGCTGACCTCAGCACCGCGCAGGCGCTGGTTCAGGGCGAACACATAGGCTTCGACGTCCGGCAGCTCGGGCATGTCGCCAATTCTGGCATCGTCTGGCGGGAAAGGCGAGGCGAGTCGATCGTCACCATTCCGCCACACTGATCGGACGACGTAAGTCCTTTGCCGAGGCCTGGGAAACTTATGGTTTCCCCGATCCGCGGCGTTCCGGCACAGTCCGCATCCGAGGAGACGCGCGGAAACACGCCAACCAACAAGGTGCGCTGGAATGCTGCTGTACCAGATGTACGATTTTCAGCGGGCCATGCTCAAACCGCTGAACCTGATTGCCGACGCTTACCGAACCCTCGTCAACCATCCGTTCCTGCCCACGTCCTACACCGGCTTGGGGCGGGCCGTGGCGGCCGGGGCTGAAATGCTGGAACGGGCCACGCGCCAGTTCGGCAAACCCGAGTTCGATCTGGCCGAAACCCGGGTCGAAGGCCAGCCGGTGCCGGTGGTCGAACGGGTGGTGGCACAGACGCCGTTTTGTCGTCTGGTGCGTTTCGAACGTCCGGCCGACGGTCAATACGATCCGAAAGTGCTGCTGATCGCGCCGTTGTCCGGCCACCATGCCACGCTGCTGCGTGGCACGGTGGAAGCGCTTTTGCCGGCCCATGATGTTCACATCACCGATTGGACGGATGCGCGCTTGGTTCCGGTCGCACGGGGGTCATTCACCCTGGACGACTACATCGACACTCTGATGCGGTTCATGCGTTTGCTCGGGCCGGATGTGCACGTGGTCGCCGTGTGCCAGCCGTCGGTGCCGACCCTGGCGGCCGTGTCGCTGCTGGCGGCGGCAGACGATCCGGCGCAGCCGCTCAGTCTGACCCTGATGGGCGGCCCCATCGACGTCGATGCCGCCCCCACCGTTGCGACGCGGTTGGCGCGCCTGCATTCGCGTGCCTGGTTCGAGCGCACCGTGATCAGCTGTGTGCCGGTCTATTATCCGGGTGCGTTCCGGGCGGTTTTTCCCGGCTTCATCCAGCTCTCCGGGTTCATGTCACTGAATCTGGACCGGCACATCGCCTCGCATGTCGCCTTCTTCAACCATCTGGTCGAGGGAGATGGCGACTCCGCAGAGGCGCATCGCCGTTTCTATGACGAATATCTGTCGGTGATGGATCTCCCGGCCGAGTATTACCTGGACACGGTGCAAACGGTGTTCCAGCGCAATGCCCTGCGGCGGGGCACCATGGTCTGGCGGGGGCAGCCGGTCGAGCCCGGTGCCATCCACCGCACCGCATTGCTGACGGTGGAAGGTGAACGGGACGACATCTCGCCGCCCGGGCAGACGCGGGCGGCCCAGGCGCTGTGCCGTGGCTTGCCAGCACACCGGCGGGACCACCATCTGCAGCCGCATGTGGGGCATTTCGGTCTGTTCAACGGTCGACGCTGGCGTGAGCAGGTGATGCCGGTCCTGGCCGGATTCATCCGCTGTCACGACCCGAATCTGGGTTTGTTGGAGACCGTGAGCTGAGCGGCTGGAGCCGGGCAGTGGGGTTTCGATGCAAAGTAATAAAGCTGGGTTAACGGCCTGATCGATTCACATTGAATTTTGCTCCGGCACTGCCTATCATTTCAGTATGCAGTTCAACCCCGCCATACCCCAGCAGCCCATCGCCAAGCCGGTGTTCCCGCAGGCGGTTCAGGCAGCCATTAACCCTGGGATGGCAGCGGCTCAGGCGACGGTCTCACAGACCCCGACGCTGACCACGAATGCGGTTCAGGCGACGGGCCGTGCGGATGGGTCGCGACAGACGCAGAGCAGCACTGGGACCGGTCAGGCGCGCGACAACGAAGCCAATGCCCTCAACGCACGGTCGAATCGGCTGGCGGCTGGGTCTTCCGGCCGTCGGGGCAGTTTGCTCGACGTCTCGGTTTGAAGGCGGATGTTTACGCCGCCCCGGCGAATGCTTCGGGGAACCGCCAGACCTGATCAACCGTTCCGGTCAGATCTTCACGGATTGTCGATGACCCAGGGCTCGGCCTGTGCTGCCTCGATCCAGAGCCGCATGTCCGGGAGGGCGAACACGGCGTCCATATAAGCGCGGGCATCGGCATCGACCTCCACACCATAGGTGGCAAAGCGGGTGCACACGGGCGCGAACATGATGTCCGCCAATCCGTAGCGGCCGAACAGAAACGGGCCGCCGGCCCCGAACCCGGCGCGGGCGCTGCGCCACAGCGCGACGATGCGCGCCATATCGGTATCGACCGCCGGCGTGGTGCTGCGGTCGGACACGCTGCGTTTCAGATCCATCGGCAAATGTCGTCGCAGGGCCGCGAAGCCGGCGTGCATCTCGGCGGCAACGGCCCGGGCGACCGCACGGGCCCGCCGATCCTCCGGCCACAATCCGGCGGCCGGAAACAGCTCTGCCAGATATTCGCCGATGGCCAGCGAGTCCCAAACCTGCAGATCGCCGTGCTTGAGCACCGGCACGAGGCCGCTTGGGGAATGGGCGCTCAAATCGGTTTTGGTGTCGACAGTGCGCAGTGGCACCACAACCTCGTCGAAGGCGACGCCGCACGCCTTGATCGCCAGCCAAGCCCGCAGTGACCAGGACGAATAGGCTTTGTTGCCGATCACCAGGGTGAAGCCGTCAGTCATGGCGGTGCCATCCCCATCATTCCCCAACCTGTCCCCCCCGTGTGGAGCACCGGCGCATCGCTCGGCTGGCCCGTGCGCTTCCGGTCGCCACGCGGGCAAATTCCACCTTTCCATCGGAGCGGTCAAGCGCCATGCTGCCGCCGCCGGCCTTGGTCGCCATGAACCGCGCCGGTGCGCCCGGTACGGCCCAAGTGAGGAGCCCCCCTTATCGTGTTGAACAATTTCCGCCGGACCGACACCACCAGCGCCGTTTCCGTCGTGCCGGTCACGATGCACACCTATCCGGACTGGTGTCGCACCCAACCCGCCCCCGTTGCGGCCTGGCTCGACCGCATCGGCTACAAGCCGGAAGAGGGCAAACACGCCCTGGTGCCCGGATCGGATGGTTCTCTCGGTCAGGTCGTCCTCGGTGTCGGTGGACCGAATGCCCTGTGGCCTTATGCCGGTCTGCCGTTTGCCTTGCCGGCCGGATGGTACCGGTTGACCGGTCTGGACAGTGGCTGGGCGGCCACCCGGGCGGCTCTCGGATGGGCCTTGGGCAGCTACGCCTTCACGCGCTACCGGAGCGCCGAGCGGGCACCGGCGGATCTGGTCTGGCCGACCGGTGCCGACCAGGGCGACGTCGAACGCACGGCGGCGGCCGTCTACTGGGCCCGTGATCTGATCAATACCCCCGCGAGCGACCTTGGTCCGGCCGAACTGGCGGCAGCGGCGCGCGCCCTTGGGCGGGAGTTCGATGCCCAGGTTACCGTGCTCGTCGGCGACGAGCTGCTGCAGGCCGGGTATCCGACGATCCATGCCGTCGGCAAGGGCAGTGCCCGCCCGCCGCTCCTGATCGACCTGAAGTGGGGCCGGCCGAACGACCCGAAAGTGACCTTGGTCGGCAAGGGGGTGTGTTTCGACAGCGGCGGCCTCGACCTCAAGCCCGCATCCGGCATGCTCCTGATGAAGAAGGACATGGGTGGGGCCGCCAGTGTGCTGGGCACCGCACGCATGGTGATGATGGCCGGGCTTCCGGTGCGCTTGCGGGTGCTGGTGCCTGCGGTGGAGAACATGGTGTCCGGCACGGCATTCCGGCCGCTCGATGTGATCAAGACGCGCAAGGGGCTGACCGTGGAGGTCGGCAACACGGATGCCGAAGGACGGCTCATCCTGTGCGACGCGTTGGCCGAGGCGGACAGCGAGGGACCGGATTTGCTGATCGACATGGCGACGCTCACCGGCGCCGCCCGGGTGGCGCTGGGGCCGGAGATTTCCGCCCTGTTCAGCAATGACGACGATCTGGCCGGAACCTTCACGGCCTGTGCCGAGGCGGTGGACGATCCGGTCTGGCGTCTGCCATTGTGGCAGCCCTACCGGCAGGGCTTCAAAGGCAAGGTTGCCGATCTGAACAACATTGCCGGCAACGGGTTCGCCGGGGCGGTGGTCGCGGCCCTGTTCCTGGAGAGTTTCGTGTCGAAGACCACACCGTGGGCCCATCTGGACATTCGCGGCTGGAATGATACGGCCAAACCCGGCCGCCCGGAAGGCGGCGAGGGCAATGGCTTGCGGGCAGCCTACCGGTTGATCGAACGGAAATTTGGCACGGACGGCTTGTAACGGATGGCGATCGGTGGCGGGTTCCTTGACAGGACCGGTTGGCTTGTTCTCCAATCCGGCCGCCGCGCCCAGCCTCGGGTGAACGGTGTTGCCCGGTGATGCGGGCGAGGGGCGGTGAATGCGGGTGCGGTCGTCCATTGCTGGTGTGGCGTTGCTGATCGCCGCCGTAGCCTCGGCGCCCCTGGGCCGGGCCCAGGCACCGCCGGCCGAACCCACCCTGGCGGAGACGGCTATCCGTGACATCGACACCCTGATCGAGGGGGTCGGTTTCGACCTGCTGGTGGTGGCCCAGAAATGGGGCCTGGTGCCCCGGTTCTGTGTGTCGTTCAGCTCCAGCGTCGAGGAGCAGTTCGCCGACCGCAACGAACTGAGCCAGGCGTTCGAGGCCGCCCAGAATCGCCTGTCGGCACGCCATGCCTGGTATGACCCCTGGGGGCATGTCCAGCGCGGCATGTTGTCCATCCTGTATTACTTTGGTTGGTCCAGCTCCTGGTTCTTCTCCGATTTCAGTTTGCAGTTGACCGAACTCGACATCTACATCCTGCCCTTGCCGTCGGTGTATCTGACGCTCAAACCCCTTAGGCAGGAGTTCAGCTACGCCGACGAAGGGCCAGGAGTGCTCTACCAGTATCTGAGCGAACTCGGCTACGAGGTGGTCAAGGTGGCGGAGGTGATCGGCGTGACCGGGCCTTCGGTGACCATCCTGTTTCGCACGCGGCAACGGC
Source organism: Azospirillaceae bacterium (assembly GCA_028281465.1). Classification (GTDB taxonomy): domain Bacteria; phylum Pseudomonadota; class Alphaproteobacteria; order Azospirillales; family Azospirillaceae; genus JANQJV01. The sequence continues at coordinate 19,319 of JANQJV010000072.1, read as the reverse complement.
CCGAACCGCAGCGCCAATGGGCGTGGGCCAAGATCAACAACTACATCGACTCCTATCCGGACCAGTGGTCGATCACCTATTTCACCCTGACCTCCTTGACCTATCTGCTCCGGCAGGCGGACGAATCCATGCGCTACTTTGGTGACGAGCCGAGCATGGATCTTGACTATGTGGCGCTTGAGGTTGGCCTGTTTCCCGCCATAACCAACCGTGTCTCCCTGGCCGACAACCCACCCGCCGAGTTCAGACGCGACCCGTGCCAGTGACGGCCGCCCCTCCGGCGGCCGTCACCTTTGCGGCTGCGGATCTTTCAAAGCCAGCAAAGCGGCGGCGGCGATCATCAGGGCGCCGCAAACCTTGTTGATCACACCCATGGAGGTGCGTTTCAGGGCATGTACCGCCCGCGTGCCCAGCCAGCCCCAGACCAGTAACAAGACGCCGTCGATCACCAGATAGGTCAGACCGAGTACCAGAAGCTGCGGGACGATCGGCAACGCCGGATCGATGAACTGGGGAAACAGCGACCCAAAGAAGATGACCGCATAGGGATTTGCCATCGACGTGACGAAGCCCTGACGGAACAGGTGCGCGGGAGACCCGCCGTTGCCGGCCCCGACCGCCCCGGCCGGTTCCTTGACCAGAATCAGCCGCAAGCCAACCCAAACCAGATAGGCGACACCGAGCCACTTGATCCAGAGGAACGCCTCTGCGGATGTCGCAATGACCGTGGCCAATCCGAAAGCCGCTGCCGTCATCTGTATGCTGTTAGCCGACAGATCACCGGCAATGGTCCATGCACTGCGCCGCAGTCCATGCCGAATACTGTTTGAGATCAACAGGAGTTGGCTCGTACCGGGCGGCTGGGCGAAGAACACCGCGACTGTGGCGAGATAGAGCAGATAGGTTTCGGCAAGCATGATTTCGTCCTTTTCGGAATGTGCAAGCGTATGGTTATGGTCCGGCCCTGTAAATCGAAAGCATCGCCGATGTGGCGGGTGAGAGCGGTCACCGTGCGGATGTAGCCCGATTGCCGGACTGGTCGCCGGCCTTGGATGTGTGGCTGTATGACGTCCGCCGGCGCACACCCTCAGACAACCGCCGGCCGAAAGCTCCCCGCCATGCCCCTCGTCACCTGCGCGCGGGCGCGCCGCATCCTCGGTCTCGGCCTGCCCATCGTTGGCGGCATGGTCAGTCAAAACCTGCTCGACATGGTCGACACACTCATGGTCGGCCGCCTGGGGGCCGTGCCGCTTGCCGCCGTCGGCATCGCGTCCTTCGCTAACTTCGCCGTCGTGGCCGTGTTGGTGGGACTGGGCGGCGGTGTACAGACCCTGGTGGCGCGACGGATCGGCGAAGGACGGACCGCCGAGGCCGCGATCCCGCTCAACGGCGGGTTGTTGACGGCCTTGGTTGCAGGCCTGCCTCTGGCCGTCGGGATGGTCTTGCTGGCACCGCTTCTGTTTCCGTATCTGGTCGATCATAACGCCGCGGTGATCGCCGACGGTGTGCCCTATTGGCAGGCGCGGTTGGCCGGCGCCGTCGCCATCGGTCTGAACTTCTCGTTCCGTGGGTATTGGAACGGCATCGGCGAGACGCGCACCTATCTGCGCATCATCGTGACCGTGCATGTCACCAATGCCATACTCAGCTACGGGCTCATCTTCGGATCGTTCGGTCTGCCGGCGTTGGGGACTCTGGGGGCCGGTCTCGGCACGACACTGGCCCTCTATCTCGGGACGTTTCTCTACACCGTGGGCACGCTCCGGCGCGGCCGGCGGCATGGTTTCCTCACGCGGCTGCCGCGTGGGGCCACATTGCGCATGCTGCTGCGGCTCTCGGTTCCCAGTGCCGTGCAGACGTTGTTGTTCGCCAGTGGGTTGACGCTGCTGTTCTGGATCGCCGGCCAAGTCGGCACGGACGCGTTGGCGGTCACCAATGTGCTGATCACCTTGGCCAAGCTGGCGGTCCTGCCGTCCATGGGCTTGGGCCTGGCCGCCATGACCCTGGTTTCGGGCGCTCTCGGCCGGGGTGATGCCGCTGCCGCCGAGCGGTGGGCCTGGGACACAGTTCAAGTGGCATGCCTCGCGGTGGTCGGCGTGTCGTTGGGTCTGGTGCTGTTTCCGGCACCAGTTCTGGGATTCTTCGTCGACGATGCCGTCGTCGTCGCGGCCGGGGTGGTGCCGTTGCGCATCATGGCCGTGATGATGCTGCTCGACGTGGTGGCGACGGTCATGACCAGTTCGCTGACCGGGGCTGGGGCGGCCCGGCAGGTCATGCAGGTGAGCGTTGCGACGCAGTGGTTGTTCGGATTGCCGTTCGCCTATGTTCTGGGGGTTTTCATGGGTGGGGGCGTGACGGCTATCTGGTTTGCCCATACGGCCTACCGTATGGCCCTGGCATTGGCCTTGACCGCGCTCTGGGCGCGCGGTCACTGGAAGACGATCAAGATTTGAACAGCGGGTTGTTCAGATCGATCCGCCCATCACGCATGGGGATGAGCTTGTCGGCCAAGTGGAAGTAACGGTCGTCGTGGGTCGCGGCGATCACCGTCCGGCCGGCGGTCTTCAGATCGGGCAGGATGCGTCGGTAAAAAATCTCTCGGAACTCGGGGTCCTGATCGGCGGCCCACTCGTCGAAGACAAAAACCGGACGATTCTCCAGGAGTGCGACGGCCATGGCGAGACGACGTTTCTGTCCAGTCGAGAGCATCCGGGTGGTGAAGCGGCCCGCGACGGCGTCGAAACCGGTTTTGTCGGCAATGTGCAGGTAGGTCAGGGTTTGCTCGACCACCGCCGGATCTATCGTGCGGCGGCCGTACAGTCGTTCGAACAGATGAAAGTCATAGAACACGGGCGCGAATAGGTCGCCCCATGCTTCCATGCTGGCCGGCGCACCGTTGAGCCGGAATTCGCCGCCGTCCGGGCGTTGCAGACCGGTCAGCAGGGTGATCAACGTGGATTTCCCGCTGCCATTGCCGCCGGTGAGAAAATGCACCTTGCCCGCACTGAACGTGTAACTGACTGGTCCCAGATGGAACGGTCGGTCATCGCCTAAGGCCTGGTAGGTGAACGTGACATCGATCATTTCCAGGCTGTCGAACCGCAACCGCTTGACGCCTGGTTCGGGCGCTGTGCTGCCATCCGCGGTGGACGTCGCGTCGAGCGTGCCAGCGAAGGCTTCGAATCGGCGGGTCGCCCGATCGCAGCGAGACAACACCGGAAAATCGCGCAGAATGCCAATAGGGATGAAGGCCAGGAGCAAGGCGGCTTCCGAGGCATCTTCGGCCAAACGTGGAATCAGAAGGGCAATACCGAAGATGCAGACACCGACCGCGATGAACTGCACCACCTGGAAGGCGGCATAAATGATCAGGGCCTGCAGATTGGCGGCGGCGCGGACGCGCGAACAGGCAAGCGCATTGGCTTTGATCTCGGTGGCGAAGAAGGCATCGGCTTTGGGCCGATGCATCTTCAGTTCCTGCAAGCCGTCCAGCAGGTTGCCCACACCAGTCGCCACCTCCTCTTCATGGCGCTGGGCGTCACGCAGATGTGCTTTGATAATGGCGTTTTGGTAAACGAAGCCGACCACCAGGACCAGGAGCATGGCCAGGAACACCACCACGATGGTGGGCGATATGATCAGGATGGCGGCCAGGGTCCAGGCGACCGTGCCGACATTCAGGATCAGTCGGATACTGAGACTGTCGGACTGTGCCACCTGGCGCACCATGGCAAAAGCGTTGAACCGCATTGTCTCGCGGCCCAGCGCGGTGAGGGCGGGCAGACGCAGACGGTCGAGTGCCGCGGCGACGCGTTCGCGCACGCCTGCGATGTGTGTCTCCAGCAGGAGACTGAGGGATTCGTTAAGCGTGGTGCTGATGGTGACGAACAGGGCAGCCGCCAGACCGAATCCGATCAATGACAACAGCACGTGGTCGTGTCCGTATCCGATGGCATCAGCGACCAGCGTGCCGCTGAGAGTCAGTGATGCCCCCAGACCGGCGGCCAATAGCAGGCGGCCGGAACGCAGCCGGCCGGTTTGCGGGTGGCGTAGGTAGAGGGCAATCAGTCTCATCGCGGCGCCGGCTCCTCCGGTGTCGTGTCCGGGCTGTCGGTGCGGTCGTGCGGTCGAGAAACCCGGCGGATCTTACCCAACTCCATTTCGACCAGGAGGTCGGCACAATGGAAGTACCGATCGTCGTGCACGGCAGCGATCACCGTGATGCCACGCTGCTTCAGCGTCGGTAGCAGCGTGAGAAAGAAGTGGCTCCGGAATTCCGGCGCCTGATCCGCGGTCCACTCGTCGATCAGCAGGATGGGCCGGCGTTCAAGCAAGGCGGCAATCAGGGCCAGGCGTCGCCGCTGGCCTGAGGACAGATCGACCCGCGAGAATGCCTGGTCCGAGATCGTCACTGTGTCGGTCAGATCGAAGGTGCCCAGGAGCTCGGCGGCCTGGCTGCGGTCGATGTCGTCCAACCCGTAAAAGGCCTGGAACAGGTGGAAATCGAAGAAGACCGGTGCGAACAGGCTGCGCAGTCGTGCGGACGAGACCGGCCGCCCGTCCACCAGAATGTCGCCACTCTCCGGTCGATATAGGCCGCACAGGAGGCGCAGCAAGGTGGATTTGCCGCTGCCGTTGCCGCCGACGACGAACACCGTGGTGCCCGCGTCGATGTGCAGGTCGATCGGCCCCGTGGTGAACACCGGCGTACCGGTCTCGGTCACATGGGTATGGGTGATGCCGGTCAGAGCCAGACGGCCGAAGGACGCCAGCGCCGGTGCCACGCCGGTGTCCTCGGTCCGCGGGAAGGCCTGTTCCAGGTCGCGCAGCCTGTTGGCCGCGACGCCGGCGGTGACCAGGATGGGTTGATAGGCGCGCAGCTCCATGACGTTCGGGCGGGCGAAGGCAAGCAGCATGGCACAGGTCCACACTGGCATGCCCGGATCGAACTGGGCGATGATCAACACCACCAGCGCAGTGGCGACGAAATGGTAGATGAACATCTGAGCGGCGACCCGGGTGCCGTATAAGCCGGCAATGGACCGATTTTCAGCGGTCTGCCAGATGCGCGGAAGCATGAAGTTGTCGATCAGATCGCGGCGTTTGCCCGTGTTCAGCCGCATTTCCTTGAAGCCCCAGAGAGCATCGGTCAGGGCGCTGCCATAGGCGTTCTCGGCGTCGTCGGCGGCTTGTGCGGCCGCGCGTTGACGCTTGACCAGCACGCCGTAGGAGACGGTGCCGGCATAGACCAGGCCGGCCACCAGCACACCGGCCAAGGGGGAGGCCGCGAGGAGGAAGAGCCACAAGGCCGCCAGAAAGCTGGCCGCTTGCACCGCGTTAAGGGCGAGCAGGGCGCTGTTGGCCAGGCTCGTGGTGTCGCGGGTGAGCGCATTGCGGATGCGCTCACGGCCGATGCGGTCGACATCGGCGACATCGGCCGTGTGCACCTTGGCAGCGATGCGCACGGTCGGGTTCGTGGCGACGGCTTCGGTGACACGCACCGTGCGCCAGAGCGACAAGATGAGGAAAACCGCGAGCGCGGCCAGCGCGGCGACGAAGACAAACGGCATCAGACCCAGGCCACTGCCGTTCATCAGCGCATCGGCGCCTTCACCCATGAGGAAGACCAGGAGCGCCCGCAAGAGGCCCACCGCCGCCGTCAGTCCGGCGGCCACGACCGCGAGTGACCCGGCTTCCTGCAGAATGAAGCCATAGAGGCCCCGTGAGACGAAAGCTGGTGGGCGCATGCCGATCCTGATGCGCGAGACAAGCCCGCGCACCTGACACGGCCGCCGTGGCGCTGTCAACGGCCGACGCGATGTCCAATCGTCACGTCGACGGAAATCGGGGCGGCGATCACAACAGCAGGGTGTCGTTGGCGATCTCCGCACCGTGCAGCCGTTCGAACAGGTGCATGAGATCGGGCACGTCGAGCCGGGCCCGGTCCTCGCCCGCCACGTCCACCGCCATACGCCCCTGGTGCAGCATGACCGTGCGCTCACCGACGTCCAGCGCTTGGCGCATGCTGTGGGTCACCATGATCGTGGTCAGCCGGCGTGCGGCCACCAGTCGCCTCGTCGTCTCCAGCACGAAGGCGGCGGTCTTTGGGTCGAGGGCGGAGGTATGTTCGTCCAACAACAAGACTTTAGCCTCGCCCATCGTGGCCATCAACAGGCTCACGGCTTGGCGTTGGCCACCGGACAACAAGCCCATACGATCACCGAGCCGGTTTTCCAGGCCGAGACCTAATGACGCCAGGATGTCGCGGAAGCTGGTACGCAGGCCATGGTTCAGGGCAAGGCCAAGGCCACGTTGCCGCGTGCGGTGATGGGCGAGCGCCAAGTTCTCTTCGATTGTCAGGCCTTCGCACGTGCCGGCAAGCGGGTTTTGGAACACCCGCGCCACCCATCGCGCCCGTTTGGCCGCGGGCCAGCCGGTGATGTCCACCTCACCAAGGGCGATGCGGCCGCGTTCCAGGGCCACGAGACCGGCGATGCTGTTCAGAAGCGTGGTCTTCCCGGAGCCGTTGGAGCCGATCACCGTCAAGAACTGGCCGTCCGGTACGTCCAGGGACAGGGCCCGCAGGGCAGGAGTCTCCAATGGTGTGCCGCGCCCGAAAGTGACCGAAACATCGTCGATGCGGATCACCGCTGCCCTCCGGCTGTCACGACCGTCTCAAAACGGAAAAGGGCCGCCGTGAGCTCGGCGCCACCAACGCAACCGCCACCAACACGGCGGTGACAATGTTCACGTCAGACGCGGTCAGGCCAATGGCATCCACATTGAGGGCGACGGCGATCGCAATGCGGTAGACGATCGACCCGGTGACCGCTGCCAGGGTGGCCAGAAACAGGGCCCGGGTCGGCAGCAAAGCTTCGCCAACGATCACGGAAGCCAAACCGACGATGATCACGCCGATGCCCATGGAGATGTCGGCGGCCCCCTGCGTCTGAGCGAACAAGCCGCCGCCCAGTGCGACCAGGGCGTTGCTCATCATCAGCCCGAGAATGGTCAACCGGCCCGTGTGCACGGCATTGGCCTCGGCCATCTGTGGGTTGGCCCCGACCGCTCGCATGGCCAGTCCGACCTGGGAGTAGAGGAATCGGTCGAGCAGAAGCTTGACCACCACCACGATGACCGCCAGGGCGAGCGGCACCAGCACATAGTTGGGCAGGCCAAACAGGCCGCGCAGGGGCGTAAACACGGTGTCTTCGCCCAACAGCGGCATGTTTGGCCGACCCATGATGCGCAGATTGACCGAATAGAGCGCAATGGCGGTGAGAATGCCGGCCAGAAGGTGCAGGATGCGCAGCCGCACATTCATCCAGGCCGTCAGGGCACCGGCTGCAGCGCCTGCGAGAGCGGACAACAGGGTCGCTGAAATCGGATGGAGGCCTGTGACGATCGCTGTCGCCGCCACCGCGGCCCCCAAAGGAAAACTGCCCTCCACCGTCAGGTCGGGGAAGTTCAGCACCCTGAATGACAGGTAAGCGCCCAGGGCCACCAAGCCGAACACGAGACCAATCTCGACCGCCCCCAGAAAGGCGAAGACGGTCATGATACACCGATGCCCTCGCCTCGGCGACCGATCCGCCGGCTCACTCGATGACCACCGCGGCGCGTTCGACCACCGGCGCGGGGACGGTCACACCCATTTCAGCGGCCGACCCCGTGTTCACATAGAGAGCAAAGTCGGAGAAGGCATCTTTGTAGACCAGCACATCGATGCCGCCAGGGTCCTCGCCGTCGAGGACCCGCTTCACGATCTTGGCGGTTTCCAGGCCGACCCTGGTGTAGTCGAAGCCGAGCGACGCGATGGCGCCCCGTTCCACCGCCCGAGTTTCGCCAGCGAAGAGCGGCAGGTCCGCCTCCTGGGCGACGATGACCACCGCTTCCATCTGCGCGTTCACCGTGCTGTCGTTGGGGATATAAACCGCGTCGGCCGTACCGACCAAACGCCGCATGGCGCCGACCACGTCGTTGGAAGTCGGCGCCGCTGCTTCGGCGACGGTCCAGCCATAGTCGACGGCCATCTCCTTGAGAAGGCGGACATAGGTGTTGGAGTTGTCCAGCCCGGGATTGTAGATGACCCCGATGACCGACACGTCGGGCAGGATTTCGTCGATCAACGCCAGCTGAGCGTCGATCGGTGCCAGATCGGACAGGCCAGTCACGTTGTCGCCGGGTGCTTCGAGTTGCGCCACGATCTTGGCGCCGACCGGATCGGTGACGGCCGTGAACACCACCGGTACCAGCCCCTCGGCGGCGGCGACAACGGTCTGACTGGATGGCGTGGTGATCGGGACGATCACGTCCGGCCGGTCACCGACGAATTTCCTGGCGATCTGTGCCGCTGTACCCATGTTGCCCTGGGCATTTTGATAGTCGACGATCAGCGTCTCACCCTCGATGTAGCCCTTCTCCGCCAGACCCTGTAACAGACCGTCGCGGACCTGCACCAGTTGGGGCACTTCGACAATGGTGGTGACGGCAAGGGATTTCACGTCAGCGGCCGCGCCGGCAGGCATGAAGCCCGCGGCCAAGAGCGCCGAGACGAGAGCGAGCCGAATCATGGCCTTGGTCTCCTATAACGGACTGGATCGAACCGTGGACGAAATGGGCTTGTGCTGCCTTGGCCCGGCCCGGAGGGATGCTGCGTGTATGGGATCGAACGGTCGAAACCGCTTGCAATGCCCTGGAAACTAGACCAGTTCTGGCGATGTAGACAAGATTAAGTATGCAGTTGACCGGGCTGTAGACCCGGCGGGTAGGAGGTGTCTTCCGCCATGACCTGGATCGCGACCATCCCTTACACCGAGGCTGAAGGCCGACTAAAAGCCGTTTATGACCGCGTGCGGGGACCAGATGGTCAGATCGACAATATTCTGGCAGCGCACAGCCTGCGACCCCATAGCCTGGAAGGGCACATGGCGCTGTACAAATACGTCCTTCACCATGCGGCCAATACGGTTCCCAAGTGGCTCCTGGAGGCGATCGGCGTCTATGTCAGCTTGCTCAATGGGTGTGCTTACTGTGTCGAACACCACCGCGAAGGCATGCGGCGACTGCTGAAGGACGATGCGCGCGCCGATGCGATTCTGCAAGCGTTGGAGGCCGACCATCCGGAGCGGGCCTTCGATGGTGCGCCTTTGGAGATGCTCCGCTATGCTCGCACGCTCACGGTCTCGCCGACGTCGTTGGACGAGGGCCGGATTGCCGCATTGCGCGATGCCGGCGTGGGCGATGGCGAAATCCTAGAAGTGAACCAGGTGACCGCGTATTTCGCTTATGCCAATCGCACGGTCTTGGGTCTGGGCGTCAGCAGCGCCGGGGAAACCCTGGGCCTTTCCCCCAACGACAACGGCGATCCGGACAATTGGAGCCACACGTGATGGGGGTCCCCTCTCCGAGGGCTACGGCATTCACACATCTTTCTCTTGTATTTCCGTAGGGTGTGGCAATCTGCCGGCCCGGTGTCGCGGGTATCGAGAGCCTCGGGGCAGATCGCCACAACATCCGGCCCATCAGCCAGCGGAAACGCCGCATGGGCGCGCGGCGCCTCTGCGCTTGCCCTGGAAATCCGAAATCAGTGCGCCCCCCTGCCCCAACCGTTTATTCGTAGTGCATTGATTTGGCGATATTTTCAACCTGTGTGAATCCCGCGGCGCCGAGGGAGGGGGCTTTGTCCCGTTGCCAGCGCAAGGAGCAAGTCTTTGATAGACGTCGTAAAGTCCGTCCAGTTTCCGTAGCAGGCCTCAACGCCTTGCACGGAGATCGCCGCCCTTCGGGATTTGTCCCAGAACGTCTTCCAGGGTCTGCGCATCAAGAATGGCGTCGCTCATGATTTCGAGGCGAGCCACGTCCGCTGCGTGCACCCGGGTGACCGCCTGTTCCGGCAAGACACCGAATTTCCGCTTCAGTTGACGTAACAGCGTCTCGGCCATGATGACCGGTCTTGCTTCGTCGATGATCTGCTCGGCGGCCAATCCCATGACGGTGTCCTCCTCTCCGGGCAAATGATGCGCCACGAGCCGCCGCAGCGTCGGGACGTCGGCCCAATCGCTCTCCTTGGCGAGGTAATTGACCACGACGATCAGCGTGGTCAAGCCAAGGTGCACGGCCGTCTCCATGAGCCGCTCCAAAGTGGCCAACGGATCGCCGTCGTACAAGGCGTATTTGAGAACCAGTAGTGCCGCTTGCAGCGGTGGATGGGCGGACAGCGCCTCGTCGGGGATGGTGAGCAGATCAACGAGGGTATAGGTGAACGACAAGAGGCCGCGCGCGGCCAGGTCGGCCGGCAGTCCGTAAGCGTCGGACAACGTGGATGGCGCATTCCACTCCCCAGTGCCGTGATAGAGAATGAGTGCATAGACCGGTGCCGGGACCAGAAGGGTATTGCCCTTCGGGCCCGGCCGTTTTGAGGCACCTTTGGCGGCGAGACCGGCCAGATCGGTGAGGAGCTGTTTCAAGATGTCGGTTTCTGGATCGCTTTTGTGTTCGATCATGGTCCAGATCAAGATATCATCACCGCTGGTTGTTTCTGCCGAGTATACCCGATCGCCCCGGAGTGCGCGCAGCTTCGGATCGACATGGCTCTCCGACCGGTCGATGACCGGCTTTGCCGACAAACAGGCCGCAACCGTCGACGGCAGCCGCTCGCGCACGAACGCATCGGCATTGCCCGGCTGATCGAGAAGGTGCTTGGCGAATTCGTCATGGCGCTGGATCAGGCGCTTGGGCATGGCAGCCATCGGCTTGAGTGTGCTATGGTATGTGACCCTACCGGCTGGCTGGCTCTGACGGCAAGGTGTCTAAACCAATCCCCGCGATGCCAGGTGCGCCCCCAGCACGAGCAGCCCGATCAGGAACACCTGGCGGAAGCGGGGCTGGGAGATACGGGCGCGCAGCCATTGGCCCAGCGTCACGCCGGCGATCGACGGGAGAAGGGCCAGAACCGAGGCGATGCCGAGGCCGGAGGTGACCACGCCGGCGGCGATCAGGCTGGCGCTCAGAGACAGCGTGGCCACGGTGAAGGTGAGGCCGAGCGCTTGCACGAGCGCATCCTTGTCCAGGCCCAGGGCCGTCAGATACGGCGCCGAGGGCACCGAGAAGACGCCGGTGGCCGCCGTGGCCACGCCGGTCAACCCGCCGATGAGCGGGCTGAGCCAGGGTTCTCGCGACGGGGTGATTCGGAACCGGGGCGCCGCCAGGCCGAGCGCGGCATAAACCAGGAGGATCAGGCCGAGGGCGGTGGCGGCATGACCCGCAGCGTCCGCAGTCAGCACCGCAGCCCCGGTTGCTCCGGCCAGCCACACGCCGAGGCCCAGGCATGCCAGCATGCCCCAGAATCGGCGCAGCAGGACCCTTAGAGCCGGCCCCGCCAGGGCCTGCCAGACATTGGTGACCAGCGCCGGCACCACCAGCAGCGTCGCCGCTTCGGCCGGCAGCATGACCAGACTTAACAGCCCGATCGCGACCAGCGGCAGACCCAGGCCAATGGCGCCCTTGACCAGCCCGGCCAGGACGAAGATGGCCGTGACCACGGCCAAATGATGCCCGTCGGGCAGCGTGGCGAAGAGTGCCGTCATGGAGGCTCCTGGGTGGGTGCGGTCGGACGCCCAGTCTAGCGCAGGCAGTCACCCGATTGGTGCGGTGTGGCATTATATCAGTTGTTTCTAATATACAGGGCGTCTATCTATGCGGCGTTCACCGGGACAGGCCGGTCCCGCAACGAGAGAGAGCGGAGAGGACATCCATGCTCGCCACCACCGCGTCGCGGTTCACCGGGCTGGCGGAACGCCGGCCGCGTGGCATCACCTGGGTCATGGTCGTGTCGACCGTGCTCCTGGGTGTGCTGGCGGGTCTGCCCAGCTTGTGGCCGACCAGCTTTCCGATGCTGCACGGTGTGATGGTCGACACCGATCCGGAGAACATGCTGGCCGGCGACGAACCGGTGCGTATTTTCCATAACGCCATGAAGCGCGCCTTCTCGCTGCATGACATGGTGGTGGTCGGCATCGTCAACGACGAACACCCGGACGGCGTGTTCAACCCGGAGTCGCTTCAGCGCGTGTTTGCCCTGACGCAATTCGCGCGCACGCTGCAGTGGCCGGACCCGGACCATCCGGATCGCCGCATCGGCGTGGTCGAGGCCGACATGCTGGCGCCGTCCATGGTCGACACCATCGAGCAGGCCGGCCTGGGTGCGGTCAGCTTCTCGTGGCTCATGCCCGAACCGCCGGAAACCCGGGACGAGGCGTTGGCGGTGCGCGATGCCGCCCGCGCCTTGCCCATGCTCGACGGCACCTTGGTGAGCGAAGACGGCCGGGCGCTCGCGCTGTACCTGCCGCTCACCCACAAGGACCTGAGCTACCGGGTCCGGTCCGCGCTCCTGGAGCATACGGCGGATTGGGCCGGCACCGGCGACGAGGTGCACATCACCGGCTTGCCGGTGGCCGAGGATACGTTCGGCGTGCAGATGTTCTACCAGATGGCGATCTCCGCACCGCTGGCCATGCTGGTCATCTTCCTGGTCATGTGGTGGTTCTTCCGCCACCTGACCCTGGTGACCTCGCCCATGGTCGTGGCCATGGTCTCGGCCATGGGGACCATGGGCCTGTTGGTGGTCACCGGCAACACGATCCACATCATGAGCTCCATGATCCCGGTGTTCATCATGCCGATCGCGGTGTTGGACGCCGTGCACATCCTGTCGGAGTTCTTCGACCGCTATCCGCACACCCGCGATCGGGTCCGCACCATCCGGGACGTGGTGGCCACCCTGTTCGCCCCCATGCTGTTCACCACCCTGACCACCATGGCCGGCTTCGCTTCGCTGGCCTTGACGCCGATTCCGCCGGTGCAGGTGTTCGGCGTTTTCGTCGCCGTCGGCGTCTTCCTGGCCTGGTTGTGGACCATGCTGTTCATCCCGGCCTTCATCCTGATGATGCCCGAGGAAAAGCTCGCCGGTTTCGGCCATGCTTCGAGCAACGCGGGGGAGGCCGAAACACCCCTGAGCCGCGGGCTTCGGGCCCTTGGGCGCGGCGTGGCCGCGCGCGCCAAACCCGTGCTCGGCGTCACCGCCGTGGTCGTGGCGGTGGCGATCTACGGTATCGGCACCATCAATATCAACGATAATCCGGTGAAATGGTTCGAGCCGGCGCATCCGATCCGCGTCGCCGACCGGGTTCTGAACACGCATTTCGGCGGCACCTACATGGCGTATCTCACGCTGCGCCCGGCTGCCGACGCCGACGCCGGGCTCGAGGCCTATCGGGAGGGCTTCCGGGAACGGCTGAGGCAGCGCCAGGCCGGCCTGGTCGCCGACGGCCTGCCGGAGGCCGGACCGGTTTTCGACGCACTGGCGGCGTTGGCGGATGCCGCCGCGGCCGCGGCCGATGACAAGGCCGGCTTTCTGGCGTCGCTCGGCGCGGTGACCGCCGACCGGCTGGACGGGGCCCCGGACGATCGGTATTTCGCCTGGGACGAGGCCCAGGTGTTTCTGGATGCGGAACGCCAGCGCGACGAGATTTTCAAAGCCCCCGAGGTCTTGCGCTACATCGACGCGCTGGAAACCGTCCTGTCTGAGACCGGCGTCGTCGGCAAATCCAACTCTCTGGCCGATCTGGTCAAGACTGTGCATCGCGAACTGCTCTTGGGGGCGCCGGAAGAGTTCCGCATTCCCGACAGCCCCGAGGCGGTGGCGCAGACCCTGCTCACCTTCCAGAACAGCCACCGCCCTTACGACCTCTGGCACCTTGTGACGCCGGACTACCGCAGCGCCGCACTCTGGGTGCAGTTGACCAGCGGCGACAACGAAGACATGGCCCGCGTGGTCGACGCCGTGAACGCCTTCACCGCGGCCAATCCGCCGCCGCGCGGCCTGGAGACGGCCTGGTTCGGCCTCACCTACATCAACGTGATCTGGCAGGAGAAAATGGTCGCCGGCATGCTCGCGGCGTTGCTGGGCAGCTTCGGCGTGGTGCTGGTGCTGATGGCGGTGCTGTTCCGCTCGCCGCTGTGGGGCGCGCTGTGCATGATCCCGCTCACGGTCACCATCGGTCTGATCTACGGCATCATCGGGCTGATCGGCAAGGACTACGACATGCCGATCGCCGTGCTCAGCGCCCTCAGTCTGGGCCTGGCGGTCGATTATGCCATCCATTTCCTGTCGCGCACCCGGGCCACGGTGGCCGCGGTCGGTGCCTGGTCCACCGCCGTCGGGCCGGTGTTCGACGAGCCGGCGCGCGCCATCACCCGCAACGCCGTGGTGCTCGGCGTCGGCTTTCTGCCGCTGCTGGCCGCCCCGCTGGTGCCGTACCAGACCGTCGGCGTCTTCATCGCCGCCATCCTGTTCACAGCCGGCGTCGGCACCTTGCTGATCCTGCCGGCCCTGGTGACGGTGCTGCAGCGCTGGTTGTTCCGGACCCCGTCCGGTGCCGACCAGCCCGCTGGCACCGTCCCGTCCGCCATGACCCCCGACCACGGAAAGGGTGTTTGACCGCCATGATCCGATCTGCCTTTGCCAAACCGGCAGCCGCCGCGACCGCCGCCTTTGCCGTTGCCGTTGCCGCCATGGTGCTGGCCGCCGGGCCGGGCCGGGCCGCCGACCCGGGTGTGGCGGACATCGTCCACCGCACCAACCTGGTGTCGTACTTCCAGGGCAAGGACGGCCGAGCCCGCGTGTCCATGACCATCACCGACGACCAGGGCCGGGCGCGGGCGCGCCAGTTCACCATCCTGCGCCGGGACGAGGCCGATACGGACAGCCTGCGCGGCGACGCGTATCGGGGCGAACAGAAGTACTATGTGTACTTCCATCGGCCGGCCGATGTCAGCAAGATGGTGCTCATGGTCTGGAAGCACCTGACCCGGGACGACGACCGCTGGCTGTACCTGCCGGCTTTGGACCTGGTCAAACGTATCGCCGCCACCGACAAGCGCACCAGCTTCGCCGGGTCGGATTTCTTCTATGAAGATGTGTCCGGCCGCAGCATCGACCTGGATCGACATGAACTGGTGAGCACGACCGACACGTACTACCTGATCCGCAACACGCCCAAGGACCCGGGAGCGGTCGAGTTCGGCCACTATGACATGTATGTGCACAAGGCCACGTTCCTGCCGATCCAGACCGAATACTTCGACCGGCAGGGGCGCAAATACCGGGTGTACCGCGTGCTGCGGGTGGAACAGATACAAGGATACAACACCGTGGTGGAAGCGAGCATGGAAGATCTGCGTACGGGCAGCAAGACCGTTCTCGCCTACGATCGCGTCGCCTACGATAGCGACCTGCCGGACAACATCTTCAGCGAGCGATTCCTGCGCCGCGCGCCGACACGCCATTTGCGGTGATGGCCGACCGGAGGTTGGCATTCGGAGGGGGGCTTGGCTGTGACAGCGCATTGGATTGGCGGCGTACTCCTGTCGGCCTGTTTGCTGGGGGCCTCGGCCTTGCCGATCCGAGCCCAGAGTGAACCGGCTCTGCCGCCCGGGCTCGGCGACACCGAACCGACATTGCCGGCGGGACTGGGTGGTCCCGCTCCGGCTCTGCCGCCGGGTCTCGATGGCGACGGGCCCGCTCTTCCGCCCGGGCTCGGCGAAAGCCCGACACCGAGCGAGGCGGGCGCGGCCGAGGCATTGCCGCGCACCACCGTCGAACGCTGGTTTGACATGCGTCTGCCGTTCCGTCTGACCGGGTTCCTGGAGGGCCGGATCGGCGCCCGCGTCACCGATGATCCGAACCAGCACCGTTTCTCGATCCAGGAGACCCGGCTGCAGCTCGAGGTCGCCAAATTCTTCGAGAGCGCGGAATTCCACGCGGTCGGCGATTTCGTCTATGACGGTTTGGCCGATCAGCACGATGTGGATCTGGAAACCGGGCAGGGGGCGGTCGACCTGCGGGAAGCCAATCTTGTATTCTCGCCGCTGGACTCCGTCGATGTGAAGATCGGCCGGCAGATCCTGACCTGGGGTACCGGCGATCTGGTCTTCATCAACGACCTGTTTCCGAAGGATTTCAAGTCGTTCTTCATCGGCCGCGACGCGGAATACCTGAAGGCGCCGTCGGATGCGGTGAAGTTGTCGGCGTTTTCCGATCTGGCGAATCTCGACGTGGTGTACACGCCGCGCTTCGACGCCGACCGGTTCATCGATGGCCGGCGGGTTTCGTTCTTCGACACGGCGCGGGGGCGGATCGTCGGCCGCAATGCCATCGTCGATGCCGACAAGCCCGATCGTTGGTTTCGCGACGACGAGATTGCCGTGCGCCTGTACCGCAACCTGGGGGCATACGAGACCGCCCTTTACGGCTACCATGGCTTCTGGAAAAACCCGCAAGGGGCGGATGCGGTCAGCGGCCGGCCGATTTTTCCCGACCTGTCGGTCTACGGCGCCAGCGTCCGCGGCCCGGTGCTGGGTGGCATCGGCACCATGGAGGTCGGCTGGTACGATTCTCGGGACGACCGCGACGGCACCGATCCGCTGGTACGCAACAGCGAGGTTCGCGGCCTGATCGGCTACGAACGCGAACTTGTGACCGATCTGACCATGGGCCTGCAGTATGTCGCCGAACACCGGCTGGACCACGACGCGTTCGAGGCCAGCCAGCCGCCGGGGTCGATCGAGGTCGACCGCACGCGGCATCTTCTGACCCAACGACTGACCTGGCTCACCCACGCCCAGGACGTCACCTGGTCGTTGTTTACTTTCTTCTCGCCCAACGAGCTGGACGCCTACCTGCGCCCGAACGTGAGCTACAAACTCACCGATGCCTGGACGCTGACCGCCGGCGGCAACGTCTTTGTCGGCCGCGACGACCACAGCTTCTTCGGCCAGTTCGAAGACGCAACCAATCTTTATGCCGGTGCCCGCTTCAGTTTCTGACGCATGGGATGCGCCGGAAGGCAGTGGGCTTCTGTCGATCAGCCTTGCAGGGGGTGCCCGTGCGCCCCCTGCGGTTGACGTGCAGAATGCGCGAGGAGGCTGTGGGTTTCCTGTCGACCAATCCGCTTGATGTACCGTATATAGCGTCATGTTGATGCGTCCACACTATATACGGTGCCACTTCGGCTGGAGTGGCATGAAACGCACAAACACAACTCGCACATGATCCCGTCGTCGCCGCAGCCCTCGGCCTGTTGCTCCCATTGGGTCGATGACGGTCCTTGGACCGGCATGGCCGAGACCACGCTGGCGTGATCCGGATCGGCCGGTTACACGGATGATCAGCCGCGTTCACCGCCATGCATGGCCGGTGGCAGCCCGACCTCCAGACCCGTGCCGCATCCATGTCCGATTCCGCCGTCCCCCAATACCTTCGTGCCCTGGTCCGTGACTCGGCCCCGTTCCAACCGATCCCCTCTCCCGAGCCGACGGATGCCGGCGTGGCCCGGCTGCACCTGAACGAGTCGCCGCTGCCGCCGTCGCCCCGCGTGGTCGAAGCCGTGGCCGCGGCGGCCGGTGGTCTCAACCGGTATCCGGATGCGTCCTATGCCCGGCTGCGCGCGACCCTGGCGACGCATCTGGACATCGACCCGGCTTGCCTGGTGTTCGGCAATGGCAGCGACATGCTGCTGGGGCAGGTGACCCAGGCGGTGTTGGAACCCGGCTGCAACTCCGTCATGCCGATGCCCTCCTTCCACCGCTATAGCCGCGGTGCCCAGTTGGAAGGGGTCCGGGCGGTTCAGGTTCCGGTCTTGGCCGATGGTCGCTGTGATGTTGACGGGTTGGCCCAAGCGGTGACCGGGCCGACCCGGCTGGTGACGGTGGCAACGCCGAACAACCCGACCGGCGGCATGCTGGGCGCATCCGAGCTGCAACGGCTGGCGGAGGCCGTGCCGGCATCGGTGCCCATCCTGGTTGACGAGGCGTATTTCGAGTTCGGTCGCCACGTCGGTGGCCCTGACGCCCTGGAGATCATGCGCCGGTACCGCCCGGGGCCCTGGATCGTCGTACGCACTTTCTCCAAGGCCTATGGCCTGGCGGGCCTGCGCCTCGGCTACGGCGTCACCAGCGAGCCGGCCTTCGCCGAAGGCATGGCGCGTTTGCGCCCCATGTTTGCTGTCAATGCCCTGGCCGAGGTGGCGGCCGTGGCGGCATTCAGCGACCAGGATCATCTGCGCCACTGCATGGCCGCCGCCGCCGACTGCCGGGCCGACCTGGAACACCGGGCCCGGGTGATGGGTCTGGCCGTGGTGCCCAGCGCCGCCAATTTCGCGGTGATCGGTCTGGACCGCCCGGCCGGCCCTGTGGTCACAGCCCTGCGCGACCGGGGTGTTTACGTCGGCACCGTGGGGCCGGCGCCTTGGGACCGCCACCTGCGCGTCACCATTGGCGAAGCGCCGGCCATCGATCGGTTCTTCGAGGCCTTGCAGGCGGTGCTATGACAAGGCTCCCTTTGGACAATAGATCAATTCGGCGCATTGTCCGGCCATGAACACCGATTCTGCCATGGCCACCCTGCGTGCCCATCCCGTGGACCTTGAGCGCCTTGGCGTTCGGCATGCCGCCGTTTTCGGCTCCACGGTGCGCGGCACTTGTCGTCCGGACAGCGACGTTGACATTTTGATCGACTTGGATGAGGCAGTGGAACTGACCGTTTTCGACTATGTCGGGATTGTCGATTTCGTGTCCGACCTTTTTTCAACTGACGCCGATGTCGCCAACCGTGCGATCTTGAAACCGAGTATCCGTTCCAGGATCGAACGGGCTGCCGTGTTTGCTTTCTGATGACCCGAGGACGGCGCTCTTCGACATTCTCGAGAACATTATTCTGGCTCGGCAGTTCATCCATGGTTTGATTCTGAATGCCTTTCCGGCAGGGTCGAAAAACAGTCTATGCTGCGGTTCGAGCATTGGAGACGATCTCCGAGGCAAGCCGAAGATTGCCGCATGGTGTGCGAGAGCGCCATCCGAACATCCCTTGGAGACGCATTGCCGATTTAGGAAATGTAATACGTCGTCACGCGGTTCCGTCGGAGAACAATCCGTTCCGCCCGCGAATGCTGAACCGCTGCAGGTGCCCACGGGCACAACCTATGAGGCGAGCACCGTTTTCATCCGCGGTGTGAAACTTGGTCGAACCGGGCCATTCTGGTGGTCCGTCCCGGAGGCAGGGGGCTACGGTGTCGTCCCTAGTTGCCCTGAGAAGCCGTGCGCAGGAGACAGAAAAATAGATCGCTGGCATAAGTTATACCAACGGCCCGAAACAATGACCGCTCGGGCCGCCCTGTTTCGGAGCGCCGGCCTCCTTGCCGGCTGGACCGCCGGCTTCCAGCCGGCCCGGACCACGCCCAGCGGCTGGCCGCCAAGATGGC
>JANQJV010000020.1 GCA_028281465.1 Azospirillaceae bacterium | reverse complement strand
CGATCTTCATGCCAACAACCGTGCTATAAATAGGGCACGCCGTCGAAAAGCCACCGTTTCGGTCATGGTGGGTCGGTCGAAAGGCCGGTGTGGGACTAGGAAAAATGGGATAGGGCGGCCCGAGGACCGGTCATTGTTTCGGGCCGTTGGTATGACTACGAAACTGGGCCTTTTTTGAAAATCAGATAGTTATAGGGGGGGGCAATTCCGCTTAGAGTATGGACGCGCACCGGCGGTTCAACCAATGGCTCGCCGCACCAACAAACGACGCGGCGCCATGTGGGCGCGTCCGTTGTCATGGCAACAGCCCGACGCAGCACCGGCAACGCCGCGGCACGGTCCATTGCCACGACCGACTTCGCCGGCCCCATGCAGACGCATCGCCACCACTCAATCGATGGCACGGCGTTCCGGCAGCAGCAGGCAGGCCAGGAGGCCGAACAGGCCACCGGCAACCACAAGCACCAACTTGGGCCATTGCGCGCGCCAGGGGGACCGGCGCCACCGTTCCACCGCCAGCAGCGTCAACAACGCAATCCCGATGCCGGCGACGCCGGTCCAGCCGTGGTCGGTCAGGCGCCACGTCAGATAGCCACCGTTGTGCTCGTCCAGATGCACGGTGTAGGGAAACAGCCAGCGGGCGAGCCGCGCATACACCATGTCTGCGGTGCCAGGCACCGGCCGGGCGTAGCGGTCGAACGGCTGGAAGTCCCGCGTCATGGCGACGGCGTGGATCATCGCCTCGTCGCCGAATACCGCCGTGGCCTGCATCGGATTGAGCAATAGCTTGTAGGCCATACGATCCGGGTCATAGCTCTCCACCGGCAGCGGCACCAGGCGATACGCATCATAGGTGATGAGAAACAGGCGCGCGTCGTCGGTCAACAGCAGGCCATAGAAGGCGCGGCTGCGCGTCTCCGACACCTTGATGTGCCGGATGCCCAGGTCGGTTGGGATGGGGGTGCGCACCACCTGTGGCCGACCGTCGACCCGTTTGACGTGGAAAACGGCGCCCGCCGCATCGACCAGAAAATAGCCCTCATCGAGGGGTTTCAGGATCGTCGGTTTGCCGGCGACCAACCCGGCCGGAAAAGCAAAGCCGGCGGCCGTCAACGCCATGGTGAACCGGGTGGTCAAATCCGTGTCGACGGTGTTGGTGTCGACGTTGAGGAACTCCATGGCATCCGCAGTCATGCGGAACACGTCTTCCGGAAACTGCAGCCGGGCCCGACCGGGATTGGCTTCCAGCAGCGGATAGACGTCGATTTCCGGCCTGCGGTCACGGATTTCGCGAGGCGCCAGCTCCAGAATCTGCCGGGTGTCACGCATGGTGACGGCATCGAAGGTTTGCCCGTCGAGCGTGATCGGCAACAGACCCCAAAGATCCATGTTGCGGTAATAGATGAACGGAATCTGCGTTTCGAAAGTGCGCCGGTCGAAACGCTCGCCGTGCTGGTCGGCATAGATAAAATCATGTGCGCCGTGGTGTTCGCGGAAGACGAACGCCTTGCGCACCGGGCTGTAGAACAGTTGCGTCGGCGCCACCTCGACGCCGAACACGAGCGTATACGCGGCCGGCACGGCGATGGCTAAAACCAGCATGACCAAGGCGGCAAACGCAAAGCGGGGGGTCAAACACAGCATCAGCGGCCTCCATCGCGGAAGCGGCGCGCCGGCAGCAGCACGGCCGGCAGCAGCAAGCCGACCATCAGCGCGAGACCAGGCAACGCGTGGTCGGCGCCGTTGAACCGAGTCGACAAATGGCACAGCGTCACCAACCCGCCGGCCACCGCCAGGTTGACGACCTGGAGTGGACGGCACGGCTCCAGCAACACCAGCACCCCGCCCAGATAGGCAGCCACCCCGGCAAGCATCCACGGCGCCGCCGTGGCCAACGCACTGTGCACGAAAGCACCGGGGAAGAAGGTGCCGACGGTGGCCGCCAGCGCCGCCAGGTCAAATGCCAGGATCACACCCAGGCCGATCAGGCCGATGGTCAGGTGGATCAGGATCAGCCCGTCGAGCGAAATCGGCAGGTGCATGGACAGGCGCAGCCGGCCTTTGGCCATCTCCGGTGCGAACTGGGCCACGGCCAACGCCGCGCCGGTCAGCGCGGGTACATACTGCAGATCGGCATAGAACAGCCGGCCGATGCGGCTCGCCTGGTAATACAGCATCTCCGCATGCTCGATGCGGAACTGCTGGCGCATATCCAGAAACAGATAGAGGCAGAACGCGGCGTTGCCGGCCAGGATCAACCCCCAGATCAGCCGGAGCTTGATCCATTCTTTGAAAAACAGGGCGGTCATCAGTATTTTCCGGTATAGCCGATGAAGGCGTCTTCCAGAGTCATCGGGATCGCGGTGAGACCAGCGGGGTCCACACCCTGCCGGCCAAGCTCGGCCGAGACGGCGTCGGCGTCGTGGAAGGCGAAAACGCTGACGGTGCCGTCCGGCTCGCGCTCCACACCGTGCAGCACGCTGCCGGGACTCGGTGCCACGCCATCCGACCGGGCCGGCAGGCGGTAGTGCCGGAAAGCGCCCATGAAAGCGGGCAGCGAGGTCTGCAGCACATCACCGCCGCGGCGCAGGAAGACCACATCGTCGACCAGGCGTTCCAAGTCCTGCACAACATGTGAGGTGACCAGCACGGTCTTGGCGCCGGTGCGCGCATAGTGGACCAGATAGTCCAGGAACAGACGCCGGTAGCCGGCGTCCAGTCCCATGGTGTAATCGTCCAGGATCAAGAGATCCGGGTCCTGGGCCATAACCAGGCCGAGCACCACCTGGGAGCGCTGACCCTCGGACATGTTGCGGATTCGGTGGCTGTACGGCAAACCCAGGCGGTCCACCAGGTCGTAAAAGACATCGCGCCGCCACGTCGGATACCAAGCGGCGGTGAAGCGTTCGGCCTGGGCGATGGTCATGAAGTCGTAGGCCAGGTGGCCCTCGAACACCAAGCCGATGCGGCGCTTGGTGGCCGGGGTCAGAGCATGCGACGGTTCGCCCAACACCCGGCAGCGGCCACCGGCCGGCGGCAGGAAGCCCATGAGCAGCTTGATCAGCGTCGTCTTGCCAACACCGTTCTTGCCAAGTAGGCCGAAGATGCGGCCCGGCGGCACGGTAAAGCTCAGGTCCTGGTAGATCACCCGCCGGCCATAATAATGCGACAGGTGATCGACCTCGATCGCCGGTTGGTCGGCCACTCAGAAGATGTCCTGGCTGGCGATCTCGATCCGGTGCCCCGGCCCCGCGTCGAACAACACGGTGTAGCGGTCACGTGGCCTGTCGAACACGAACTCGCTGTTCTCGTCCATACGTCCTTGGATGATGGTATATCCGCGGGCGTCACGCACCACCATGGTCACGCCGCTGGCCGAAGAGCCATCGGAATAGCCACCTTCGCACAGGATTGTGTCGTCACCGTTGTCGTAACAGGCGCACAAGGGCGTGTGAGCAGCCACCGGATCGGTGATGAACGCGGCCAGGGCAAGGGCGACCGGCACGGCGTTGGGTCGGAACATCGACATGGGTTTCTTTGGTTGGGCACCATCTTCACTCATAGTGTGCCAGAGTTGCGAGCGCCTATCAATCGCACAACAGCCAGTCGTGACATCCTGCCGCGGTGGCGACCAAACCGCAGCCCCCGCGGGCTTGAGCGTCGAGGCATTCGTCGCCCGGCGGGTGGCTCGGGCTGCACCCGACAGCTTGGCTGGCATGGTCCCGGCACAGCCTGATAGGGGCGGGTCCGGTACCGCGCGATGCGCTCTTCGGCGGCATCTGAGCAAAGGCCGGAGGGGATGGGGCCCAGGCTGCGCCATCGCGGATCGGCGGCCGACGCGTCGGCCAGCGTCACCTCGTGCCGACGACGGTCCCGGATCGCGGCATCGATGCGCGCCGGAACCGGCGTCCGCCACCGGATCATCCCCGTCCAGCACCCCGGCGACCCGATAAACCGGCGGACGCAGGTCGATGGCACCCCAGCCGCACACCTCATAGGGCACACTGCGTCACCATCGATGATCTCGCCTTGGCCATCACGATGATCCGAACGTTCATTGCACACCGGCGACGCACGTCAACGGCGAAATCGCCCTCGGAAAGGACCAGCGGGCCCTCTGCCAGCGGGCCTTTTGGTTGTCCCATCCCTGCGGCCCCCGTTGTCGACCCCTGCGGACCGTCAACTCTTGGCCCCTATGGACGACACCGTAAACTCCAGCGAACGATCACTGATTGGAGCCATCAACAGGATGGCTGTTTCAGCCACGCCGGGCCGGTCCTTCCGTCATGCCGCACCGGACGACGTGTGGCGGGCCAGGTCATCCAAGATCGGACAATCCGGCCGATCGTCGCCGTGACAGCGCTCGACCAGCACGGTCAAGGTCGCCTGCATGGACTGCAGAGCGGCGATCTTGCGGGCGATACGCGCCAAATGGTGTTCGGCGACCCGTTTGACGTCGGCGCTGGCCCGGCTGCGGTCTTCATACAGAGCGAGCAGCGCGCGGCAATCCTCGATGCTGAAGCCAAGCGAGCGGGCCCGCGCCAAAAAGCTCAACTTCTGCACATCGGCCGGGCTGAACACACGGTAGCCGTTGGCGCTGCGGGCCGGCCGCACCAGGCCGATGTCCTCATAGTAGCGGATCGTCTTGGCCGGTAGGCCGCTCTCGACGGCCACCTTGCGGATGCTGGTCATGCCACCCCGCGCGGCCGCCAGGCCTTGAGCAGCAGTGCGTTGGTCACCACGCTGACCGAAGACAAAGCCATGGCCGCCCCGGCCAGCGCCGGGTTGAGCCAGCCCAGAGCGGCGATCGGCAGGCAGACCACGTTGTAGGCAAACGCCCAGAACAGGTTCTGCCGGATCTTGCCGGCGGTGGCCCGGGCGATGTCCAGCGCCGCCGCCGCCAGGGCCGGCCGCGGCCGCATCAGTGCCACGCCGGCCGTCTCGAGCGCCACATCGGCGCCGCTGCCCATGGCAATACCCAGGTCGGCCGCCGCCAGGGCCGGTGCATCGTTGAGACCGTCGCCAACCATGGCGACCCGGCGCCCCTCCTCGGCCAGCGCCGCGATGATCTCGGCTTTGCCACCCGGACGCACCTCGGCGTGCACGGCGCCGATCCCCAATTGGCCAGCGACCCGGTGCGCCGCCGCCGCCGTATCGCCGGTCAGGAGCAGCGTGCGGATCCCGCGTTGGTGCAGGGCCATCACGGCCGCCGCCGCATCCGGCCGCACAGCATCCTCAAACGCGACGACGCCCTGCGGTCGGCCATCGGCGGCAACCCAGACCACGGTGCGCCCATCCCCAGCCACGGTCGCCGCAGCAGCGGTTTGGGCCGGCGTGGCCATCGGCGCGGCGAAACCGGCCCGGCCGATGCGGACCACCCGGCCCTCCACCTGCGCCTCGACGCCTTCGCCGACCACGGCCCGGAAACCCTTGGCCGGACGGAGCGCCAGGTGCGCCACTGCATCCACCATGGCGCGGCCGAGCGGATGCTCCGACCCGGCCTGCACCGAGGCGGCCAGAGCAAGCAGCCCGTCGGCATCGCCGTCGAACGCCCGCACGGCCACCACCGCCGGACGCCCCTCGGTCATGGTGCCGGTCTTGTCGAACGCCACCGTGTCGATCCGGCCCGCGCGCTCCAGGGCGTCGATGTCCTTGATCAACACGCCCGCCCGAGCCGCCGCCCCGGTACCGGCTACGAGCGCGGTCGGCGTTGCCAGACCCAAGGCGCACGGGCAGGCGATCACCAGCACGCTGATGGCGGCGCTGAAAGCGGGTTCGAAAGCGGCCCCGCCGGCCAGCCACAGGGCCAGGGTGAAGGCAGCCAGTGCCATGACGATGGGCACGAAGACACCGCTGATGCGGTCGACCAGGCGCTGTACCGGTGCCTTGCCCGCCTGGGCCTGGGCAACCAACTGGGTGATGCGCGCCACGGTGGTGTCGGCCCCCACCCGTTCGGCCCGGATACGCAAGTGTCCCGTGCCGTTCATGGCACCGGCCACCACCGTGTCGCCGACGCGGCGCGGCACCGGCATCGGTTCCCCGGTGATCAGACTCTCATCCAGCTCGCTTTCGCCGCGCGTGATCTCGCCGTCCACCGGCAGCCGCTCGCCGGGCCGCACCACCACCATATCGCCGACCACCACGGCGTCCAGAGCGACCTCGACTTCCTGGCCGGCGCGCAACACCCGTGCCCGCTCCGGCCGCAACGCCATCAGCGCCCGCAACGCCGCGGTCGCCGAGCGTTTGGCCCGCGCCTCCAGTGTCTTGCCGAGCAAAATCAAAGTGATGATCATCGCGGACGCTTCAAAGTATAGATGCCCGGCAGACTGACCACCCAGCGCCAGCATCTGCCAAACACTGAAACCGTAGGCCGCCGAGGTGCCCAACACCACGAGCGTGTCCATGTTGGCGCTGCCGTGACGCAGAGCCGACCAGGCGCCACGGTAAAACCGCCGGCCAAGCCAAAGCTGAACCGGCGTTGCCAGAGCGCATTGCAGCCAAGCCGGCAGCATCCAGGCCGACACCCCCACCATGCTCACCATCTGCACGGCAAACGGCAGGGTGAGCAGCACGGCGGCGAGCAGTTCCCCATAATCGGTACGGGCCGTCGCAGCCGCCGTGGCAACCCCAGGCGAAGCCGCCACCGCGGGCAAATGCGCACCGAAACCGGCGGCCGCGACGCTGCGGATCAACGTGCCGGCTTCCGCCACGCCCGGCACGAGACGCACCGCTGCAGTTTCCAGCGCGACATTCACCTCCGCCTGCAACACACCCGGCACCGCCGCCAGGGCCCGTTCGACCCGGCCAGCGCAACCGGCACAGGTCATGCCAGTGACCTGCAAAGTCACGGAGGTTTCACGGACACCGAACCCGCCGGCGCAGATCGCCCGGGCCATGTCGCCGGCATCAGCGCGGTCGGGCCGATACACGATGTCGGCGGTCTCCAGCATCGGGTTGACCGTGGCCGACAGCACACCGGCCGCACCGGTCAGCAAACGCTCGACCCGACGGGCGCACCCAGCGCAGGTCATCCCGGTGACCGACAAGGTCAACGTCGCCTGGTTCGCCTGACTGTTCATGTCGTCACCCACCGTGCCATGACCATTCCTTCGCTCTTGCCGTATAAACCTTCCAGTTAATGGAAGGTCAAGCCGAGGCGGTTGCGACGACGCCGCGCGATGGCGCGCAAACCGTGGCCATGCGGCAGCGAATGCACCATTTTTTGCCATATTGCTCGGTATGGTGGGGAACTATCCCCATGAGGTCTGTGATGCGTGGATCGACCCGGCTCGTCTTGATCACCCTGCTGGCCCTGTGCGCCGCAGCTTTCGTGCCCATCATGCAGTCGAGCATTCCGGCTTCCGTGCTGCCACCAACCCTGACCCCGGCGAGCGCCGAAGCACCAGGTGGCTTCATGGCCGCCTCGTTCATCCAGACCCGGGATGGCGTCTACTCCATCGCCCCCATGCTGGACCGGACCATTCCCGCCGTGGTCAACATCTCCGTACGCACCCAGGTGGTGGCAGCAACCAACCCATTGTTGAATGACCCGTTCTTTCGGCGTTTCTTCAACTTGCCCGACCGGGTGCCACAGCGTCAGACGGTGAGTGCCGGATCCGGCGTGATCGTCGATGCGGCCCGCGGTTATGTGCTCACAAACCATCATGTGATCGAAAACGCCGAAGAGCTGCGTATCACCTTGAATGATCGGCGCACCTTCACGGCCCGGCTGATCGGCAGCGATCCACAAACCGATATCGCGGTGCTGCGCATTAATGCGAGCGGGCTACAGGAACTGCGTTTCGGCGACAGCGATCAACTGCAGGTCGGCGATTTCGTCGCCGCCATCGGCAACCCGTTCGGCCTCGGACAGACGGTGACCACCGGCATCGTCAGCGCGCTCGGACGGACCGGATTGATCCCTGAGGGCTACGAAGATTTCATCCAGACCGATGCCGCCATCAACCCAGGCAATTCCGGTGGCGCACTGGTCGACAGTCTGGGCCGTTTGATCGGTATCAACAGTGCCATCCTGTCGCGCGGCGGCGGCAATGTCGGCATCGGCTTCGCGGTGCCGAGCAACATTGCCCGTAATGTGATGAACCAAATCGTGCGTTCGGGCACCGTGCAGCGGGGCAGGCTCGGTGTCGTCATCCAGACCGTAACGGGCGATCTGGCGCAGAACCTGGGCATGGCACAGCCGGTTGGGGCCATCGTGACGCAGGTTCAGGATGGCTCGCCGGCAGAACGGGCCGGCCTGCGCCGGGGCGACATCATCGTCGCCGTCGACGGCCGCCCAGTGGATACGTCGGGGGACCTGCGCGCCCGCATCGGCACGATGCCACGCGGCCGCTGGGTTGAACTCACCGTGCTGCGCAACGGCCAACGCCGCACTCTGAACGCCCAAATCGGGTGACCGCATGCGGAAACCGACCGGACCACCGGACCATCAACCCGTGTGCCGCGGCAGGTGCGCGAAGCGTCGCAGCAAGGGTCGCCATGCTCGGTCCACCGCCGCGTCCAACGTACCGGCTGGAATGCCGAAATCGGCATAGCCTTGGCGCACGGACTCAAGATAGCCGACCGGCGGCGGCGCAGTCGCCCCATGGACCATGCGGTATAGCATGACACAAGCCTGCTCACCGTGCAGCAACGTGACTGTGTGGTGCTCTTTGCCGTACACGATGGGAAAGCCCTCATATTGGTCGAGCGCCGCCTCGTCGGCCCGACGGATGCGCCAAACCACCCCCGGAACCAAGCCGGCACGGTCTGGCTCGACATCGGCATAGCGGCGGAGCACCAGCCGGAACCCGACCAAATTGGCCCGACCAACCGGCTCTGCGGTGGGGCAGCGCTGGCGCATATGGGCCCGGTTCAGGTTGGCGCCGTAGGAAAAATACAGCGCAGCACCATCCAACCCGTAGAGGACGCGATGCCGATGCAAAGAAACCAAGCGGGCCCGCCGCAAGGACTGGGACATGAACGCTCTCCATGGGCAATCGGCGGGTGGAACGGTCCGCAGGTTGCAGCGTTTTCGATCCTTCGGCGCCGCGGGTCAAGGTTGCAGGACACCACGTTGACAAGGGCCACACGCCGGACCGACGCTGCGGCCTGAAACCTCCGCCGACCTGCAAGGAGACCAGCCATGACAGCCGAGGCGTCCCCCTCCCGACCCGTCAAGATTTGGGACGTGCCGACCCGCTTGTTTCACTGGATTTTGGTGATACTCCTCGCCGTGTCGTGGCTCAGCGGCGAACAGGAGCGGTTCGACATCCATTTCTGGTCGGGCTATGCGATTCTGGCACTGATCTTGTTTCGCATCCTGTGGGGCATTGTCGGAAGCGATACAGCCCGTTTCACGCGGTTTCTGCGCAGCCCATTGGCCGGCCTACGCCATCTTGGCGGCTTCTTCCATCCCGCCGGCCGGCAGCATGATGATGTCGGGCACAATCCGGCCGGCGGCTGGATGGTGGTCATCCTGTTGGCTGCGGTGACCGTGCAGGCCGGAACTGGCTTGTTCACCACCGACGATCTGTTCGTTGATGGCCCCTTGGCCAATTTGGTGTCCAGCGGGCTGCGCGCCGATCTGTCGTCGCTACACCGCCAGAGCGTGGACATCCTTTTGATCCTGGCCGGTGTCCACGTGGTGACCGTGCTGCTCTACCTCGTGGTGCGCCGGCAGAATCTGATCGGACCGATGATCACCGGTCGAAAGACCCTCCCCAAAGGTCTTCCGGCACCGCGCCTCACGCCAACGCTCTTGGCGGTCCCGGTCGTCTTGGCCGCCGCCGCCCTGGTCGCCGCCATCGTCTGGGGCCTGCCAGCACTCCTATGACGCACCGGCCACGTCATCGACCAGGGTCCCCGGCCCGGCCGCCGCCAGGCCGGTCCGCACGGCAACCGCTTCGTCGAACACCTGGCGCAACAGATCCGGCGGCACGGCACCCGACGCGCCGATGCCCCAGATGTTGAAGAATGGCACACCACCAATGCCGCGGCGCAGCATTTCTGCCTCCAGTGCCCGCACCTCGGCCATCTCCTCGGTGCCATCGAGAAACGCCGCCACCCGATGCGGGTCCAAACCGAGGCCGCCCGCCAGCTCGACCAGCACCGCCGGGGCACCGATGTCGCGGCCATCGGTGAAGTAGGCCCGGAAAAGAGCCTCAGCCAATCGGTTCTGGTCGGCGCCCGCGGTCTGGGCCAACCGCATCAGCCGATGCGCACGCCGTGTGTTTGGCGTCCAGGTCTGCCTGTCGTAGTCGACTGTCAGGCCTTCACCCGCCGCCGCCGACACCACCTCGGCGTCCAACCGCAGTGAGCGCTCCCAGCTCCCGAATTTCGCGATCCGATAGTCCCGCCGCGAGATGCCCTCCGACGGCAGGTCGGGATTCAGTTCGAACGGCAGCCAGGTGATATCGACCGTCCAGTCCGACGGCAAGGCAGCAACGGCCGACAGCAAACGGCGGCGACCGATGAAACACCACGGGCAAATGAAATCGGACGTCACGGAGACGGGGATGCGCATGGATCGACGGGCCCTTGAACCAGTGGGATCGGACCCGCACCGTGAACCGGCGACTCTCCCGACCCCAATCACGCCTGCGTGACCAGGGCCCGGCTCACTCCAACGCCGGGGCCGCCGCGGGTGCCGAGGCCGGTGTCTGGCCGAGTTCCTGCAAAGCCTGTTGCGCCCTTTGGTGGCCCAGTTCGGCGGCACGGCGGAGCAGTCCAGTGGCTCGCGCCTCATCCTGGTCGACGCCGAGACCGCGAAACAACAGAGCGGCCAGATAGAATTGGGCGGGTGCGAAGTCTTCGCCGGCCGCCCGCTCATACCATTCGGCTGCGAGGGTAAAGCTTTGCGGCACGCCGAGGCCGACCCGAAACATCTCGGCCATGTTGAAGGCCGCCCGCACGCTCCCCAATGCCACAGCCTGCTTGAACCACTCCATGGCCGCCGCGGCATCCGGCGCACGCCCGTCCGGCGGTGTAAGAGCCGCAGCGCCGCGGGCGAGAAAGAGCTCTTCCGACTCAGCCGGCGTCGGTTCGGACATTGCCACGATATCCGCCTCAGCCGGCGCCGGCGCCGGCTGAGGTGCCCCGGCCTCCACGACCCGGGTCAGGTCGACGACGATGCGATGTGCCGGGAACCGATCCGACGGCGCCAAGGTGAAGGACGATCGGACGGCAATGGGGGCACTGGCGGTTAATGTGACCTCCGTATCCGCCCCGATCATCCGCGTAGAAAAGGCGGTCAGCGGGCGGGCATTGCCTATCGGTCGGTCGGTCGGGCCACGCCACGTCACTCCGCTCAAGCGTATCCGCAGCATGGTCGCGTTCGCATTCAGCCGATGCTCGAAGGGGACCAATCGATCGAGGTCGATCACGACGCGCACCCGCTCCGCAGTGCGTCCGAAACGAAGCCCGCTGGCTTCCGCTGCTACACCCTTAGACTCCGGCACCACGGCGGACAGGGCAGCGACGAACAACCAGCCGCTGAGAAGCCGAGTCGGCCGACCTGACCACAGTTCCTTCTTGGCGTTCTCTTTGCATGCCATGGTCCCAGCCCTCCCTTCGCGCACGATCCGTCGCGTGAGTCGCGTCGCCGAATTGCACCCGCGCCACGTCGGAAACCAGCCCGACGTCGCGATCACGCCGTGCGACACGATAACCGTGAGTTTCACTCGGCGACAATCGGCCCATCCCGACGCCACCGATCCCCGACGCCGCGGACAGCGGATTTGTCGGCGGTCGACGTCCCTTGTCTTTCCAGGGTGTTCCAGAACCGACGACGTTCCGATGCCCAAGCCATCTTCCACCCCGGTCCTTCCCCCTCCACCGCCCCGCTCTGTGGGCGGCTGGGCGACCGGCCTATGTCTGCGCTGTTGGCTCTCCTTCGACGAAGACACCCCCATGCTGACCCCTGCCGCCACGGACGCCGTAGCGCCGCGCGGCCTTCGGTGGTTCGACGACCTGGAGGAACCGCACCGTGGGGCTTATGGCCACGGCATGGCTGTCGTCAAAGCGTTCAAGGCAAGGACGTTTCGACGAGGCCGCGACCTGGCCGGCCGGTCTGGGCAGACCTCAGGCCGTTGCCTGCCAGATCACACGGTTTCGACCATCCTGCTTGGCGCGATACAACATGCTGTCGGCCTGGTGGACGAGATCCATCGGATCCTCGCCGGTACAGACCATGGTCGCCCCGCCGATGGAAACCGACAGATGGTTGGTCACGGGCGAATGACCGTGCGGAATGTCGAGTGATTGCACCTCCAGGCGCAGGCACTCGGCCAGGCTGCCGGCGCCGTCGACGTCGGTCTCGGGCATCAGCACCGCGAATTCTTCACCGCCATAACGCGCCACCATATCGGCTGGCCGATTCAAGGCGCCGGTGAGGGCCTGCGCGACCGATTTCAGGGCACGGTCGCCGACGGCATGCCCGTAGGCATCGTTGTAGGCCTTGAAATAGTCGACATCGATCATGGCCAGCGACAACGGGTGACCCGTCCGTCGGCTACGCCGCCATTCACGGTCCAGGACTTCGTCAAACCGCCGCCGATTGTCGATCTCGGTCAGTCCGTCGCGGCCAACCAACTCTTCCAAGATTTTGCGCTGCCGCACAAAGCGCAGGTGGTTCTCCACCCGGGCCCGCACCACTGCCGGATGAAATGGTTTGACGACATAATCCGCCGCGCCCAATTTCAAACCACGCTCCTCATCTTCGGTCGAGGTCAGCGCCGTAACAAAGATCACCGGAATGTCGCGCGTACCGTCAGCGTTCTTCAGCCAACGCAACACGTCATAGCCGCTTATGCCCGGCATCATCACATCGAGCAGGACCAGATCGATACGGGAATCCGACTTCAGGCGAGCCAGGGCCTGTTCGCCATTCTTGGCGACGATGACCGTGTGCTCAGCCTTCAGCAGACCGGACAGGACGGTGCGGTTCAAGTGCTCGTCATCCACAACAAGGATGCGGTGCCGTTCCGTCATGCTGCCGGCTTCCATGCCAAACGCGCCGAAATAGTTCCGAGGTGCCCGAGGGCATCCTCGAATTCGACATCGGCCACGGCATGGGTCAACGCTGCCAACTCGTCGTCACACCCGATGCCGGCGAGCTGTTCACACAAATTCGCCGCCGCTGCTTCGGCCTCGCAGTCACCGTCTTGCAGGAAACGGCGCAAACGGCTGATCAACCGAACCACGCCCTCTGGGTCGGGCAAGCCAATAGGAGCGGACGAAACCGCCCCCGCGGTCATCGGATCAACCGGGTGCAGCGGGCCGGTGAGTCCCATCGCATCCCCGGCCGCCGGACGACCGCGGTCGGCCAATGCCCCCCGTCTGCGACCCCAGCGCAACAACACCTGTTTGAGCGCCTCTGCAGAAATCGGCTTCACGACATGATCATTCATGCCCGCCGCCAGGCACGTGTCCCGGTCGCCGGGTGGGCCGTGTGCGGTCATGGCCACGATCGGCAGGTCGGCCGAGCCGTCGCGACGAATGCGGCGCGTTGCCTCCA
Source organism: Azospirillaceae bacterium (assembly GCA_028281465.1). GTDB lineage: Bacteria > Pseudomonadota > Alphaproteobacteria > Azospirillales > Azospirillaceae > JANQJV01. Next base: position 10,746 of record JANQJV010000020.1, on the reverse strand, counting down.
AACCATTGAACCCCGGCAGGTTGATATCCATGAGAATGAGATCGTAGCGCCCTGCGCAGGCTTTTGCCACGCCGGTCGGCCCGTCCGCCGCAATGTCGACGCCAGCTCCCAGGAACGCCAGCATCTCGACGGCCACCTGACGATTGATCGGGTTATCCTCGACCAAAAGCACCGAGGGCGGTGCCGCGTGACCCAACCATGCCGACAGGACCGCGGCTCTGCGACCGACCCCAACGTCCCGGGACGACGGTGCAGATTGGAGCACCGTTTCGAATGGCAGCTCGAAATGGAAAATGCTGCCGTGACCCGACACGCTGTCCACCCGAAGCCGGCCACCCATCAGGTCCACCAAGAGTCGCGAGATAGCCAATCCGAGGCCCGTGCCTTCCCCCCTGCGGTCGATCGCCCCGTCCGCCTGATAAAACGCATCGAACAACCCGACCATCTGATCCTCGGCGATGCCGATGCCGGTGTCGCTAACCTTGAATCGCACGTGCACGACACTGTCCTCGACGGTCGACGGAGCTGCATCGACCAGGACCTCGCCGCGCTCGGTAAACTTGACGGCGTTGCTGGCCAAATTGATCAACACTTGGCCCAGCCGCAGCGGATCGCCCAACAGGCGATCCGGAACGCCAGGCGCGCAATGCAAGGCCAACCGCAACCCCTTCTCATCGGCCCGCCAACCGACGATATCGCCCACCCGGTCGAAAACGTCGCGCACATTGAATGGCACCAGACGCAACGGCAGCTTGTCGGCTTCGATCTTGGACAAGTCGAGGATGTCATTGACCAGGGCGAGCAAAGTCTGCGCCGCCGCCCTTACCTTCTCCAGGGAATCACGCTGCTTGGGTGCGAGGGACGTGTGCAGAGTCAGCTCCGTCAGGCCAATCACAGCGTTCAGCGGTGTGCGGATCTCGTGACTCATACGTGCCAAAAACCAGCTCTTGGCCTGCGTCGCCGCCTCCGCCGCCGCGCGCGCCTGCACCGCCCGGTCCTTCTCCTTCCGGGCTGAGATGTCCTGGATCGAACCTTCGATCACCTCGGTCGAACCACCGACCCGTTGGGTCCTGATCAGCCTGGCGCTGATCAGGGCGGCGAATATCGAGCCATCGCGCCGCTTCAGATCGACCTCATGGTTGGTCGCGCTGCCCGTCTCGCGCAGCAAACGGAGCAAGCGCGGGCGCTCGTCGGCACAGGCGTAAAAAGTCACGCCGATGTCGCCAAACGATGTCAAATCTTCGTCGGGGGCAATGCCCAGCATCCGCCGGAGCGACGGGTTGGCGATGAGGATCTTCCCGTCTGCGGTCGACTGGAAAACGCCTTCCGCCGAGTGCTCGAAGATGCCGCGATACTTCTGTTCGGCATCGCGGAGCGCCGCATCGGTCACCTGGATCGCTTCGACCATCTCGTTAAAGGCGGCTGCCAGCAACCCGCTCTCGTCCCGGCTGTCGACGCGCACGCGACGGCTGAAGTCGCGCGTGGCAGCGATGTCGCGCATCTGGCCCGCAACCTGCGTGATCGGGTCGGCCAACAGGCGTGCGGTCACCAGCGCCGCCGTTGCCGCCAGGGTGAGACCGATGGTAAGCCCGCCAAGCTGCAGCATGATGATGCCCCAGGCATCGCCAATCACTTCCTCTTGCGAGGTGTAGGCCACCACCTGGGCAACCACATCCCCGTCTCGCCGATACGGCCAGCGCTTTGCGTAATAGGTCCCACCGAACCGGGGCATCATGGTCAGGCCACCGCCGCCCGACATGTGTCGAAGCATGTCGGGGGTGGGCGCAGACGGTTGTTCGGGGTGGCTCGAGGCAATCAGGAGGCCCTGGGCATCGAACAGATCGACCGGCGATCCGATCCGGGCATGAAACGCCCGCAACACGGAATCATCGATCCGTTTGCGGAACAGAATGGTTCCCCCCACGACCTCGCGTGTGCCATACCCTTCGACGTCGTCCAATCGGATCGACAACCGCTGGGCACCTTCGACGAACACGGCCGCGCCGCGCCGGGCAAGCGTGATGCCCGGCGCGGGGGCGACGTCCGGCAAAGCGGTTGCGATCGGCCCTGGTACCGTCTCGGTCCAAAGAAAATCGTCGAACCGCACCCACGCCATAGGGCTCTTGGGCATGAGATGGACCAAACGGCCACCATCGTTTCGCGTCACCAAATGAATACCCGTGGAACCGGCGTAGGCGGCCAGGCCGGCCGGGCCGTAGAAAGCAGCCTGGTCGAAGCTGCGGTGGTGCCCGGTTTGGTGCAGATGTTGGATCAGATGCACCAACGTCGTCCGGCTCAGGTCATGCACACTCGCCCCAAGCGCCAGGTCCGCCAGTTCGGCGAGCGCCTGCACTTTGGTGACGATGTCCTGATTCCGGACTTCGGCCTGCAGGGCGCCGTCGATGGCGGCAAAGACGCCATCCAGCTCGCCAGCGAATTGGCGCACATGCACCGTGAGCTGGCGCTCCGCCCGTTCCCGGTGGTCGGACACCGTCACCCAGATGGCGGAGGCGGCACCCAGCACGGCGACCACAACCACCGCCGTGACCGTCTGCAGGAGCAGCTTCGCCCTGATCGAGGTCAGAGGCCGCGACCCGCCCGCCGCCGTATGGGTCATCGCCGCCGCCTCGTCACGGCCGACCGGGATCGCCCGGCCTCACCGAATGTGCTCCCGAGCCAATTGGACGACCGTGCCGACCGTGGCGGCATCGACGATGCCGATTCCGGTGTCGATGTCGGGCGGCGTCATGCGGTAAGCCGCCGCGAGGCGCAGGAGCTTGACGGCAAGGTAGCCTTGCATGTAGGGCTGCTGATCGACGACGAAATCCATCACGCCATCTTCGATCATTCGGACCGTGAGGGAAGACAGATCGAAACCGGCCATATAGGGTGCCAGCCCCTCGGCCCGGATCACCCGGCCAATCGGGTGAGCGGCTTCGGGGCCCAAGGTGATCACGGTCCCAACCGGCCCATGCGTCGCCAGATAGTCGCGGAACAGCCGCTCCGTCGCGTCGTCATTGGACCTGACGTTGAGCCGCTCGACCACGATGTCCTCTTCGCTGAGGACCTCGACAATGCCCTTGAGCCTGGCCTCCAGACCGGCATGGCCGGCTTGCTGGATCGCCACCACGACCGGAGCGGCGAGACGGCCGCGCCGCAGCGCGTGCCGGGCCAGGACCCGTCCGGCTCGGTAGTCGTCCATGCCGACATAGGCGAGATAAGGGTTGCGCCGACGGTCGTCGTCCTCCGGCCGGGCATTGAAGGCAATGACCGGAATGCCGGCCGCATGCGCCTTGGCCAGAACCGGCGCAAATCCGTACGGTTCGGTCACCGTGGTCGCGATGCCGGCCGCGCCGGCTGCCACGGCGCTGACGAGAAGCTCGATCTGCCGTCCGAAGTCGTTGACCGTCTCCGGCGACAGGATACGCAAATCCATGCCGCTTTCCGTCGCTGCCTCGCTGGCGCCTTTGAACTGAATCCGCCAGAACGGATCCGCCACGCCGGCGTGTGAAACAAAAAAGTAAACATCCGCAGCCAAAATCGGCGTTACGATGCTGACACTGAGCATCATCCCACTTAACAAACGAAGAATCCTGCGCCACATCCCTCTCCTCCTTGACGGCTGATGTCGATCCGCTGGCGCCCTAAGCGTGCATTCCGGTGTTCCGAGAATACGTCCGCGCAAAAGACAGCAATGCGGCGAGTCCAGCCGGCGTTCGCCATGCATCGACGTGTGACACCCCGACCTGGCAGAGCGCTGGCCCGGCATCGCCTATCACCCCCGGGGGCGCCTTCACGGTTGCGCCCCAAGCAGGGCTGGGATACCTAGAACCATGGCTGCAATTGGCCATCGGAAACAAGACTTCGGCACCCCTAGGGGCCGACTAAGGGGAGGTTACGCATGAAACTGTTGTTTGCCGCCGCTTTGAGTGCCTGTGTCACCATGGGGATGGCTGCTGGGCCTGCGTCGGCGCAATCCGGCCCGGTGATCGGCGTGAGCTGGTCCAATTTCCAGGAAGAGCGTTGGAAAACCGATGAAGCCGCCATCAAGGCCGCGGTGGAAGGTGCCGGCGGCTCCTATGTCGCCGCCGATGCTCAATCGTCTCCGGCCAAGCAACTGTCCGACGTGGAAAGCCTGCTCGCCCGCGGCGTCGACGCGCTGATCGTTCTGGCGCAGGATGCCGAATCCATCGGCCCAGCAATCGACGCCGCCGCCAACGAAGGTGTGCCGGTGGTCGGCTACGACCGGCTGATCGAAGACCCGCGCGCCTTCTACCTGACCTTCGACAACAAACAGGTGGGTGTCTTGCAGGCCGAAGCGGTGTATGCCGCGCAGCCGACCGGCAATTATGTGTTCATTTTGGGTTCGCCGCAGGACCCGAACGCCGACTTCCTGCATACGGGCCAACTGGACGTGCTGCAAGACGCCATCGACAGCGGTGACATCACCGTGGTTGGCAAGCAGTATACGGATGGATGGCTGCCCGCGAACGCCCAGCGCAACATGGAGCAGATCCTCACAGCCAACAACAATGCGGTCGACGCGGTGGTGGCGTCCAACGACGGCACCGCCGGCGGCGTGGTCGCAGCGCTGACGGCCCAATCCATGGAGGGTATCCCGGTCTCCGGGCAGGATGGCGACCATGCCGCGCTGAATCGCGTGGCACTCGGCACCCAAACCGTTTCAGTGTGGAAGGACGCGCGTGACCTGGGCCGCGCGGCCGGCGAGATCGCCATCGCCATGGCGACCGGCACCGCCATGGCCGACATCCCGGACACCGTTCTGTGGTCCGATGGGCCGAATGGCGTGGAGATGCACGCCCGTTTCCTGCGGCCGATGCCGATCACCCGCGACAATCTGGATCTTGTCATCGATGCCGGCTGGGTGAGCCGGGAGGTGGTCTGCAAGGGCGTGCCGTCCGGCACCCTGGCCGTTTGCAATTGACACCCGCGCGTGGGATGCGTTCGACGCATCCCACCTCCGTTTCTCCTGCCCGCCGTTGAAACCCATGAGTCATGACGCCCACGGCCAGCCCGCTGCGGCTGCGTCGGTTGGCTTGCCTAGCCGGAAGACCGGCGTGCTGCAGGCCCTGGAAGTGGATACCCGCCTGCTCGGCATGCTGGGGGCGCTGCTGTTGATCTGGGTCGGCTTCGACCTGGCCACCGGCGGACAATTCATCACGCCGCGCAATCTGTTCAACCTGTCGGTGCAGACCGCCTCGGTGGCGGTGATGGCAACCGGCATGGTGCTGGTCATCGTCACGCGCAACATCGACCTCTCGGTGGGTTCGCTGCTCGGGGTGCTGGCCATGGCCATGGGCGCGATCCAGGCCGAGCTGCTGCCCCAGATCTGGGGCCTCGACCATCCGTTGACCTGGGCGGCAACGCTTCTGGTCGGCATGGCCCTGGGGGCCATGTTCGGTGCCCTGCAGGGCGGCATTGTCGCGTATCTGGGCGTGCCGGCCTTCATCGTCACCCTGGGCGGCTTTCTGGTCTGGCGCGGTGGCGCCTGGTGGGTGACCGAAGGGCGCACCGTGGCACCACTCGACAGCACGTTCAATCTGATGGGCGGCGGCATCGACGGCGCCATCGGCGCCACGGCCTCCTGGGCCGTCGGCGCGGTGGTGAGCGTCTACATCGTGGTCAGCACCGTGGCGGCGCGCCACCGCCGACGCCGGTTCAGCTTCCCGGTCAAGCCGCTATGGGCCGAGCTGTGCGTGGCCGGCGTGCTGATTGCCGCTGTGCTCGGCTTCGTGACGGTGATGAACGCTTACCCGCACCCCGAGCGACGGGTTGCCATCGACCTTGTCGACACGTTGCGTGCCGAACAGGCGACCGGCGGTCTTAGCGCCGAAACCCTGGCGTTGGTCGACCGCATGCCAGCGGAGTTACAAACGCTCGTCGCCGACCCGACCGGCGGCAATCGGCGTGCCCTGATCCGCGGCTTGAGCGATTGGCCGGAGCTGCCGCGTCCGGCGCATGGCATCCCGATTCCCGTACTGATCGTCGCCGGAGTCGCGCTCGTCATGCATTTCCTGGCCACGCGCACGCGGTTCGGGCGTTATGTGTTCGCCATCGGTGGCAATCCGGAAGCGGCACAGCTAGCAGGTGTCAACACCAAACGTGTGATCCTGTCGGTGTTCGTTTTGATGGGGGTTTTGTGCGCCATTTCGGCGGCCATTGCCGCCGCCCGGCTGCAGGCCGCCGGCAACGACTTGGGCACGCTCGACGAACTGCGCGTGATCGCCGCCGCCGTGATCGGTGGCACGGCGTTGTCCGGCGGGTTCGGCACCGTTGCCGGCGCCGTGTTGGGGGCGTTGGTGATGCAGAGCCTGCAAAGCGGTATGGCCACCATCGGCATTCAGACGGCCCTGCAATCCATGATCATCGGTGCGGTTCTGGTGTTGGCTGTGTGGATCGACACGCTGTACCAGAAGACACGGAAATGAGCACGCGCGGACAGGTGGAGGCGGAAGCGATGACGGAGACGATGCCGCTTGTGGAGATGCGCGACATGTCGATCTCGTTTGGCGGTGTGCAGGCCGTCGACGGCGTCTCGGTGTCGCTTTTTCCCGGCGAGGTGCTGGGCCTGCTCGGTCACAACGGCGCCGGTAAATCCACGCTCATCAAAATGCTGTCCGGCGCCTACCGGGCGGATGGCGGGCGCATCTTTGTCAACGGCGCCGAGGCGGACATCAGCAGCCCGCGCGACGCCAAGACTTACGGTATCGAGACCATCTACCAAACCTTGGCGCTGGCCGACAACATTGACGCCGCTGCAAACCTGTTTCTGGGCCGTGAGATCATCACACCCTGGGGCACGCTGGACGATGCCGCCATGGAGGCGGCGACGCGCAAGGTTATGCACCGTCTCAACCCGAACTTCCAGAAATTCGACGCGCCTGTACGCGCGTTGTCCGGCGGCCAACGGCAGTCGGTGGCGATCGCTCGGGCGATTCATTTCAACGCCAAGATTCTCATCATGGATGAGCCAACGGCCGCCCTTGGACCGCAGGAAACCAAACAGGTGGCCGACCTGATCCTGCAGCTCAAGCGCGAGGGCATCGGGATATTTCTGATCAGCCACGACATCCACGATGTCTTCGATCTGGCCGACCGGGTGGCGGTTATGAAGAACGGCAAGCTGGTCGGCACCGCCCCGACCGACGCCGTCAGCAAGGACGACGTGCTCGGCATGATCATCATCGGCAAATGCCCGCCCGGCGCCACCCCGGGGCCTGGCGCGGCCAGCGAGGCCGAACTCGCCGCCACCGGCGCCCCGGCGCTGCACTGAAACAAACCCCTCCCTACGCCGAGAGTGGGGCGGGATTTTTGTATCAGTAACTTAAGCTCATGCCTGCGACGAACCGAAGCCCCTCTCTCTTTGGGAGAGGGGTTGGGACGAGAATGGTTCCACACCACGGACCAGGTGGCTGTGCCGGGCCCAACATCGCCCCCCGGCGTCGACCGTTCTCCATAAGGACGCATTTCTGGTCTTGTCGGTCATTCCACCGTTACGGTTGTTTCCAACCGTTCGGCATTGACCTGAAGCGCGGCCTTGTCGAACGACGGCGGTCCCACGAAACCACGTGCATCATTGCTGAAACCGGTGGGTTCCGACGGGATGCCAAGCAGATCCGCATCGAGCTGTTCGTTCCCGTTGGCATCGTGGAACACGGCGACGGCATACCGGCCGGCGACCAGATCGGAAAACACGAACCGGACGTCAGGCCCGTGCGCCAACCGCCACGACCCGGCGATCATGGTCTGCGGGCTTGGAAAGGCCTCATCGGTGCCGGGCGCCCGGTGCAGGCCGACATAGACCCGACCTTGTACCGGTTCGATACCGGCCACGGTGATGGCTAGGGTCTCCGCCCCGGCAGCCGGTACGCTGGACAGGACGAAGCAGAGGGCATACAGAGACCGTTTGAACTGAGCAGGCATGGCGAGCTCCTTCAGGCAAGGGAGGGTTGTGGGATGCGAACCGGGCGGCAGTTTGGCACCCACGCGACGGTTGGAAAGGCCGAATACGCGGACAACACACGTCCCTTCGCCAATCGCCAGGGCATGCCACTCACGCCTCGCCAGTCGTCCGTGCCGCGCCATGCCACCCTTTGGCTCGCCCTGACGGCCCTCTTCGGCTTCGTCGGACCCTTTGGCACATACATGGATTTGGCCTTGGTCGAGCGGTTGGCGTACTGGGGGCTGGCGCTCGGTGTGCCGTGGGGCCTCATGGTCGTGATCATCCGGTTCGCCGAGCGTGCACCGGCGCTGGCCCAGGTGCCTCCGGTCTGGCGTCTGGCCGGCTCGGTGGCCGTGTGGGGCGTGCCGGCAACCGGGATGGTATATGGTCTGGAAGCCGCCACTCGTGACTGGATCAACCATCTAACGGTCGCGTATGTGTACGTCTGTGTCGTGATTGTCGGAAGTGTGGTGGTGGTGTGTGTGCGCCTCACGCGATCCCAGGCAACGCCGGTCCCGACCCACGCCGCGGATGCACGGGACACATCGCCCCGGTTCCTCGACCGCCTGCCAGCCGACCTCGGCACGCGCCTGCTCTCGATCAGCGCGGAAGACCACTACATCCGTGCCGTCACCGACCAAGGGTCGACTTTGATCCTGATGCGCTTTTCCGACGCTTTGGCCGAACTCGACGGCCTCGACGGCGAACGCATTCACCGTTCGCACTGGGTCGCCGCCGACGCCGTGATGCGCATAGCGCGCGACTCCGGCCGCTTGTCCGTTCACCTCACCGACGGCCGCCAACTTCCCGTGAGCCGGCAGTACGGTCCGGCCGTCCGAGCGCGATGTTGGACGAAGCACCAACAGCCCGATGTGATGACCGGGCGTTGAGACGGCTTGTGTCGAAGGGGGCCGGAACGCTTTCCCCAGCGGATCATTTCTCGATCGTAGGACCAGAGCGGGGCCAGGACGATCTCGAGCCCACAGCGCACCGGCTCATCCACATGGGCAGAGGAGAGGAAAGCTGTGTCCGGCCGGCCGACCGGACACAGTGGGGCACGATTCAAGTAGCCGGGTGAGGGTGGCGCCGCTGGGCGGGAGAATGCGCATTGCTCAGGCCGAACCACCCTCACCCTCCCCTCTCCCCGAGGGAGAGGGGCTTTTCGTCCCGATGCGCCGGCACCACCGCCGGCGCATGGTCCAAGCCGGACCATGCCGGGGCCCTTGACGCCCACGTCAACGCGACGTGCGGTGCCTCTGCTCACGCAAACGCGCGGCCGGCCCAGATGACGCGGCCGAGGATCGGCACGGCTTCGGGGGTGGCGGGAAACGGGGCATAGGCCGGGTTGTCGTGGCTCACCAGCACCCGGCCGTCGGCCCAATCGTAGGTCAGGCGCCGGATCGCCGGCGTGCCGTCCACCGTCACCGCGAACACGCCGGCTTCGCGCGGATCGGTCCGGGTCGTATCGACCAGGGCGGTGTCGCCCGGGTTGAGCGTGTCGGCCATGGCATCCGTGCGCACCGGCAAGAGGACGAGCTGGTCGGGCCGCGCCGTCGTCAGCGCCGCCAGCCGGTCCCGGCGCAGCAACTCGAAACCCGGCGCATCCGCATCGCGCACCCACACCCGCACGAACACCGCGCCGAGAAGCGCCACCCCCGGCCCGTCGGCCAGTTCCGCCGTCACCAGCGGCCGTTGATCCAACGCGCCGGCGCCTGGCAGAAGGCGACCAATCTCAACACCATCGGCCTGAGCCAAACGCTCAAGTGTCCGCCCGCTCAAACTCTGCGAGCGCCCTCTCAGGAAACCACGTACGGCGGATTCCGAGATTCCAGCCCGTTGGCACCAAGGTGCCAAACGTTCTTTCTTCGTTGCCAGATAAGCACGCAGCGCTCGCCGCGCATCCTCAGGATCGTACCCGCGCATGCGGCGATCCTGGCCGCGACAGCAAAAAACAGCGATCGCGTGGTTCAACGAAATAGGCTTGAGAATTCGCGTATCTATGCGAATCTATGTGGGCAAGCCGGCCGCCAATTGGTCCTTCGGAAGCGTGGCGTGCGGACATGGGGATTCGGTGTGAGATTTGAATTATGAATTATATCTGTTGCATGGCCGCAACCTTCCTGGCAATCGTGCCGCTTGCCGCAGCCGACGAACCGACGCCGACGCAAACGCTCCTGGTGTCGGAGCCGTGGGTGCGGTCCGGCGACACCTTCATCGTCGGGGACGTGTGGTATCGGCTCTGGGGCATTGCCGCACCGGCGCCGGAGCAGCACTGCGAAGACGGGTACGGCCGCTACCGCTGCGGCGAGCATGCGCTGCTCCTGCTGCGCGGCCTGCTCCTGGCCGCCACCGCCGATTGCCGGATCGTCGCGCCGGCTCGCCCGGCCGGTGCCGATTTCGCCGGCACCGCCCTCGGCCCCCACCCCGTGCGCTGCCGGCTCGGCCGCAACGGCCCGGACCCCGCCGCCCTCATGGTGCGCGCCGGCTACGCCTTCGCCGACCGCCTGGCCACCAACACCTACCTGCCCGCCGAAAGCACGGCCCGTTTCGTCCAAGCCGGCCTGTGGCGCAGCACCTTCCAATACCCCTGGGACTGGCAGGCGGACGACCCGCCGCTCCCGTAGGCGCAACAAACCGACGCCGGCCCCACGGCACCGCCCGTGCCGTGCCGACAAGGTGTCGGCGCTCCCAGCGCCCCCGGAGCGCCGACACCTTGTCGGCCCGAGCCGCCGACGCCCACGGCGGCCCGAAACGGCACCGCCCGTGCCGGGCCGACGAAGCGT
>JANQJV010000345.1 GCA_028281465.1 Azospirillaceae bacterium | reverse complement strand
GCGCCGACAGATACACCCTCCGCAAGGGCGATCGGTGAGGGTGGGGCGTGGGGAGGCGGGGTTTGTCGGCGCAGAGCACCGACCTACGGGACGGTCCCCTCCGCAAGGGCGATCGGTGGGGGTGGGGCTTGTGGAGGCGATGTTTGTCGGCGCAGAGCACCGACCTACGGGACGGTCCCCTCCACAAGGGCGGCCGGTGGGGGTGGAGAGAGGGGCGGAAACGTAGGTCGGTGCTCTGCGCCGACAGATACACCCGCCGCAAGGGCGGCCGGTGGGGGTGGGGCGTGGGGAAGCCATGTTTGTCGGCGCAGAGCACCGACCTACGGAGGGTGCGAACGGTGGATGGTGCTCCATGGCCAGTCGGTGGGAGATTCGACCAGGCCGTGTTTGACCGGGTTGGCGTGGATGTACTCGACGTGGTGACGGAAATCGTCGTCGTCGCGGATGCGGTGTTCCCAGTACCGGTGTTGCCAGATACCCCGTTCGTGCGGGCGCAGCCGGTCGCCCACCGCCGCAAGCCCGCAGCGCCGCGAAAACAGGCCTTTGATGGCGCTCCACCGTTGCGGATACCGGGCATCGCCATGCGGCAGCGTCCAAATCGTGTGCAGGTGGTCCGGCAGGATCACCAAAGCCTCGGTGCGGAACGGCCTTCGCGCCTTCTCCTCGCGCAGGATGTCGACCAGGAGCCGGACCATGGCGGCATCGCGAAACACCGGCCGGCGCTCCGCCGTGACCACTGTGAAGAAATACGTGGCGCCGGGTGAGACATCGCGCCGGTACCGCATGGCCTCCCCCCCGAGCCCGCAGGAACCATCAAGGATGTTGGCACGGCCCGGGGGGGACATGGCCATACAATTGTATGCTGTGCTGTGGGAGGGTCAAACGGTGGCGTCGGCGCACAAGGCGATCCGTTTGCGACGGTCGAATCGCCCGGGCCGACGGGGCGTCGGCGCTCCCAGGGTGGCCGAAAAGACAGGCGTCGGACAATTCGCTTGACGGGGTTTGCGGCTTGCCTGGAATATCCGATGTCCTGCCTTGGGCGGGACGGGACCCCCTGGGGCAACCGGGGGGCGGGTCTGCAACGGCGGACGTTCCTAGGGAGGAAATACATGGTCACACGCTTTTGGGCCCCGATGACCGCGCTTGCGCTGGTCGGGGTCGCGACCTCGGCCGTCGCCGACATGGACGCGGCCGAACGCTGGATTCAGGACGAGTTCCAGCCCTCGGTGTTCTCCGTCGAGGAGCAACGCGCCGAAATGCAATGGTTCATCGATGCCGCCGCCCCGTTCGCCGGCATGGAAATCAATGTGCTGTCAGAGGCCATCCCGACTCACGAATATGAGTCGAAGGTGCTCACCCAGGCGTTCGAAGAGATCACCGGGATCAAGGTCAATCACCAGCTCTTGGGCGAAGGCGAAGTCGTTCAGGCGGTGCAGACCCAGATGCAGACCGGGCGCAACCTGTTCGACGCCTATATCAACGACAGCGATCTGATCGGCACACACTCGCGCCTGCAACTCGCTGTCAACCTGTCGGACTGGATGGCCGGTGAAGGCGCCGACGTCACCAACCCGACCCTGGATGTGGACGATTTCATCGGCAAATCCTTCACCACCGGGCCGGATGGCAAGCTCTACCAGCTTCCCGACCAGCAATTCGCCAACCTTTACTGGTTCCGCAAGGACTGGTTCGATCGGGAAGACCTGCAGGCGCAGTTCCGCGAACTGTATGGCTACGACCTGGGCGTGCCGCGCAACTGGTCGGCCTATGAAGACATCGCCGAGTTCTTTACCGAGCATGTGCGTGAGATCGACGGCGTCCGCGTTTATGGCCACATGGACTACGGCAAGCGCGCACCGGACCTGGGCTGGCGCATGACCGACGCCTGGCTGTCCATGGCCGGGGCCGGCTCCAAGGGCCAGCCGAACGGCGTGCCGGTGGACGAGTGGGGCATCCGCATGGAGGCCGGCACCTGTAACCCGGTCGGCGCCAGCGTCAGCCGCGGTGGGGCCGCCAACGGGCCGGCCGCCGTCTATGCCATCCGCAAGTGGGATGAATGGCTGCGTCAATATGCCCCGCCGGGTGCCGCCAGCTACGATTTCTACCAATCGCTGCCGGCGCTCTCGCAAGGCAACGTCGCCCAGCAGATCTTCTGGTACACCGCCTTCACCGCCGCCATGGTCGCCCCCCGCTCGGAGGGGAACAACACGGTGGACGAGGACGGCAACCCGTTATGGCGCATGGCTCCCAGCCCGCACGGCCCATATTGGGAAGACGGTCAGAAGCTCGGCTATCAGGACGCCGGCTCCTGGACCATCCTGAAGTCGACGCCGACCGACCGGGCCAAGGCGGCCTGGCTATACGCCCAATTCGTTGTCTCCAAAACCGTGGACACGCGCAAGAGCCACGTCGGCCTCACCTTCATCCGCGACAGCTCGATCCGGCACGAGAGCTTCACCGAGCGGGCGCCCAAGCTGGGTGGTTTGGTCGAGTTCTACCGCTCGCCGGACCGGGTGCTGTGGTCGCCGACCGGCATCAACGTGCCCGATTACCCCAAGCTGGCACAGATTTGGTGGCAGCAGATCGGCGACGTGAACTCCGGGGCGTTCACGCCGCAGGAGGCCATGGATCGCCTGGCCGGCGAAATGGACCAGGTGATGGCGCGCATGCAGGCGGTCGACGAAGCCGCCAACTTCTACGGCGGCTGCGGCCCGCGGTTAAACGAGGCGCGCGATCCCGAGTATTGGCTGTCGCAGCCCGGCTCGCCCAAGGCCAAGCTTGAGAACGAAAAGCCGCCGGGTGAAACCGTGGACTACGACGCGCTGGTCGCCCGTTGGGCCGACGCCGGGTAAGGCCCTGAACCGCAAGGAAAGGCTACGGGATTCGCACAATCTTTCTCGTGCATTTCCGTAGGTTGTGGCGATCTGCCGGCACGGTCTCTCGGGTATCGAAGGCTTCGGGGCAGATCGCCGCAACATCCGGCCTATCAGCAAGCGGAAACGCCGGATGTTGGGGCACGGCGCCTCTGCGTTGGTCTCGGAAGCCCGGCGTCCGTGCGCGCCTTGCCCCAACCCACGGTGGATAGCGCGTTGATTTGGCGGTACTTTCCCTCTGCCGCCCCGCCCCCACGGCGTAGCAGAGGGGCTGCTATTCTGGATGTTCGATGACCCTGGAATTTCGTTCCGTCGTCAAGCGCAGCAAGGGCGAAACGCTGATCCACGCCGCGTCCTTCACGCTGGCGCCGACCGGCTTCAACGTGCTGCTGGGCGCTACCAATGCCGGCAAGACCACGCTGATCAAGCTGATGGCTGGGCTGGACCGCCCGACCAAGGGCGAGATTCTGCTTAACGGCAAGGATCTGACACGCCTGCCGCCGCAGCGGCGCAACGTCAGCCTGGTGCACCAGTTCTTCGTCAACTACCCACATCTGAGCGTGTTCGAAAACATCGCCTCACCCTTGCGCGTGGCCCGAGTGCCTGGGGCCGACATCCGTCGGCGCGTGCACGAGGCGGCCGAGCTGTTGCGCCTGACCCCGTTCCTGGAGCGCCGGCCGTCAGCGCTGTCCGGCGGTCAGCAGCAGCGCACGGCCCTCGCCCGTGCCATCGTCAAATCCAGCGACCTGGTGCTTCTGGACGAACCTCTGGCCAACCTGGACTACAAGCTGCGCGAGGAGCTGCGCGATCAGTTGCCGCGCCTGTTCGAGGGCCGTGGGGCGATCGTCGTCTACGCCACCTCCGAACCCTCCGAAGCGCTCATGCTCGGCGGTCACACGGCCACCGTCAGTCAGGGGCGGGTGACCCAGTTCGGCCCGACGGCGACGCTGTACCGGGCACCGCAGGACCTGGAAACGGCTAGGGTGTTCTCCGACCCGCCGATCAACGTGGCGCCGATCCGCAAGAGCGGCGATCGGCTGCACCTGGGTGATTCCGTCGCCTGGCCGGCCGCGGGCACGGCGCTCGCCACGGTGCCGGACGGTGCCTATACGGTGGGCGTGAAGCCGCATTTCGTGCTGCCCGGAGGCGACGCGGCCGGCACTGTGCCCGTCACCGGCCGCATTCAGATCACCGAGCTGTCCGGCTCCGAGAGCATCGCGCATTTCGATCTGGACGGACGGTCCTGGGTCTCGCAGAGCCACGGCATCCACCCCTATCAGGTCGGCGACCTGCACACCTTCCACATCGAAATCCGGGGGTGTCTGTACTTCCGGCCCGATGGCACGCGTGTCACGGCGTGAGGAGCCCCCATGGCGCGGATTAGCCTCCAGGACATCCGGCACAGCTACCAGACGATCGTCGCCAAAGCCGCCGAGTACGCGCTCAAACGCGTGCATCTGGAGTGGCAGGACGGCGGCGCCTATGCCCTGCTCGGCCCGTCCGGCTGCGGCAAGACGACCCTTCTGAACATCATCTCCGGCCTGGTAGCACCGACCGAAGGCCGGGTGTTGTTCGATGGCCGAGACGTCACCACCCTGCCGCCCGAGCAGCGCAACATCGCCCAGGTGTTCCAGTTCCCGGTTGTGTACGACACCATGACGGTGTTCGAGAACCTGGCGTTTCCCCTGCGCAATCGGCATGCTGAGTCATCGAGGGTGGACGCCCGCGTGCGCGAAATCGCCAGCCTGCTCGATCTCGATGGCCTGCTTGGCCGACGCGCCGCCGGCCTGCCGCCCGACCTCAAGCAGAAACTGTCGCTCGGCCGCGGCCTGGTGCGCGACGACGTCAACATCATCATGTTCGACGAACCGCTGACGGTGATCGACCCACACCTGAAATGGCAGCTCCGCTCCAAACTGAAAGAGCTGCACCAGACGGTGCGGACCACCATGATTTATGTCACCCACGACCAGACCGAGGCGCTCACCTTCGCCGATCAGGTGGTGGTGATGCAGGCCGGCGAAGTGGTGCAGGTGGGCACGCCGGTGCAACTGTTCGAACGACCGACCCATACCTTCGTCGGCCACTTCATCGGCTCGCCGGGCATGAACGTGCTGCCCTGCGAGGTGTCTGACGGTACCGCCCTGTTCCGCGGCCAGCCGGTACCAACGGAAACACCGGCCAAAGCGCCTGCAGACGCCACACGGCTGGAATTGGGCGTCCGCCCGGAACACATCCGCATCGCCCCCGACACTGGCAGCGGCGACGATGGCATTGCCGTCGACATCGTGCGCGTCGCCGATGCCGGACGCTACCGGGTCGTCGAGGCCATGGCGGGTGACCACCGCATCCATGTGCTGACCCGGGAGGACGCCGACACGCCGCTCGGTCCGGCACGCCTCCAGGTCGACCCATCACGCACGCGTCTTTATGTCGACGGCTGGCTCGCCGACGGCGCCGATACCGGGAGGGCCTGAACCATGGCTGTGAAGACGGAACGGCAGGCCGCATGGCTTCTGGTTGCGCCCGTGGTTGTCCTGGTGGCGTTCAACGCCCTGATCCCGCTCATGACCGTGGTCAACTATTCGGTGCAGGAGACCTTCGGCAACAACTTCTTCCTCTGGCATGGTTTGGGCTGGTTCCAGGACGTTCTGCGCTCTGAACGCTTCCATGCCGCCTTTGGCCGCCAAATGCTGTTCACCGGGCTGATCCTGCTGATCGAAGTGCCACTCGGCGTTGCCATTGCGCTTGCCATGCCGCGACGCGGCCCGCTGGTGTCGGTATGCCTGGTGCTGATGGCGCTGCCGCTGCTGATCCCGTGGAACGTGGTCGGCGCCATGTGGAACATTTTCGCCTTGCCCGACATCGGGCTGCTCGGCCGCACGCTCAATGGCCTGGGGTTCGATTACAATATGACGCAAGATCCCCTGTCGGCCTGGTTCACACTGATCCTGATGGACGTTTGGCACTGGACCTCGCTGGTCGTGCTCCTGACTTACGCCGGGCTGATCTCCATCCCCGATGCCTATTATCAGGCCGCCCGGATCGACGGGGCCGGCGCCTGGGCGGTGTTCCGACACATCCAACTGCCCAAGCTGCGCCGGGTGCTGACCATCGCCATTCTGCTGCGCTTCATGGATTCCTTCATGGTCTACACCGAACCCTTCGTGCTCACCGGCGGCGGGCCAGGGAATTCGACCACGCTGTTGTCGATCGATCTGGTCAAGATCGCCCTCGGCCAGTTCGACCTGGGCCCGGCCGCGGCCATGTCGCTGATCTATTTCTTCATTACGCTGCTGGTGTCGTGGGTGTTCTACACCCTGATGACCCGGCACGATCCGTCCTGAGGCCCCGGCCATGACAGCGCTGCGCCCCGTCATTGTGATCCTGTACATCCTGTTCCTGCTGCTGCCGATCTATTGGCTGCTCAACATGTCGTTCAAGACGACCAACGAGATTCTTGGCAGCTTCAGCCTGTTCCCCCAGAATTTCACACTGGAGAACTACGCCACCATCTTCACGGACCCGACCTGGTATTGGGGTTATATCAATTCGCTGATCTACGTCTCCCTGAACACGGTGATTTCATTGGCCGCCGCCCTGCCCGCTGCCTATGCCTTCTCGCGCTACCGTTTTCTGGGCGACAAGCACCTGTTCTTCTGGCTGCTGACCAACCGCATGGCGCCGCCGGCGGTGTTCGCCCTGCCGTTCTTCCAGCTCTATTCGGCGGTGGAGCTGTTCGACACCCACATCGCCGTGGCGCTGGCGCATTGCCTGTTCAACATCCCGCTGGCGGTGTGGATTCTGGAAGGCTTCATGTCCAGCGTGCCGCGCGAGCTGGACGAAACCGCCTTCGTCGATGGCTATTCCTTCCCGCATTTCTTCGTGCGCATCTTCATGCCCAACATCGGCGCCGGCATCGGCGTCGCCGCCTTCTTCTGCTTCATGTTCTCCTGGGTCGAGATGCTCCTGGCCAAGACGCTGACGGCGGTAGAGGCCAAACCGATCGCGGCGACCATGACCAAGACCGCCTCCAGCGCCGGCTACGAGCTGGGCCTCCTGGCGGCGGCCGGATGTCTCACGATCATCCCGGGGGCGTTCGTGATCTATTTCGTGCGCAACTACATCGCCAAGGGCTTCGCGCTCGGCCGCGTATGAGGAGGGTAGTTCCGTGGACCTGACCTGGATGGCCTGGACCCAGCCGACGGCCATGTTCTTTGTGCTGATCCTGGTCGGCCTGGTGGTGATGGGCGTCTTGCATGTCTGGCGCCCGGGCAGTACGCCGCGGGCGGGCTTCCTGGGCTTGGAGACCACCCGTGGCGACCGATTTTTCCTCTCCCTGGTCGGCACGGCTTATATCTGCATGGCCTGGCTCGCCTTCCTTGGCACCCCGCTGTGGGGCGCCCTTGGCCTCTCGGCCCTCTGGGCGGCACTGTTGTTCTGGAAAGGGTAACCCGACGGCATTTCATAATGCCGTCCCCTCGCTCAAGTCGACGCCGACAAGCAACGGTGCATAGCGAAAAACCGCTCTACCAGCAGTACCGTGTCATCATCGCAGCAGTGAGGTGTCGTGGCGGCAAGGACAGTGCCGACGCGAAGCGTCGACTACGCGTCTGTGCAGACGATCGCCACACCTGATAAAACTGCTGGCTGCATGCCCAGGCCTGCAGCCAGCAGTTCAGATTACTCGTCGTTTTCGAGCGTTAACGCAACGAAACGCAGATCACCTTCGCGGTCAATCAGCAAAAGAACCGAGCGTTTGCCTTCGGCGCGCGCCTCGTCGATCTTCGCCGCCACGTCGGCAGGTGTGCGAACTTCCTCCTGACTGACTTCGACGATGACATCGCCAGCCCGGATGCCCTTTTCCGATGCCGCGCTGCCCTGCCGAACATCGACCACCACGATACCCCGCACGGTGTCGCTCAAGTCGAACCGACGGCGCAACGCCTCGTTCAACTGAGCGAGTTCCAAGCCGAGCCGGTCGAAGCTGCGCAGTGAGTCCGGCGTGCCCGGCTCGACACCTCCGGGGCCAGCGGCCAACAATCCCTCTTCCTCGGCTTTCTCCAACTCGCCGACATTGACGGCGAAGGTCAATTCCTCGCCACGCCGGAACACCACAACAGGCACGTCCTTGCCGATGTTGGTTTCCGCCACGATCCGCGGCAACCGGCGCATCTCTTCCACTTCCCTGTCATCGAAACGGATGATCACGTCACCCGCCTCGATGCCCGAGGCCTCGGCCGGGCCGCCCGGCGTCACGCTGGCTACCAGAGCGCCATAAGCCCGCTCCAAGCCCAGGCTTTCTGCGATCTCGTCAGTCACGGCTTGGATGCGCACGCCGAGCCAGCCACGCCGTGTGCGACCAAACTCCTGCAACTGAGCCAGGACCGGCTTAGCCAAATTGGACGGGATGGCAAAGCCGATACCAACCGAGCCGCCTGACGGCGAGAAGATCGCCGTGTTTATGCCGATCACTTCGCCGTCCATGTTGAACATGGGACCACCCGAGTTGCCACGGTTGATCGAAGCGTCGGTTTGCAGGAAATCGTCATAGGGCCCGGCGTTGATGTCTCGAGCCCGAGCCGACACGATACCAGCGGTCACCGTGCCCCCGAGACCAAACGGGTTGCCGATCGCCACCACCCAATCACCGACACGCATGGCGTCGCTGTCACCAAACGACACATCGACCAGCGCAGCGTTCGTGTCGATCTTCAGAAGTGCCAAGTCCGTCTTAGCATCGGTACCGACCAGGTCCGCTTCCAGGTTGGTATCGTCATGCAAGATGACAGTGATCTCGTCGGCATCTTGGATCACATGGTTATTGGTCACCACGAACCCCTGCTCGGCATCGATGATAAAGCCGGAACCAAGCGATGTGGCGCGGCGCGGCGGCGCCTCGCGTTCGCCACGCCGATCGAAGAAGTCACGGAAGAACTCCTCGAACGGTGAGCCGGGTGGGAACTGGGGAATTTCCGGTCCGGGCCCATCGCGGCGCGTCACGGTCTGCGTGGTCGAGATGTTGACCACCGCCGGCAACAGCTGCTCGGCCAGATCGGCGAAACTCTGAGGCGCGCTGCTTTGGCCGATGGGCGTGATGCCGGTCTCGGCGGCAGCATGACCACCAAAACCGCATAACGCTCCCAATACCAATAGCACTCCGGCAGCAAGATGAAGCCAGCCTGGCGAACATTGCCGCAACCCGACCATAGACCCTTGGTTTCGTTCCTCAATCACGACCTAACCTCTTGTTCTTCCGGCACCATCGCACCAGCCACGCCCCAGCCTTCGGCCAAGACCCCATGCCGGCATCGATAATTCCTCTCAAATGGGGTTTTTTTCCGGGCCGCGAAACCCCAGCATTCGAACCGATTGGCCAGTGGCGTCCGGAGATGCGCCACCGGCCGGATCAGCTCCGCTCCGCCTCAACGATCAGATGGCACGGCCTCCGCCACAGCGGCATCGCTTGCTTCATCAACGGCGGAGGCACGGGCTTCTTCAACCGCCTGCGGATCGCGCGGATCCGGCATGAGGCCACCGCCTGTCATGCTGCCGAAGAAGCGGAAGAAATCGCCCTGCGGTGAGAGCACCAGCGTGGTGTCCTCGGATGTCAGAGCCCGACGATAGGATTCCAGTGTGCGATAGAAGGCGAAGAACTCCGGGTCGCGGCCAGTGGCTTCAGCAATCAGGTTCAACGCCTCATTGTCGCCCTGACCGCGCAGGGTCTGCGCGTCTCGCTGCGCTTCAGCCAACAACACGGTCCGTTCGCGTTCGGCGCGCGAGCGAATCTGCTGCGACTGTTCCTGGCCCTGGGCGCGAGCTTCCGCCGCTTCGCGTTCGCGTTCCGAACGCATGCGCGCGAAGATCGCCTGGCTGGTTTCCTCGGGTAGATCGGCACGCCGGATGCGCACATCGACGATCTGGACGCCGAAGCGGTTGGACGCCTCCTGGTTCACCTGCTCCTGGATGTCACGCATGACAACGGCGCGCTCTTCCGACAACACGGCCAGCAACGTGACATTGCCGAGAACGCGACGCAGGGCCGAGTTAACGATCGGCTGCAGACGCTGTTCTACGGTCGACTCGTTTCCGACCGATTGGAAGAAACGCAGTGGGTCGCTGATGCGGTAGCGGGCAAAGGCATCCACATCCAGCCGCTTCTGGTCGGCCAGGATCACCTGCTCAATCGGCGGGTCCATATCCAACACACGCCGGTCGATGAAAACCACATCTTGGATGAACGGTATCTTAACTTGCAGGCCCGGCTGCTGGATCACGCGCACTGGTTCACCGAACTGCAGCACCAGCGCCTGGCGGGTTTCGTGCACGGTGAACAAGGAACTCGCCCCAATGACTCCCAAGATCACCAGGCCGATACCGAGACCAATCAGTTTGGCATTCATGGCTGCGCCTCCTAGTTACCGGTCTCAGACGACCGGCGGCCGGACGGCGTCGACGGTACCAGCTCGTTCAACGGCAAATACGGCACAACACCCTGGCCACCCCCGGCGGTCGGATCGATGATGACCTTGTTCATGCCGCCAAGAACCTCTTCCATCGCTTCCAAATAGATGCGCTGCGCCAGCACCTCCCGTGACTGGTTGTAGGCATCGTAGACCGACAGGAAGCGCGCCGCGTCACCCTTGGCCAGGTTGACCACTTCCTCTTTGTAAGCCTGGGCTTCCTGGATCAGCCGCTCGGCCTCACCGCGAGCGCGTGGGATGATGTCGTTGCGGTATGCCTCCGCCTCGTTGCGCAACCGCTCACGGTCGGCGCGGGCACGCTGCACGTCGTTGAAGGCGTCAACCACCGGGCCCGGCGGGTCGGACTTCTGCAACTGGACCTGTGTGACCTCAATGCCGCTTTGGTACTCGTCAAGCATTCGCTGCAGAAGCGTGAGTGTGCTGGTCTCGATCCGCTGACGGGCTTCGGTCAGCGCCGGCTGCAGGTCGGTGCGGCCGATGACCTCACGCATGGCGCTTTCCGCCGCCTTCTTCACGGTCGTCTCCGGATCGCGGATTTTGAACAGATACTGGCCCGCGTCCTTGATCAACCAGAAAACCGTGAAGTCGATATCGACGATGTTCTCGTCACCGGTGAGCATCAGGCTTTCGTCGGCGACATCGCGCTCGACCGTGCCGCGCCGCGGGTCCCCTGCTGATCGGTAGCCGATCTCGATACGGTTCACACGCGTGACCTTGGGGGTATAGACCTCTTCGATCGGACCGGGCAGGTGGTAACGCAAACCGGGCTGTTCGGTGCGTACCCACTCACCGAAGCGGAGCACGACCCCCTGCTCATCCGGTTGCACCCGATAAAAACCGCTCAACAGCCAAACACCGGCAACGAGGCCAACGATCAGGGCGATGCCCTTGCCGCTGCCGAAACCACCGGGCATGATGCGTTTGAACCGGTCTTGTCCCTTGCGCAACCACTCTTCGAGGTCCGCCGGCCCCGGACCGCCGCCACCGCCGCCGCTGCTTCCGCCGCCACCGGTCGGCCGCCCCCATGGGTTCTGTCCTCCCGGCGGTGGCCCCCATGGGCCGCCGCCGCCACCCTGATTGCTCCAAGGCATGCCCTGACTACCTCTTTTTTCCGTTGCTGATGGGCCCAAGTACCGAACGTTGCCGCCACTCGCATGGGCCGATTTCCCCAGACGGCGCGCGCTGGCCTGCGCCTGATTGCCGCCCCTTTGTGACCATCCCGCAATACGTTGGAGATGTCGTGACGTTTTCAACCAGACCCCGGATCGACGAGGACAAGGTTCTCCAAGCCTTGAGAACCGTGATGGACCCCGAACGGCACCGTGATATCGTCTCGTTAGGGATGGTTTCGGGCCTTGCGGTGCGCGACAACAATGTACAGCTCGCCATCGAGGTTGCGCCTGAGCGCGGCACCGCGGCCGAACCTATTCGGGCCGCGGCAGAGGCCGCGGTGCGCAGGCTCAAAGGCATCGTGTCGGTCACGGCGGTACTCACCGCACAGAAAAAGCCGACCGTGACCGCAGCACCGCCAGGACCAACGGCCCGGGTGCCGCGTCCCGGACTGCCGACCGTGTCGGCGATCATCGCTGTGGCCTCGGGTAAGGGGGGTGTCGGCAAATCGACCACCGCGGTCAACTTGGCCCTCGGGCTCAGAGCCAATGGCCGCACCGTCGGTCTGCTCGATGCGGACATCTACGGTCCATCGGCACCCAAGCTGCTTGGCATCACCGGCAAGCCGACCACGAACGACGGCAAGACTTTGGAACCCAAAGAAGCCTACAGCCTCAAGGTGATGTCCATGGGTTTTCTGGTCCCCGAGGACACACCGATGATCTGGCGCGGCCCCATGGTGCAGAGCGCCCTGCAGCAGATGTTGCGCGAAGTGAACTGGGGTGTTCTCGATGTGCTGGTCGTTGACATGCCGCCGGGCACCGGCGATGCCCAACTCACCCTGGCACAACAGGTTCCGCTGGCTGGTGCCGTTATTGTGTCCACACCACAAGACCTGGCACTCTTGGATGCGCGCAAGGGGTTGAACATGTTCCGCAAGGTGGATGTGCCGGTGCTTGGTATCGTCGAGAATATGAGCACCTACATCTGCCCGAACTGTGGCCATCGCGCCGACATCTTCGGCCATGGCGGGGCCCGGCGCGAAGCCGAGCAACTCGGGATGGAGTTTCTCGGAGGCGTGCCGCTCGACCTGGAAATTCGGGTCACATCCGACGCGGGCACCCCCATCGTTGCCACCCAACCGGATGGTCCCCACGCAAAGCTCTATCGGTATGTGGCCGAACGGGTATGGGATCAGGTGCGGCCGGACGCGCCACAGACCGCCCGTCGTCCGCCGCCGCGTATCGTGGTGGTGAACTGATGCTGCGGGTGCGCCCGGCGACACCGGACGACGTTCCGGCTCTCGTGCCCTTGGTGCAGGCCATGCGCTTGTTGCACGGCGACCTCACGGGCAACTTCGATGCCAAAACGATGCTCTGCGACGGCTTCGGCCCATCGCCGGCCTTCCGATTGCTGGTCGGTTTCATGGACAATGTCGTGGCCGGCTATTCGCTTTACCACGACGCTTACGAACCCAGCCATGCCGCGCGGGGCGCCTACATCGCCGATCTCTATGTCGACGCGGATGCCCGCCGCCGCGGCCTGGGCCGTCAGCTGGTGGCGACGGTTGCCAGGGACATTCGCGACCGCGGCGGGTGTTTCCTATGGTGGGTGGCACAACCTTGGAACGAGGCCGCCCAGACCTTCTACGGTCGGCTAGGCGCATCTGGCAATCCGGTAACGGCCAACGCGCTCGCTTACGGAAGCTTCGAGACTTTAGCGGGTTTCGCCGCCGACGGCGGGGTGGTCGCGACCGCACGTCTGTGTGCGTGATTAACCAAACGTTACCGCTAACAGGATAGGAGGGCATTGCAGAGATTTGCCCGAACGGCGGACAGGAGCTGCCCTTGCCCTGTTCGGAGCGTGGCGGCGCGGAGGCTGGTCATGCGTGCTCCTTTGCCCCTAATGCTGGGTACGGTTCTGCTGGTCGCGGCGTGCGGCTCGTCCGGCGACACACCGATCGTGTGGGAAGCCGATGGCGACCCGATCCGAATTGCGCAGGATGCATGCACCGAAGAGGTAAGCGTGCTCATGCGGTTGCGTGGATACCCACGCCGGCCCGGTCCGGAAACCCCGCAATACGAGTACCGTCAAATCATGTTCGCCCGCTGCATGGGCCGGAAAGGATACGTGCCGGAGTGATCCGCCACCGGCCGATCCTATACCAGCAGATCAAGCGTGCTGCCGACAGGCGTGAGGCCGAACGATGTGCCATCTGCGACGGTCGTCCCGACCGCATTGGGAGCAAGCCGGGAAAACAAGCCACGCAGGCGGTCCAGGGCGGCGGTGTCCTCCGCCTCCGTCCGGGCGGTGGTGCGGCGCGCGCGTTCCTGAAGAATGCGCTCGACTGCGGCCGACTGCGTCGGCGTCGCCCCGTCGACTGGCATTACCTCCAAGGCGAAGGCGGCGGATGTCTCAAGGCTACGCGGCACGATCTCTACCGTATAGCGCCCGGCTGCCACCGTCGCCTCGACGGATTGGGGAAATGGCGACTCCAGGCTATCCTTGGGCGCCAGGCCGACCATCTCGGGCCCAGTGTCCTCCGCATCCCTGGTCGGCAAGCCCGACAGGCCCGACACCACGGTTCGACCGTCTGCGTCGCGCAGGCTGAACGCCGCGTCCGGCAGGGTCAGCGTGAAACGGTAGTCGCCGTCTTCCAATACCTGCACCGTATGGCTCTGCACCGGCCCGATGCGCAGGGCCGTGGGGGCGATAGAGCCGCGCAGCACGCCGCCTTCTGTTGTCACGGTCGCCGTGCTTTGCGGCATCAGACTGATGTCGTAGGGGCGGCCGATCTGCCCGGGAACCTGCTGCGAGATCAACAGGGAATAAGTATCCGGCGCCAAAGCGACCGGGACCGTACGCGGTGTTGTGCCGGTGCTGCCGAGGGCGACCGTCTCGCCACGGGTGTTGCTTAGAGTGAACGAGGTCAGGCTGGAGCCGACGAGGATGTTGAACGGCCCTTCGGCATTGACCTCGAGTTGGCGCGAATCGCGGGCGAGACCGCCCGGGCCATACCCGTCGGTGGTGTTGCGGATATGTGTACCCGCCCCCGTGACGACGACCGCATTGATGTTCATTGGGCGTGAGATTAAGGAAGCGGTAATGACTCACCAAGTCCCCATTCGGTGTAGTCACCGATCAATGCCATGAGCGACATCCCAGAGATGCGCCCATGCATTCGCTGCCTGCCCGGACGCGACAAGAGGCTGCGGAGTGGCCATCCTTGGCTCTACTCCAATGAAATCTGCATGGACGACGCGGCCCGTCGGCTTTCTCCCGGCACACCGGTGACCGTAATCGGCTCCGACGGCCGTGCCTTGGGTGTTGCCAGCTTCAATCCACATAGTTTGATTGCGGCCCGTGTGCTGGACCGGAACGCGGCACAGCGGATCGATACGGAATTCCTGCTGCGGCATCTGGAACGAGCGCACAGCTTGCGCCAACACTGCTTCCGCGCTCCCTACTACCGGCTGGTGCATGCCGAGGCGGATGGCTTGCCCGGACTGGTCATCGACCGTTTCGACGGTACGGTCGTCGTGCAACCGAACAGTGCTGGCATGGACCACCTGCTGCCATCGATTCTGGATGCTCTCGACCGGGTGGTTGCTCCGGAAGCAGTGGTGCTGCGTGCCGACAGCGCGGCGCGCAGTTTGGAGGGCTTGGGCAATCGGGTCGAGGTGCTTCGCGGGAAACCGCCATCAGCGCATCCCGTGTTGGAGGACGATGCGCGCTTCTTCGCTGACCTCAGCAGCGGCCAGAAGACCGGCTGGTTCTTCGATCAGCGGGATAACCGCAGCGCTGTTGCGACTCTGGCCACCGGCCGCCGTGTGCTTGACCTCTACACCCACACGGGCGGTTTCGCGGTGCGGTGCGCCCGAGCGGGCGCCGACAGGATCATCGGCATCGATCGCTCCGCCGTCGCCCTGGCTCTCGCCGAGCAGGCGGCCACGGCGAATGGGATCGCGGATCGCTGCCGGTTCCTGAAGACAGATGTATTCACTGCGCTCGATCAGATGGCCACGGACGGCCAGCGCTTCGATATCGTAGTGGCCGATCCACCGGCTTTCGCCAAGTCCCGTAAGGACGTACCCGTTGCCACTCGGGCCTATCGCAAACTGGCGTGCCGGACCGCCGGTCTGGTCGCGCCGGGTGGTTTCCTTTGCCTGACCTCCTGTAGCCACGCGATCACGCCCGAGACCTTTGGCGATGCCGTGGCGCGCGGCCTGAATGACGCCGGCCGGTCTGGGCGTATCATCCGCTGTGCTGGCGCCGGTGCCGACCACCCGGTGCATCCCCACTTGCCTGAAACGGCCTATCTAAAGTGCCTCCTCCTGTTCATGGCGTGACCACAGGGACCACAGGGCGTGACCACAGGGCGTGATCACAGTGCCGTCGGTCGCGGCAATGGGTCATGGCCGCGGCATGGGCGCTGGCCGCGTGGTCGGATGGACCGCCGCCACCTGCCGAGCAACGGTTCCGCCTGCCGCTACAGTGTTTGTCCGAGCCTTTGCACCAGACACTGCCGCTAACACGGGCGAGTCTGAACTCACCATCACCGGACCGACATCCACAGCCGACTAGCCTCTGGTCCATCAAGATCGCTGCAGCACAAGAAGCAGCTCGACATGTGGCGACCAGACAAACTGGTCAAACAGCGTCACCGAGACCAGTCGGTATCCGCCAGCCACGAGGGTGGCAGCATCACGCGCCGCCGTCGCCGGCCGGCACGACACCGAGACCACCACGGGCGCGGCCGAACGGGCCAATTCCGCCGCTTGATTCGCAGCCCCTGCGCGCGGTGGGTCGAGCACGACGGCATCGAAGCGGTTCAATTCAGCGGCACTCAGCGGCCGACGCACCAGGTCGCGGCATTCCGTAGTCAGGGGACGCGACCACATCCCGGCACTGTGCCGCACCGCAGCGATGGCGGCAGCGTTGCGGTCCACGGCATGAACATGCCGACCGACAGCCGCCAGGGCAAAACTGAACGAGCCGCATCCGGCATAAAGATCAGCCACGGTTTGCGCCGAACCCGTCGCCTCGACGGCCAGCGCCAGAAGCGACGCCTCGACTTCGGCACTGGCTTGAACAAAGGTACCAGGGGGCACCTCGACCGGTGTCCCGCCCCACGTCAAGACCGGCGTATGCCGGCAGCACACCGGCTCCGGCGCTACAGCCTCCTCCGACTGCCAGGAAACCCGCGCCCAATCGCCGGCCTGCGCCGCCGTTGCCAAGGCTTCTCGCGCCTCCAGACCAAGCGAACCGGGACCGATCACGAGCACATCGGCGCCGGTATCAGTCATGAGAACGGCCACATCCAGTGCCCGTCCATCCGTCAACAAGGCTGGCAGAATCGGTCGCAACCGTGTCACCACAGGCCATACATCGGCCCGCATGACAGGACACTCCGCCACATCGACAACGACGTGGCTGGAAAAAGCCTGGAACCCGAAACGCACGTTCGTTCCGTGCCGGCGCGCCACGAGCCGCACGCGGCGGCGCATCCCGGCCACGGGCATCGCCAGCAAACCGATACACGCGGTCGGTAGATCGGCCTGACGAAAAGCCGTAACCACCAGTTCCCGCTTCCACGACGTATAGGCCGGCGGGGAGAGGTGCTGGGCTTGACAGCCGCCGCATTGGCCGAAGTGCCGACAGCGTGCCGCGACGCGGTCCGGACTGTCTGTCAGGCGATCAAGCACTCGGGCGGTCCAACCGTCGCCGCGCCGGCTCTCGGGCTGGACCAAACAGGTTTCCCCTGGCAAAGCATCGGCAACGTACAGCCGCTGCGGTTCGTCCAGGACAATGCCGCCGCCGCGGGCCCCCAACCCACCAATTGTCACCGTCCGCGGAGGCGTGTTTGTTGTTCCACCAGGGCAACGACCGCGCCGATCCTCCCATTTACCCGGCCGACGGAATCCGCGCACTGGCGTGTCACCTTCGGTGGCGATCTAGGACGGCCAGCACAGTTTCGGCCGCCCGTTCGCTTGGCGACGCCCCACCAACACCGAGCCAATCGGCCACGTCTGTGAAGCCGGCACGCTGCCGGCGCCCTGCCGCCTCGTCGACCAATAACTCGGCGAGTGCCGCTGCCAGCTTGCTCGGCCGACAGTTCTCCTGAAGCAGTTCGGGCACCACGGCGCGATCGTGCATGATGTTGACCAGATTGGCGAAACGGACCTTGATGACACGCCGGTAGAGCCACACCGTGATCGGATGCAGGCGATAAGCGATCACATTCGGCACACCGGCCAAAGCCAGTTCGAGCGCCACCGTGCCGGAGGCCGCAACCGCGGCCCGGGAGGCGGCAAAGGCGTCGTACTTGTCGTTATCATCCATCGTGACAAGGGTGCGTAAGGGCCAGCCAGCCGTTGCCATCCGGACACGGTCGGCCACCTGCGGTACGGTTGGTATGGCCACGGCCAAATCATCGCCAGCACCCTTGAGCATCGCGATCGTGCTGCGGAAAATTGGCAGAAGAGTCTTGACTTCCGACTGCCGGCTGCCGGGAAGAACCGTGATCAGCGTCGTCGCTTCACCAAGGCCATAGCGACGGCGAAACCGCGCACCGTTCCCATGGCCCGCACCGGTCTCGATCACCGGATGGCCAACGAACGTACAGGGAAGACCTTCACGCTCGAAATAGGGCGGCTCGAACGGCAGCAAGGCAAGCAAATGGTCGTAGAGTGCCGCGACCTTGGCAGCCCGCTCCGGCCGCCAAGCCCAAACAGTCGGCGCCACATAGTGAATGAGCGGGATGCACGCCGTGTTCCCACCGGCAGCCCGCAGCCGCCTGGCGACCCGAAAACAAAAGCCGGGTGAGTCGATCGTGACCACCACATCAGGCTGAAGGTCGTGGATCGCCTCCACCGTCTGCGCCAGTCGGCGGGCCAGATTGGGCAGCTTCGGCAACAATTCGAACACGCCGAACAAAGCCAGGTCGTCAAGCGGGAACAATGAGTCCAAACCCTGGGCAATCATGCGCGGACCACCGACGCCATGGAAGCGCGCAGCCCCCACGGTCGCCCGAGACAGCGCGGCCACCAGACGACTGCCCAGATTGTCACCGGACGGCTCGCCAGCGATCAGAAAGACGCTTGGTCCCGTCCGCCGCACCGTCATGGGTCCGTCTCGAGAGCGAGACCGATCAGGAATAGACCCAAGCGCTGCGCCATCTCGCACGACCGCTCCGCATCAACCAGCAGACTGCGGCCGGCTTCAACCGCCACACCACGCAACCCCGCCGCATACGCGCGTTCGATGGTCGTGACCCCAACGGTCGGAAGGTCGAGCCGATGGTCTTGCTGAGGTTTACTGAGTTTGACCAGAACACCACCCGGCCCACCGCGATGCAGGCCAGCACAGCGGTCGATTAAGGCATCGGTCCCTTCGATTGCCTCGATCCCAAGCACCAGTCCCTGCTGCACCACGGCCGCTTGCCCAACGTCCAGTCGCCCCACCCCGCGCACCACCTCCGTGCCGCGCTCAATATCCCGGCAGGCCACGTCGTCCGGAATCGGGCCGGCCAAATGGCCTGGCGGTGTGAGCAGGTCTGCCAAGACATCATGGATTCCAACGATCCGAAAGCCTTCTTCCTCCAGACCGCGGCCGATCGCCTTCAAAAGACCGTCGTCACCCAAGGCATAAACCCCGGTCTTAGCGAGAAAAGCCGTGGCCCGCCAGTCTGGACAAAGCTCCCGCCACGACGGCCGGTGGATCGGGCCGGCAAACACGAGATCACTGACACCCTGGCCACGCAGCCATTCTAGAACTCGGCCAGCGGCGCCGAGACGGGTCCACAAGTGCACCACACCCGCTGTCGTTTCGACGTCCGTTTGTCCTTCGAAGGCGACCACAACCACCTGACGACCGGACGCCTGCACGGCCTCACGCAAACGCCGCGGCAGGGTGCCCGCACCAGCCAGGATGGCCAACACCCCAGACACGGTCAGACACGCGGCTGCGTGATGGACCGGGACGTTTTCTCGCGTAGAAAGACCAAAAGATCATCGACATGGCGATGACCGCCATAGGCGTTCGCCACCTCGTCTAGGCGCTCCATCAGCGTCCCCTCTGGCGCAAACAGCATACGATAGGCCGCGCGCAGGGTACGGATATCGTCACGACTGAAACCCCGGCGTTCCAGGCCAATCAGATTCAACCCGGAAAGCCGGGCCCGTTCGCCCATGACCAGACCAAACGGAATGACATCATGTTCGACACCGGACATGCCGCCAATCATGGCATGAGCACCGATGCGCACAAACTGGTGGACAGCCGACAGGCCACCCAAGATGGCAAAGTCACCAATTGTGACGTGGCCAGCCAACGTGGCGTTGTTGGATAGGATGACATGATCACCCAGGAGGCAGTCATGGGCGACGTGGGCGTTGATCATGAAAAGGCAATGATCGCCGATGCGTGTCGTCATGCCGCCGCCGGCCGTACCGGGGTTGATCGTCACATATTCGCGAATGCGATTGCCGCGACCGATGATCAGTTGCGATGGTTCATCCCGGAACTTGAGATCCTGAGGCACCATGCCGATCGATGCGAAGGGAAAGATCGCGCAGTCCGATCCGATCGTGGTACGCCCCGCAATCACGACATGGGAATGCAGCGTGACGTTGTCACCCAAACGCACGTGGGGTCCAACACAGCAGAACGGTCCGATGACCACCCCCGTGCCCAACTCAGCGCCGTCCTCAACGACGGCACTCGGATGCACCGTGACGCTCATGCCCGATCCAGAATCATCGCCGCATATGTGGCTTCCGCGCACAAGGTGTCCCCCACCCATGCCTCGCCACGGAACTTCCAAACATTGCCGCGGTGCCGTAGCTTGGTCACATGGATATGGGCTGTATCCCCGGGCACGACAGGCTTGCGGAACCGAGCATCGTCGACGCTCATGAAATAGACCAACTTGCCTTCCGACTCAGGCCCCAACGTCGCCACCACCAGCACGGCTGCGGTCTGGGCCATCGCCTCAATGATCAAAACGCCGGGCATCACCGGACGTTGCGGAAAATGGCCCTGGAAATAGTGTTCGTTGATGGAGACGTTCTTGACGCCGACAGCGCTGACATTGACCACGACGTCGATCACACGGTCGATCATGAGCATCGGGTAGCGGTGCGGGATCATCTCCATCACCCGCCCGATCTCGAACTGCTTTCCATCGACGTCTTGCACGTTATCGTTCATCGCCCTCGCTACCCTCATACGACGTACAGCCGTACGGCGCACAGACCCACGCCATGATTCCACCGGCCAGCCCGGCATTTACTCTGGTTTTGCCTGATTTGATGCCCCGGATCAATCGGCAGCACCGGCATCCGCGGCGATCGGTGATCTCCTGGCATCCGCAAACCAGGTGCAGCCTGGTGAGCGCCCACCGACTTGCAGCACCGTGACGCACAAATGTACCGCCCCCGCCTCAGCCTGGTTCGATCTCGACGGCCACCTCCGGCAAAGCACGATTGAGCCGCTCGAGAACGACACTCGTGATGTCCAGCGTCTTTTCAATGATGATGACCTGCTGCTTGGACAAAACCACATTCGCACCGGAGTCCTGGGCAACGGCCGCAACAGTCTCAAGCAAGGTCTGGCGTACCGTCGTCATGGCGCGATTGAAGGCCTGATCCAGAGCTTGTTTCCGACGCTGCGCAGCCCGCTGCACATCCGTGATGCGGCGCTCAAATTCCCGCCGGCGCTCGATGAACGCCTGTTCGCCGAGCGTGGCCCGATCGAGCGCCAACGCCTGCTCGGCATCTCTCAACTGTGTTTCCTGCTCGGCGATTTCCCGAGCATAGGTTTCACGCTGGACTGCTATGGCGGCGCGGATGCTCTGCGATGCAGCCGATTGCTGAAGGATCATCTGCACGTCCACCACCGCGATAACAGGAGCCTTGAGCTCCGCCTCGGTCGGTACAACCGATCCCAGAAACACTGTGCATAGAACACCGATAACAAGCCAAACCCGGCAGAAATTCACGCTTATCTCCTCTTGGAGCGCCGCCGACGGACGGGGTCGAGCGTTCCATGGTGTCGACGTGCCACCCCTTGAACAAACAGCGCAATCTGCCTTGGTTCCATCACGGTAGTCTGGTTCTAGAACCGCGTCCCAAAACTGAACCGCACCCGCTCATCCTTGTCGAAATCTTCTTTCGCAAACGGCACAACGAAGTCGAGCCGGATCGGACCAAAAGGCGATCGCCACGACACACCGGCTCCACTGGCCAGACGTAGGGCGTGCTCATCGACCACATTGACCGCCGAGCCGTCGAGTTGCGCCAGCGAGCCAGCATCGGTGAATACGTGACCGGCCAAAGCGAATTCGTCTGGCAGTCCCAACGGAAAGCTTAGTTCCACCGATCCACGGGCGAACTGGTTGCCACCGAGCGAGTCGTCGGTATCGAGATCACGCGGCCCGACACCCCCGACTTCGAAACCACGCAGACTGTCGCCACCCAGGAAAAACCGGTCGCTGATGTTGACATCCTGCCCCAGCCCAACGATCTGGCCCACTTCGGCCGAGACCGAAAGGACCATGTCCGTCAGCAACGAAACGAAAAAACCGGACTCGGCTTCTGCCCTGAAGTACTGGACATCCCCCCCCAGACCAGCCACCCCAGTGCTGAGACGGGCATAGTATCCAGACGTTGGTCGCAGTCGGCTGTCTCTAGCATCATAGAACAGCTCCTGAGAGACTTCCGAAACGGTTCGCTCACCTTCCTGGTCGCGGATCAACCGCGATGCATCGGACCCAACATCGGTGATCTCCCGGATCGACCAGCCATAGGAAACGCGCTGGCGGAGCCGCTCGGTGAGCGGATACCCGAACCGGATGCCAAACCCGAGGCTCTGCTCGTCGAACGAGCTTTCGTCCTGGTTGTCACGCGTAATGCGGAACACGTCGAAGCCCGCGGACAAATCGCGATCTAGGAAGTAGGGTTCCGTAAAGCTGAAGTCATATTCCTGGCGCCGACCCGACAAGGTCGCACCAATGCGCACGTCCTGGCCTCGGCCGAGGAAATTCCGTTCACGAAGAGAGAAGTCGCCCAAGGCACCGTCATTGGTCGAGAAACCGGCACCGAACGACAGTTCACCGGTCGCCTGCTCGGCAACATTGACCTCGATATCCGCACGATCCGGGTCGATCCCTGGCTCCGACGTGATGGTGACCCGTTCGAAGTATCCCAAATCACGAACGCTCCGCTCGGATTGGCTCAGCCGGCTGCGATTGAACGGATCACCTTCCGCAACCGTCAGTTCCCGGCGGATGACTTTGTCCAAGGTGCGCGTATTACCGGTGATATCAATCCGGTCGATGAAAATACGTGGACCTTCAAGCACTTCGTAGGTCACGTTGATCAGCAACTCTTCCCGATCGCGCTGAATCCGCGGACGAACCTCAACAAAAGGAAATTGCTGTGCTTCGGCGGCTGCCGTGAGTGCTGTAACCGACTCTTCCACTTCATTGGCGTCGTACCAGTCGCCGGCCTCAGATACGACCGCGTCGCGGATACTGTCCGCTTCGAGGCCGCGCAGACCGCTGGCGACGTCGACAACACCGAACTGGTAGCGATCCCCCTCTTCAACCGTGAAGGTGACGATGAAACCTTCCCGGTCCGGAGCCAATTCAGCAACGGCAGACACAACCCGGAAATCCGCGTATCCCTCGGACAAATAAAACCGGCGCAAAAGCTCACGGTCAAAGGCAATGCGGTCGGGATCATACGTGTCATCGGCAGTGAGGAAACGATACCAGCGACTTTCCTTGGTCTGGATTTGGCCGCGCAGTGTCCCGTCACTGAATGCGGAATTGCCGATGAAGTTGATCCGCAGGATGCCCGTACGGGGTCCCTCGTCGATCTCAAACACAAGATCGACCCGATTTTGATCCAGTTCAATCACTTTAGGGTCGACCGTCGCAGCGAACCGACCACTCCGTCGGTATACCTCGAGAATACGCTGCACATCGGCCTGCACCCGCGTCCGGGTATAGACGACACGCGGGCGCAGTTGAACCTCGGCGCTGAGCTGCTCATCGTCGATCCGTTGATTGCCCTCAAAGGCGATGCGGTTGATGATCGGATTTTCAACGATCGTGAGAACAAGATCGTCGCCGTCGCGCCGGAACACAACATCGGCGAATAGGCCTGTGGCGAACAGGGCTTTGAGCGACTCATCGATCGCCACCGGATCGAATGCATCGCCTTCCAGAACCCGCAGATAAGACCGGACGGTCGCCGGATCGATCCGCTCCACGCCCTCGATGCGGATGTCGGCAATCGGGCCGGCACCGGACAGTTCGGCCACGCTGGGAGAAATCCCAGTCGTCTGGGCATGGCCAATCTCGCCGTATCCGAGCATGCCCAACGTCAACGTCAAGAGCAGAGTCGGAACGAATACATGATTTTTTTTAGTGCCGCCCAAGACTGCCCCCCAATCATCACGAGTTTTACGAGACAAAGCCCGTAAAGAACTCCACCACCCGCAGTTGAACCAAGTCATTCCAAGTTGCAAATAACATAAGGGTTAATACCAAAGCCAAACCGAGTCGAAAACCGTATTCTTGGGCGCGTTCGCCTAAAGGTCGACCGCGTAACGCTTCGATCACATAGAACAAAAGGTGACCGCCGTCGAGCAAAGGGATGGGGAATAGATTGATGAGGCCGAGGTTGATCGAAAGGATGGCCATGAACCAGATCAGTGCGACAACTCCAGATTGTGCGACCTCTCCGGACATCTGAGCAATGCGCAACGGCCCTCCCAGATCCTCAGTGCCTCGCGTCCCAGAGAGCATCTGCCCAAGTGCGGTCAACGTCCCCACCGTGAGCGACCAGGTTTCGGAGGCCGCGTGCGTTATTGCAGCCAAAGGACCATGGCGCTGATAAGCCACCGCCCCTTCACCCGTGATGCCGAGCAGACCGACGCTGTGGGAATTGCCGAACCGGTCGGTTCGGTCGGCCCGGGCCGGCGTTGCGACCAACGTCTCGAGCCGGCCGTCCCGTTCGACCTCGATGGCGAGGCTGACGCCGGCAGACAACTGGACAATACGCTGTACGGCTTCGAACCGGTCTACCGGAGTGCCATCAATGCTGCGAATCACATCCCCCGGTTCGAAACCGGCCACCGCCGCCGCACTGCCGTCGCGCACCTCCGCAACCACCGGCGGCGTGTAGGGCTGGCCGTAGACTGTAAACAAACCGGCCAAAACGACGATGGAAAAGAGGAAATTGGCGGCCGGACCAGCCGCCACGATTAGTGTGCGCTGACCGACTGGCTTGTGGTGGAAGGACAGAGCACGGTCTTCCGCCGACATCTCTTCCAAGTGACTGCCGGGCGTACTCGCGGCGGACGAGTCGCCGAACATCTTGACGTAGCCACCGAGCGGTACGGCGCTGAATTTCCAGCGTGTTCCACTGCGATCGGTCAAACCGAAAAGCTCTGGTCCGAAACCGAAAGAAAACGCCTCCACTTTTACGCCAAAATGCCGCGCGACCCAGTAATGGCCGAGTTCATGAACGAACACAAGAATGGTCAAAACGATCAAAAACGGAATCGCGTAGTCCCACAGGCCGCCGAGGAGTTCCATGCCCTTCCACCTTTCTCTTTGGGGCGTGTCGTACCGGCCCGGTCGACGGGTCGGCCAAGTCCGATCCAGTGCTCCTCCCGCCCAGGCCTGGTCGACCTGCCACGGCGATCTGCACCGGCCTCAACAGTCCAGAACACCGCCCCCGAGCCATGGACCGGGCACGTGCTCCAGAAACCATCGTTGGCGCGAACTGCATCAATCCGCGCCAACGATCGACAGATATATCACCCACAGGACCAGAGCACCCGGTCCCTGTAGGACCGTGGGGACCATGCCCTAACCAACAAACCGCCGCGCTGCCCGTCGAGCCGACTGGTCCAACGCCATGACGTCGTCCAAGCTCTTCGGCGTCGCGGGCGGCACAAAAGACAGCGTCGCTTCGACCACCCGTTCGATATCCAGGAAGCCGATCGATCGGTTCAGAAACGCCGCCACCGCGACTTCGTTCGCAGCATTGAGGATAGTTGGCGCCCCGCCGCCGCTTTGCAAGGCGTCGCGGGCAAGCCGCAATGCGGGGAAGCGATCTGGCCTGGGCGGTTCGAAGGTAAGCTGGCCAACCTCGACCAGCGACAAACGCCGTGCCGGCGCCCGCTGCCGGTCCGGCCATGCCAGCGTATAGGCGATCGGCGTGCGCATGTCCGGGGTGCCGAGCTGCGCCAACACCGAGCCATCGATGTACTCAACCATGCTGTGGATGACCGACTGTGGGTGCACGACCACATCGATGCGCTCCTCCGGCATGCCGAATAAAAAATGGGCCTCGATGATCTCAAGACCCTTGTTCATCATGGTGGCGCTGTCGACGGAAATCTTCGCGCCCATGGCCCAGACCGGATGGGCAACCGCCTGTTCTGGTCCGACATTGGCCATAGCGGCTCTGTCGAGGGACCAGAACGGTCCGCCGGACGCGGTGAGCACCAAGCGTTCAACCATGCTACGCCGGGAAAAGTCGAACACCTGGTAAATCGCGTTGTGTTCGCTGTCGACCGGCAGCAACGTCGCGCCGCTGCGCGCCACCAGGTCCATCATGAGCGGACCGGCGCAGACCAGGCACTCCTTGTTGGCGAAGGCCACAGTGGCACCACGCCGCGCGGCGGCCAGTGTGGGCGGCAGACCAGCCGCGCCAACAATGGCGGCCATGACCCAGTCGGCCGGACGCTCGGCGGCCTCGACCACCGCCCGCGCTCCGGCGGCAATCTCCATGCCGGTTCCGGACAGGGCTGCCTTGAGTGCGCCATAGCAGGATTCGTCAGCCACCACGACGATCGCCGGACGCAACGCCAATGCCTGTTCGGCCAGAACGTCGACGTTGCGATGCGCCGTCAAGGCCTCGACGGAGTAGGCGTCGGCGTGAGCTTGGACCAACTCCACGGTACTGCGGCCAACCGACCCTGTCGATCCCAGAATGGTGACACGCCGTCTCGCCGGCGTCGCGGCCGTGGACGACGGAAAATCTTCGGCTTGGTCCGATTTCGTAGCGGCGGAAACTGTCATGACGCGGCAAAACCACCTGTAGCATGGAGGATGGCAAGCACCGGTGCCGCAGCGATCAGTGCATCAACCCGATCAAGCAGTCCACCGTGCCCTGGTATCAGGACTCCACTATTCTTGACCTGATAGCGGCGTTTCAGGCTGGACTCGAACAAATCACCAGCCTGCCCGGCCAGAGCCAAGAGAACGGCAACGGCAGCGGCGAGGGGCGGCGAGTACACCCCGGTTGATACGGCCACCGCTCCCCCTGTGCCGGCGGCGCAGAGTAAGCCGCCGGCCAAACCCGACCAGGTTTTCTGAGGGCTGATCGCCGGGAAGAGGCGCACGCCGCCACACACCCGGCCCAGTACATAAGCCCCAATATCCGAGGCCCAGATCACGAGAAACAGATACAGCGTCACGGTAAAACCGACGTCCGGTTGGCTGCGCAACCAAATCAATGAAACACCACTGACCACCAAATACGGAACGCCGACCCCGAGCCAAAAACGGTCGATTACATAACGGTGGCGCGCCATCATCCCGGCCAATAGGCCGATGCCAATCGCAGTGAGGAGCGTGCTGTAGGAAAATCCGGCTGCATGCAGGCTCCACACCACACCGAGGCCAGCCCAGATCGCCCAAACTTGGCGCCGCTGCACGCGCCGCACGACGGCCAACCACTCTTGCATCGCGATCAACGATCCGATGACGATGAATGCCTGAAAAAACAGACCTCCCAAACTGAGGATGACAACCACCGCCGGGCCGAGGACAAGAGAGGACACAATCCGGAGTGGCAGTTCATGTCGAAGCGGCAGCGCGTTCTCACGACCGGGTTCCGACAACGGCACCATATCGCCGTTCACGGCGTTGGAACTCCTCGATCGCATCTTCCAAGTGTTGCTTGGTAAAATCTGGCCAATAGGTATCAACAAACACCAACTCTGCATAGGCGCATTGCCACAGGAGGAAATTGCTGATGCGTTTTTCGCCACTGGTCCGGACCAACATATCCGGGTCGGGGATTTGCGCCGTGGCTAACCGACTCTCAAAGACGGCCTCGTCAATCTCGGACGGTTTCAGATGCCCTTCGGCAACATCCATCGCCAGTTCTCGGGCGCTATTGACAATATCCTGGCGGCCTCCGTAACTCAACGCCATAACGACGGTGATCTCCTTGTTGTCCGCCGTCAATGCTTCCGCATTCTCCACCAATGCCACCACATCCCTCGGCAGTTGGCGACGATCACCGATCATGCGCAGGCAAACACCAGATTTGTGCAGTTCTGCCAACTCGCTGCGCAGATAGATGCGCAACAAATGCATAAGCTCGTTGACTTCCTCGTCCGGTCGACGCCAGTTCTCGGTGGAGAAACTGAACAACGTCAAGTAAGCGATGCCGAGATCGTGCGCAGCCCTAACGGTGCGGCGTACCGCCTCGACCCCATGGCGGTGACCAAAAATGCGCGGCATACCGCGTGCCCGGGCCCAGCGACCGTTCCCGTCCATGATGACCGCAACATGCCTCGGCACCTCCTCGAACACGCGCTCCGACCCCTTCACCATTTCCTCAAACCTGCATTATTTCCTTTTCTTTTACACTCAACATCTCATCGATTTTCTTAATATGCCCATCGGTCATGCCTTGGATCTTTTCCGAAAGGGCCTTGTGCTGGTCTTGACTGATTTCACTAGCCTTTTCCAGCTTCTTCAAGTGATCCATACCATCACGCCGAACATTGCGCACCGCAACCCGCGCTTGCTCAGTGTACTTTGCCGCCACCTTGCTCAGCTCCTGACGACGCTCCTGGTTGAGCTCCGGAATCGGCACACGGATCAGTTGCCCTTCAGCCTGCGGATTGAGCCCCAGACCGGAGTCACGGATCGCTTTTTCCACCGCCTTGGTCATGCTGCGGTCCCAAACTTGCACGGTGATCAGCCGTGGTTCGGGCACATTGATCGTGCCGACTTGGGGCAACGGCAAATGGCTGCCATAGGCTTCGACGACGATGGGCTCAAGCAGGCTTGCCGATGCTCGCCCTGTCCGCAAGCCGGCAAACTCCTTGCGCAAGGCCTCCAGGGCGCCATCCATGCGGCGCTGGTAATCGCTTAGGTCTGGATCAGACACCTCTATCCTCATCCGCTATGATGGTGAATCGCCCGTCGCCCCGCATCACGTCCGCGAAGGCTCCCGGCTTGTTGATGGAAAACACCAGGATCGGGATTCCATTCTCGCGTGCAAGAGAAATCGCTGTGGCGTCCATCACCTTAAGGTCGCGGGCCAACACTTGGTGGTACGTCAACCGATCGAGTCGTTCGGCAAAGGCAAACTGGTTCGGATCCGCCGTATAGACACCATCGACCTTGGTCCCCTTCAAGAGGGCATTGCAGCCCATTTCCGATGCCCTCAGGGCCGCTGCGGTATCGGTGGTGAAAAACGGGTTGCCGGTTCCAGCGGCGAAGATGACGACCCGGT
Source organism: Azospirillaceae bacterium (assembly GCA_028281465.1). Lineage (GTDB taxonomy): Bacteria > Pseudomonadota > Alphaproteobacteria > Azospirillales > Azospirillaceae > JANQJV01. The sequence goes on along the minus strand of JANQJV010000345.1, from coordinate 66,767 downwards.
TCTTTTCCATATGCCGGACGGCGCGTCGGCGAATGTAAGGTTCACAGACCTGCGACATCGGGATGGCGGACTGCACGCGGGTGTGCACGCCCTGACGTTCCAAGGCACTCTGCAAGGCGAGCGAGTTCATCACCGTGGCGAGCATGCCCATGTAATCGGCTGTCGCTCGTTCGATGCTGCGGGCCGCAACCGAGACGCCGCGGAAGATATTGCCGCCACCGACCACGAGACAGACCTGGATACCCATCTCGACGACGGTGCGGATATCGCCCGCCACCCGATCGAGCGTTTCCGCATCCAGACCATAGTCCCGTTTCCCCATCAAGGCTTCGCCGGACACCTTGAGGAGGACCCGCCGATAGGGACAGGCCGTTGCCCCAGCCTGCGACGGTTCCGCCACATCCATGGAGATCCCCCTCATCCGTGCAACGGCACGGGAACGCTGGCCCATGGCCAATCGGCCCGACACCAAACCCACCCGTTCGGTTCACCAGTCGCGGACATTCCGGCGCAATATACGGCATATGCCGGGGCGGTTCACCCAGTCGTTCACAAAACAATCCGGCCCAAGGATTGCCCGAGTAGGCCTAACATACGGAGCGCTCACTGACGCGTAGCAGCCTTGACCTCATCGGCAAAGTTGCTCTCGGCCCGGTCGATCCCTTCACCCAAGGCAAATCGCTCAAATCTGGTCACGGATACCGGAACGCCGAGCTCCGTGGCCAGGTTTTCAATCACCGTCTTGACCCGGCTCTTGCCATCGAGGACGAACAGCTGCTCAAGCAGCACAACTTCCTCGTAGTATTTGCGCAACCGGCCTTCGACCATTTTCTCGATGATCGACTCAGGCCTGCCGCTGGCCCGTGCCTGGTCCGCCAGCACACTCCGCTCTCGGTCTAAGGCTGCCGGATCAACAGCCTCGATGGACACCACCTCTGGGCGCGCGGCAGCGATGTGCATGGCGAGGTGTTTGCCAACCTCAAGCAACCGCTCCCTGTTCCCTGTCGACTCGAGGGCGACGACGACACCAATCTTGCCGAGATTGGGCGCGAGTGAGCTATGTACGTAACTGGCGACCACGCCATCGTCGACACTGAGGCGGGCCGATCGGCGCAGAGTCATGTTCTCGCCGATCGATGCGATCAAATGGGTCAGCTCTTCGACGACCGATCGATCAGCACCCGGAAACGGCAGTGCCCTTACCGTCTCCAGCGTGCCATCCGAGGCCAGCGTCAGAGCGGCAATCGTTCGTGCCGCGCTTTGGAACGTCTCGTTTCGCGCCACGAAATCGGTTTCGGCATTGAGTTCGATCATCGCACCAGCCTGCCCACTGGTGTCGACGGCGATCAGGCCCTCAGCGGCCACGCGGCCTGATTTCTTGGCTGCCGCCGACAAACCCTTCTTGCGCAGCCAGTCGACCGCAGATTCCAGATTCCCGTCCGACTCCATCAGGGCCTTCTTGCAGTCCATCATGCCTGCGCCGGTCTTCTCCCGAAGCTCCTTGACCAGCGCCGCCGTTACTTCCGCCATATCGTCACCCTGCTCCGCCTTTGCGGTCAACCGCCTGCGCCGTGCCGCGCCAGCGGCAAGGCGGTCCACTCTCAATTCCCAATGTGGGGCCACCGTCCGGGCGGTCCCCTAGTGCGGCAGCCGCCGCCCGAATCCGCCACTCGGCGCGTTTCACCGCGTCAGGCTTCCGATGTGGCCGCTGCCGGTTCGACCACCGCGGCATTCGCAACCGCACCGTGCCCGTCTTCTTCGGGCAACGGTTCGTCGGCAATGTCTTCCGCAGCACCGACATCGATGCCGGCAGCAACCATTTCCGCCTGCAGACCATCCAGCACGGCACCAGAGATCAACTCACAATAAAGGTCAATCGCCCGAAGCGCATCGTCATTGCCGGGAATAGCGAATGTCACCCCGTCTGGATCCGAGTTGCTGTCCACCACCGCGACCACCGGGATGCCTAGCTTGTTCGCTTCCTTGACGGCAATGGATTCCTTGTTGGTATCGATGATGAACAAGATATCGGGCAGCCCTCCCATCTCCTTGATGCCACCAAGGGCGCGTTCCAGTTTGTCGCGCTCGCGCGTCAACTGGAGTAACTCCTTCTTGGTCAAGCCGACGTTCTGCTCAGCCAACCGATCTTCCATTTCGCGCAAACGCCGGATCGATTGCGAAATAGTCTTCCAATTTGTCAACATGCCGCCCAACCAGCGGTGATTGACGAAGTACTGGCCGCACTTGCTCGCGGCTTCGGCAATCCGTTCTTGCGCCTGGCGCTTGGTGCCAACGAACAGCACACGGCCTCCACCGGCAACGACATCGCGAATTGCGGTCATCGCCCGATGCAGCATCGGCACCGTCTGCTCAAGGTCCATGATGTGCACGCCGTTGCGGACACCATAGATGTACCACTGCATCTTCGGGTTCCAGCGGCGCGTGTGGTGTCCGAAGTGGACGCCGGCTTCCAACAGCCGGCGCATTGTAAAGATGGGCATTGCCATTTGGTCGACCTTTGTTGTTCCCGGTTTATCCGCCGCGGGCATGATCCGCGCAGGCATCCCTGCACAGACACCGGATGAGATGTCGCACCGAACCGCCCGGATTCAGTGTTGCCGAAACCTACCCGCGTGTGACGTTTCAAAAGTTCGGGAGAGATAACCGCTCGTGGGTTTTTTGGCAAGGCCGACGATACCAAGACCGACGCTGCCGCCCCGCGGTGGACGGGGGTGCTTCCTTGAGCCAGCCTTCCCAATCTCGGCAGACGCCATCAGCGCACGCATCGAACCCCCGAGCCCCAATCAACCGGACAGATCCAGTCCGGTTGATCGAGGCCACCAACCCAGTGACTCTGGCGTGATGACGAAAAACGGGAACCGATCGTTTGTGCCATCGCACGCGTGGAGATGATTGGCACTCCGTCCAGCGACCCGGAGCGTATGCCGCTGACCCGGAGTGTATGCGCAAGATGTTCTGTGCCGCCGCATCGATCACTCCAACGTCAAACGTAGGTCTGTACCAGGGCAAGAATCCAGCCATTCCAGCCGACCTATCCCCAAGATCCACAAGTCAAAGGCGTCCGGCGGCACGTACAGCACGAATGCCCGACCCACGACTTGCTTCAACCAAGCTCAACAATACCTGGCAGTTTTTTTCTCTACGTTTAAAGTCAAAGAGTAGATATTTATCCCGCACTTTACCCGGCCGATGTCGAACGACTCGTCAGATTTCCCCGATACCGGTCGCCGCCCTCTGTCCGGGACGCAAGAAAACCGGTCGCAATTCAACGTCCGGGGGCGTTTTTTTCGCCGCCGGTTGTTGGCAGGATTTGCTGGTTGGTGTATCGTCCGGTTCCAGTGCACTGGTGAATGCTCGAAAGATAATGAACATGCGAAATCCTACAGACGAACTGAAGCCGCAGCTCCAGCGCCTGCTCTCACTCCTGGAAAGCATTGATGAGCGCTTGGCGCGGTTGGAGGCCAGCCACAATCGTCAAGGGCAGAGTCTGAACCGGCAGACTGAGCATATCACCCGCGTCGAAGAGGCAATCAGCCAGGTCAATGACACCATCGCCCGCCAGGCGGAAGCAATCGGCCGGCTCGAGGAAGTACGCTCGGCTGGAGATGACCATCTGGCGCGGATCGAGGAAGGCCAAAGCCGACAGGTCAAGCAGTTGACTCGTCTGGAAGAGGAGCAATGCCAACACGGCAAACAACTGGCCAATGTGGAGCAGGGCCAGGTGCAGTTGACCAAGCAGATGACCGATTTGGAATCGACCGTGGCCACGCGTGTGTCGGACCGGCGGACATTGTCAGACAATGGTCGACGCTACGCCTTGGCACCACGCTCAGCCTCGCGATTGGCCCTGCGCCGTCGGTCTGCCGCACGGCAGACGGCCGCGGATAAGCGGCCGCAGGCGGAGTCGGTTGAGATGAACGGCAAAACCAATGGGTCTACAACGCCCTCGTCGGTTCGGCGGGAATCTCGGCGAGAAGCACGCCGGGTTGCACGACGCGAATCCATGCGCGATGAACCGAACGAGATCGATCAAGTGCAAGGGGAAGTTCGGCAGATCGGCAATCAGCTAAACGAATTGATTGCCCGGCTCGACAAGATCAATCGCGTGGCGCCACGCTGACCGACGATCCCAGCCCGCGCACCGGCCCCGGCCCGCTCGACTGACTCATGCCGCATCGGCCGTGGTTGTGGCTGTTGCTTCTTTCAGAGCATGGCGTACGCGTAGGCTGGCTGACTTCAGTTGCCCACAGGCCGCCATGATGTCCTCACCGCGTGGCGTGCGCACAGGGCTCGCATAGCCGGCCGCGTTGACGATATCCGCAAATTTGACAATGGTCCTGTCGGTTGAGCGTTCGAACGGCGCGCCGGGCCACGGATTGAACGGAATCAGGTTGATCTTGGCCGGGATGCCTCGGAGAAGAGTCACCAACGCGCGCGCATCCGCAACGGAATCATTGACGTCGCGCAGCATGACATACTCGAAGGTGATGCGTCGGGCATTGTTGACACCGGGATAAAGCCGACAAGCCGTAAGCAATGCATCCAACGGATACTTGCGATTCAAGGGTATGAGCTGGTTGCGCAGATCGTCGGTGACAGCATGCAGGCTGACCGCCAAATTGACCCCTAACTCTTCGCCACATTGCGCCATCATGGGCACCACGCCAGACGTGGAAAGCGTGATGCGTCGGCGCGATACGGCGATCCCCTCAGCATCCAGCACGATGCGTAGTGCCAACGCGACATTGTCGTAATTGTAAAGCGGTTCGCCCATCCCCATCAGCACGATGTTGGTGATCCGGCGGTTCTGCGTCGACGCCGGCCACTCGCCGAGCCGGTCGCGCGCCAGTAAAACCTGACCAACGATCTCCGCGGCGGACAGATTGCGGACGAGTTTCTGGGTGCCGGTGTGGCAAAACCGACAGGTTAGGGTGCATCCGACCTGGGACGAGATACAAAGGGTGCCACGGTCTTCATCAGGAATGAAGACCGTTTCAATCTCCTGGCCATCGTCCGTACGCAGCAACCATTTTCGCGTCCCATCGGCGGAAATCTGCTCACGGCTCACAGTCAAGCGGCCGATTTGGAAGCAGTCGGCAAGCATCCGACGGACTGGCTTGGCCAGATTGGTCATGGCGTCGAAACTGGTGGCACCGCGGTGATACAGCCACTGCCAAACCTGCCCGGTCCGGAACCCTTCCAGCCCAAGTTCGGCCAGACGTGCGGCCAATTGGTCCCGTGTGAGGCCGACAAGGTCAGTCACATTTGAAGACGACCGCGCAGGCGGCGCAAACGCCGCCGCGTGACCACCACCACCCATGATTACGCTCTTCCTTCCCAGTGCCGACGGTCCCGTTCCAGGCGCACACTGCCCCACCCGTCGCCACTCAGCCAATTTCGAGCGACATCGACGGGGTCAGCCCTGGACATTGCAGCCGCGGTTGATGGCATCCAGCGCCGAGGATGAACCCCGCAAACTGTAGGTATCCCGCGTTTGCGTACCACGGGATGATTCGCCACGCACCTCCATGGTCAAGCCACGACGGATCGCCGCCACCAAGGCACGGTCGGTCTCGCCATCCCGGGCCCAAGCGCCGTCTCCTTCCGTGAACAACTTGAAACTGCGTGACCCGATGTTCACCGTCACTTCACTGCCCGGCTTATAGGTATAGCCGGCAATGAAACTGACGACATTGAAACTCTCCTGGGCGGGCCGGTGTGTGACCAGCGCATAGATATCACCGCGCTGACGATTACCGTGGCGTGCCTGGGTTGGTACGCTAAGCATGTAACAGACCTTGTTCCCGCCCTCCAGAAAACTGAAGGTCCGCCAATCCTGAAACGTTCCCAGATCGGTGATCTCTTCGGCACTCTGGGCGAAGCTGCCCGGCGCGGGCAGCACGACGACGGCAAAGGCGAACAGGGCCAGGGCGATCGAGATGCGTGACGACATTGGAGCCTGCATGGTTGGACGAAAACACCTGACGTGAACGAGTGGCCGCAAACTAGCCCACCTGCCCAGGGGATTTCCACCCCTCCCGCGCCGGAGCATGCCCCGGGTGCCAGTCGGCAAAATCTCGCCACCCGATGAACCGCACGGCATCCTTTCTCGTAACACTTTTGGTTGTTGGGAACGAGCATCAGTAGGCTAGCATGCTACGGAGACAAACCCCCCATCGCCTTTTGGTTCTGATGGGTTGGCAGACACCGAAGTCGGGTCGAAGTATGACCGAGCATAATGCCGGCGTCGCTCGAGGTAACGCGCCGTTGAACGAGTTGCTCTTGGCCGTCGGACAATCCCGGGACCGCCAAGCTTTTGCGGCCTTGTTTGATCATTTCGCACCGCGCCTCAAGTCCTATCTCCTGCGTCTAGGAACCGATGCGGGCAGTGCAGAGGAACTGGTTCAGGAAGCAATGTTGCTGGTTTGGCGACGTGCGGAGACATTTGACCCGGCACAGGCTAATGCGAGCACCTGGGTATTCACGATCGCCCGAAATAAGCGAATCGATGGCATCCGGCGCGAACGCCGGCCGGAGATCGATCCCGACGACCCTGCCCTCGTGCCACCGATGCCGGAATCCGCCGATGTGATGGTTGAAACGGCACAAGAGACCAAACGTTTGCAAGCAGCCATCGCTTCTCTGCCACCGGAGCAGGCGGAGTTGCTGCACCTGGCGTATTTCGAGGATATTCCGCACAGCGCCATATCGTCGCGCAAAGGAATCCCCCTCGGGACTGTAAAATCACGTTTGCGCCTTGCGCTGGAGCGTTTGCGCAAGGTTCTGAAGGAGCCGGTATGAAAGCCCCGACCCACCACCCTTCCGACGAACTCTTACTCGACTACGCCGATGGCAGTCTAACCGAGGCGGAAGCACTGATCGTTGCGTCGCACCTGGCGCTCTGTCCGTCCTGTCGCACCGCGGTGAGCGGCTTCGAGGCCATCGGTGGCGCGTTGTTGGAGGATGTGGCCCCGACCACGGTTTCGTCGGATGCACGCGCAGCCGTTCTGGCACAGCTTGATGGCGCGATGACGGGACCGCCTGCGCCACGCCGCGTGCCAGCGTCATCGGTGCAGGCGGAAGATCTGGTCTTGCCGCAACCTCTGCGCAGCTACGTCGGCGTGGTAGCCCATCAGATTGTGTGGAACCCAGTCATGCGCGGCCTTGATGAGCTGGATATTGGGTTGGATCGCAGTGCTGCCCCAAAAGCACGGCTGATCCGCATCCGTGCCGGCATGGCCGTGCCGCAGCATACGCACCGAGGCACGGAAATGACATTGGTGCTGTCCGGTGGATTCCAGGACGACATGGGGCATTTCCTGCGCGGCGACTTTGCATTCCACGACGGTAGTGTGGACCATCGTCCGATCGCTGACCGGGATGCAGATTGCTTATGCCTGACCGTCACAAGCGCACCGGTACGCCTGACCGGACTTGTGGGGCGGTTCCTGAATCCATTTCTACAATTCTGAGGTCCACACCCTTTCGGTCGGCGCGGTCCTCTCGGTTGACGCGTTGGTGCGCGCTTCTTCGGTTTAGCCGTGGCGGCCTCGGGGAGGCTTCGAATGCACGGTACCCTTTTTTTGAAGTCACCATATCGGTGATAGCGCGTTGATCTCGTCTGCCGTGGTGACCGCATTCCCATGCAGCCCGTCACCCTTCTGTATCCGGAACGCGACGGTGCAGTGCCTCAAAACGCCGGTCGGCTCCAAGGGGGTGACCGTCCATAGCGGCCAGGATAGCCGCGGCCACGGCAAACTGCTGCACAGCGACGAAACCTAAACCTCCGACGTCGCCCGAGCATGAAACAAGCGGTGTCGCGCAACTCTCAACAGTGAGTCCGATCGATCCGGCGCTCTGCGTCCAACCGATCGATCCAGTGTTGGGCGACCGGCTCCCCTGGCACGGCACACATGGTCTGCCATGCAATTGGCTGTTGACTTACCGCCACGTCTCCCACTTGAGTGACGACGACGGGAATGTCGTCGCAGGCGCCAACGCCGCGCGCATATCCCTTCCATTTAGTCCCGATCATAAAACCTAAAAGGTCCGATGCCCGTCCTCCCTGATCAACCAGACTGGCCAATCGTGGAGCATGCCTTTCCAGCATCACCGCCAACAACCGGGCGTCTTGCCCTCATCGGCGAAGCACCAGGGCGCGACGAGGTGCGATTGGGTTACCCTTTCGCCGGACGAAGTGGTAAATTGCTTAACGAGGCCTTGGCCACGGCCGGCATTGATCGCGGTGCCTGCTTGGTGGCGAATGTGTTTCGTCTGCAGCCGCCCGACAACAAAGTTTCGCACTTCTTTGTATCGCGGCGCCAAGCCGGGCGTGAGAATACGTCTGTGGACGAAGCGCTTGGACCCTTTGGCACATCGGCCTATTGCCGAGCGCTGTTCGCCGGAGAGGTGTCGCATTTGCACGGCATCCTGCGCCGATACAACCCACAGGCCATTGTTGCGCTGGGCCGCACGCCCCTTTGGGCCCTTGCCCGTCGCTCCGGCCTCCTTGCCCTCCGCGGCACTCTCCAAACCTGCCCTCTCCTGCCTCATGTGCCGGTGGTGCCAACCTTCCATCCCAGCTACCTGATGCGTGGACGCTGGCGTGATGTGCCGCTGTTCAACGCCGACATTGCGCTGGCCTGGTCACTGGCAAGAGGCGCGACGGCGTCAACCGACGGGGGTTGACGCCCTGTCCGCATAGCGGTCCTAGTGCAGGTTGACCGCCAAGGATTGGATCGCAGTCTCGACCTCAGGATCCGGTTCGTCCGCTTTGGGCGTCCGGTCACGGAGCATCTGACGGGTGGTGGCAACGGCCAGATCGACCACCTGATTGCGCACCTCCCGAACGGCTGCCTTCTCGGCCAAGGCGATTCGGTTCATGACCTGGGCCTCACGCCGGTCGATGACCGTGCGCAACTCCTGCACAGCCTGCTCACGGATGCGGCGGGCCGTCTCCTCGCCGCTGGCTTCGATCTCCGCCGCTTGCCGCACCGCCTGCTCGGCACGTTGCTCCTGCTCCGCTTTCAGCTTCTGTGCATCCTCTAGGAGTTTCCGTGCATTCTCGATGTCATTCTTGATGTCAGCCGCGCGTTTGTCCAATGCCTGCAGGAGGGTCCGGCTGGCACGCCGGAACACCATGGCAATGAAGATAACAAAAGCGACAAAGACCCAAAAGGTTGCATCCAACAGCATCAACCGCTCTCCCTTCCGACTGACGCGACGGCCCGGCGCGCAGCCGCAACAGGAATGTTGGCGCCAACCAGGCGTTTGTTCAAATCCTGCACCAGGCTCGCCGCTCCGATTTGCACCTCAGCGAGCGCCTTCTCCTTCGCGATCTGGATGCGGGTTTCGGAAGTTTCCAACCGCGATGCCAGCTCGACCTCCAATTGCTCAAGCCGGAGCCGCCGCTGTTTTTCCACCTCTTCGAGCGCATGGGTGATCGACGCCTGCGCCTTGGAGCGCGCGCCCGACAACACCGCCTCGGTTTGATTGCCCAGCGTCTCCGCCTCGATCTTCAGTTCGTCAGCACGGTCAATATCGTGGGCAATGCGGCTTTCCCGCACCTCCACGGTTTCCACCACCTTGGGCAAGGCAACATGCGCGACCAAAAAATACAGTGTGGCGAAAGTGATACCCAACCACAGCAGTTGGGTCGGAAACGTTTCGGGGTTGAGCTGCGGCAATCCGCCGGAATGCTCGCCGCCATGGCCGTGGGCGTCACCATGGCCATCCGCCGCCCCATGGGCGTCCGCTGCATCGTGGGCGTTCGAGGCTGCGTGACTGTCCGCAGACGCCGTATGAGCCTCTCCATTCGTCGTACCATGACCTGCCTGCGCCGGAGCATCCGCGGCGGCCCCAGGTTCGGCCCACCCAAGCAGCACCATCATGGCCAGGACGGTCAGCCACCGACCGACCCATCTGCCTTGCTCACCCGTGCCCATCATGCATCCTTCGTCTGTCCAGTCGGTTGAAACCGCCGGCCCGCTCGGTCGCCGGCAGAAGAGCCGCGAAACGCCGGCCCCGCCGCTCCGCGGACGGCCATTCATCACGTGATCAATGCAGTTCGAGCGCGTCGTGCAGATAAAGACACGTCAACACGGCAAACACATAGGCTTGCAGGCACGCAACCAGTAATTCAAACGCCGTCAGCGCCACGTTGATCACCACCGGACCAAACGCCGCGAGGAGCCCCGGAAATTCACCGAGCGCACCGATGGCCATGACCGAAAAACCAGCAAACACCTTCAGCATGGTGTGGCCTGCCATCATGTTGGCAAACAACCGAACCGACAAGCTAATCGGCCGCGTCAGGTACGAGATCATCTCCAGCGGCACGATAACCGGTGCAAGGGCCAGGGGGGCCCCCGTCGGCAGAAACAGGCTGAAGAAATGCAGTCCGTGTTTGACGAACCCGAGCACCGTGACGAATGTGATCACGATCGTGGCAAGGCCGAAGGTGACGATGATGTGGCTGGTGAAGGTGAAAAAACCGGGCACCATGCCGAGCAGATTGCCGAACAAAACGAAGGTAAATACGGCAAACACGAACGGCACGTAAGGGCGCGCGCTCGAGCCGGCATTATCGTGCACCATGCGCGCCACAAATTGATACAGGATTTCGACAATCGACTGCATCCGCCCCGGGACCATGGCCGCATGGCGCATGCCGATCACCAGCAGGCTATGGATGAGGACGACGGCGATCGCCATCGCAAATGCCGAATTGGTGAAGGAAAAGTCGATACCGCCTATGGCGATTTCCGCAATCGGAAGTATCTCGAACTGATGCAGCGGATCCACGGCTGTCCTTACCCCATTTTACCACACGGCGGCGGCAACCCGGTCGGACCGGCGTCACCTTGACCAAATTCCCAAGACCGAGCTTCGACTGCGCGCACGGGCCGCCTGCGCCGGCATCCCTGCCGCACTGCCGTCATCATCACCCCGTTCCAGGCTTGGCGCCGGCATCATCACCCACCGGTGGTTGGCCAGTCGAACCAGCACCCGACGCCGGCGTCACACCACCTGCTAGGACCGTCGCCGCCCGGAAGACGTTATTGACTCCAGCTCCAGCGCCGAAGAAAAACATGATGATCATGCCCCAGGGCGCAGTCCCCAAGCCATAATCGATGGCTAGGCCGAGACCAAGGCCAACTCCAATACCAACCACAAGCTCAACCGCAATGCGGAAAGCCATGCCCATCGTGCTGCCTGGCAACCCGTGTCCGACGCCACGCGGTCCCATACGAACCCGCTCGCGCTCGCGCGCGTGATGCAAACGGACATTGAGGTCCTGCAGCGCCTGGCGTGTCTTTTCGTCGGACATCTCACCCATCCAACGCGACCTCGACGATCATCCTTATCTGATGATCGGGACCGACAGTATGCTACCTATGGGCAACGATTAATTCGAAAACTGACCTTAGGAGTGCCCCCCTGCCCTGTCAAGCGGATTTCCACACGGTAACCTATTGAAATAATGGCACAATGTGAAATTAGGACAAGATTGCGCAGGGGATCACCGCGGGGTCCGGCACCGGTTCGGTCGTGGTCTTCAACCGAACAGAATCAGGAACGCGATCAAAAGTGCGAACAGGGCCACAGCCTCGGTCAACGCGAACCCAAGCACACCGATCGGGAACAACTTCTCCTGCATCGGCGGATTGCGCGCGGTAGAGTTAATAAGCGTGGAGAAAATATTCGATATTCCGAGACCGACACCGAACAGGCCGACCACGGCCAAACCGGCACCGATATACTTCATTCCCTCTCCGATATACCGTGCTGCTTCCGCATCCATTGTTCTCGATCCCTCTTCGGACACGACCTGAATGCCAAGCCGAGAGCCGGCCGAAACCGAGTCCCGAAACCGAGTCCCGAAACCGAGTCATTGTGCATTGAACGGCAAAACCGCTCGGAACACCATGGATCGGGTCCCATCAGCTTGGCGGCGGCAAGGCGTCAAGCTCTACACGAGACGGTTTTGGCAGCGCAACACAATTAGCAAGTCGCAACCAGCTTGGCTGACTGCCCCTCCCATCGCCGTCGGCCACACGACTGTTGCCGACGGATTGCTCACGGGCTTGGCGAGCGACAGGCTATCCCCGCCCGAGCTTGCCCGAGGCACGGTCGCCGCCGCTCCGCCACTGCCTGAGGGCGCTTAAGCGAACAGGATCAGGAACGCGACCAACAGCGCGAACAGCGCAATCGCTTCTGTCAACGCAAAACCGAGAATGGTGAGCGGGAAGATACCGTCGCGGGCTCCCGGATTGCGTCCGACCGAGCTGATCGCGGTCGAGAAGATATTGCCGAGGGCCATGGCAACGGCGATCAGCGGCGCAATGGCGAGCACCGCCGCGAAATATTTGGCAACTTCGATATCCATCGTTTTTTTCCTCGTTTGACGCCTAAGTTGAAGAACCAGGGACACCGCTCGTCGTCGAGAGCGCCTCTGCTTGTGGCTGGCCGATCTGACGCCATTCACATGACCACGGCACCACCCGACGTGCGTGCCCACGCTCCCACAGCGATCCGCATGTCATCGCGCCAATACCCAAGCCTAGTTTCGTAAGTTTTCGTATGATCCGCGTCAAGGCGGAAAACCGGAAGCCACCTTTTTCACACGTCACGTCGTTAGACGGGCCCGCACGGCATCAACGATGGCTTCGGGTTGCCCCCCCGCCGGGAACACTGTGACAAGATCACCTACCTCGGACATGAGATAAATGAACGTCGAATGGTCCATGAGATAAGGGCCGCCATCCGGGTTTTCAGCTCGCGCATAATAGACGCGGTAAGCGCGGGCCATGGCCTCGATCTCGTCCGGAGTGCCGGTGGCGGCGACCATGTCCGGATGAAACAGCGCGATATAGTCGCGCAGCAACGCCAGGTCGTCGCGTTCCGGATCGACGGACACGAACAGTGCACGAATCTGTTCGGACTCCGCGCCGAGGCGGTCGAGCGCCAGGCTCATCGTGTAGAGTTCGGTGGGACAGATGTCGGGGCAGTAGGTATAGCCGAAGTAAACCAGCATCAGTTTGCCACGAAAATCCGCCTCGGTAATGCGCCGTCCCGTATGGTCGGTCAGGGAAAACGGCCCACCGATCGGCACCGACGCCTCAGTCCCCGGCCGATCGACCAAACCGGCTTGCTCCACCTGCCACCAAGCGATGCCCGCCGCCACCAAAAGGCCGACCAACATGGACAAGACCACGCGCAGTGTGCGGCTCCTCATGACTCTCTACTTTCGCCCTTAACCCCGGTTTCCGCTTTGAGCGCAGACATGGGCATGGCAAACCGACAGGACAAGCGTAGACCGACATAACGGGATGCCCCGCCACCCCAACGCATGGTGACGAACGCGGACTCGCCCAGGCCGAGAAATCCTGATCGGCACAGGGCCCGGAACGCGGCGTGGCGATCGCCCGGTCCCCGCGCCCCGGACCGGAGACGCTACAACACGTTCAGCATGCTGGCCACCAGCGGATGCCGAACGATATCGGATTCGTCGAGATGGACCACGGCAACGCCGGACACCCCCCCTAGACGCCTGGCGATATCGGACAGGCCCGACATGCCATCGAGCAGATCGCTCTGGTCCGGATCGCCGGTCAACACCATCGTCGAGTGCCAGCCAAGACGGGTGAGCATCATTTTGAGTTGGCCATAGGTGCAGTTCTGTGCCTCGTCGATAACAACGAAGGCATTGTTCAAGGTGCGCCCGCGCATGAAGCCGATCGGGGCGATCTCCACAGCACCGTCACCCATGAAGGCACGCAGACGCTTGCCTCCAACCCGATCAGCCAACGCATCAAAGAGCGGGCGTAGGAATGGTGCCATCTTCTCGTGCATGTCGCCAGGCAGGTATCCGATACTCTCCCCCGCTTCGATCGCTGGCCGCGACAAGACAATGCGGTCGACGTGGCCGTCTTCAAGCGCCTGGACGGCGGAGCTGATGGCGAGATACGTCTTGCCCGTCCCTGCCGGCCCAAGCGCCAGGGTCAAATGATGGCGCGCGATCGCGTCGAGCAGCCGTTTCTGATTGAGCGATTTGGGTTTGACTTTGCGCAGGTAGCTTTGGTCCCGCCGATCATCCAATGGGTCCCAACCGTCGGATTCCGGGAACAACGGAAAAATGTTTGCGTCGACGGTCGAATCGGATGGCACGGGTTTGGTTTGGCGCTTGGCCATTCTGCTCTCCTCGCTCCTGGACGTGGGTAGGGACTGATCGGGGATTTGCAAACGGCAGGCACAAAAAAACCGCCCGAAACGGACGGTTGTCTTCATCCCGGTGGCGGCATCGGCAACAGCCCCATGTCCTTGTTCTGGGCTGCTCTCCCGCTCTCGCGACCGATTGCGGAGGATTGGCACCACCCCAAGCTGGGCCTCGAGCTTGGCCCCGACTTGATGGCAGCAGGCATCCGAAGGGCGGTAGGACCACAACCATGGACAAACGACGCCAATCTCCTGCACGGTGGATGCGCCAGGTCGGCGACCAGAGGCGCGCGGAACACGTCCTCATCACCTCTTGATGACGCTCGGACAGTAGCGGAGGAATCTTGGGCTGTCAGCTACAATTGCTGTTTACAGAAAACCTTCACACAAGACCTAGTGCACATCAGCCCCGGGTCTGGTCGTTTTCGACGCCTGTCCGCGACCGATCCACTGCCACGCGGACGGCCGTGGATGGTGGGAACCGGTGACCACCGTCCGCCGTTTCAAAAGCGTTTGGGCCGATGCCCGGCCCCAATATCGCCTGCGCAGATCCAGCAGCGCGGCCGCCAACGCCGAGGCCGATGCAGAGAGCGCCTGCCTGCCGGACTCGACTCGTCAATCCTTGCGCGCCTTGGCCATCATGCGCGACCGTGGCCATTTGTCGGTCGAGGAGTTCGACCGCCGGCGCGCCGCACTTCTGGCCAGCGATCTGGCGGATCCGGATTGAACGGATCTGGGGCGCAGGCCCGACCGCTGCGAATTTTCGCTTGCGCCCAACGGTCCATACTATAATTTGTTGCACAGAAGATGCTGGATACCATTTTTGCAGTCTGCATCTCTATTTTGGGGTGATCACAAACCCGTTTACCAAGGGCGGGGTGCGGCCAGAACGGAAACGGGGCCCGAACCCACGGCGGGTGGATTGCGACGCGTGCATGCGGTCTCGCAATCGAGGGGGAACGATGGACGATCAGGCACAGTCGGCCGTGGCATCGCCGGTCGGCGCATTGGTACATGAAACACACCAGTCCGTACCAGTCGCCGGGACGAAGGAGCAGACTCAGCCCGGCTTGACAGCCGTGCCGAACGGTGGGGCAGAGGCCGCAATGCCGTTCCAGTTTCGCGGCAGTGGCTTCACGATGATGGTGCTACGGATTCTGGATCCGGACGATTCGAGCTTTTTCGCCAAATTAGATGAAAAAGTGCGCCAGGCGCCTAACTTTTTCAAGAATGCACCACTGGTTCTGGATTTTGAATCCCTTGCGCCGGATCGATGCCTCCATTTGTCTACCTTTGTACGCCGTCTACGCGCTTTTGGCCTGTTTCCGATCGGTGTGCACGGTGGCACACCACTGCTCCGCGACACGGCGCTGACGCTGGGGCTGCCGCCCTTCCCCGCCGGACGGGCAGCAAAAATGGATGCCGAGGCCCCCGCGTCCGCCCCCCCTGCACAGCCGCCGACTCCGGCCCCGCCTACCCCGCCGATGATCATCTCCGAACCAATCCGGTCCGGGCGCCAGGTGTATGCCCGCCATACGGACCTCATTGTTTTGAGTTCGGTCAGTCCCGGCGCCGAAGTACTGGCCGATGGTAGCATTCACATCTATGGGCCGTTGCGCGGCCGGGCCCTGGCCGGTCTGACCGGAACGCCGTCCGCCCGCATCTTCTGCATGAGTCTTGAAGCAGAAATGGTGTCCATCGCCGGTCTCTACCGAGTTAACGAAGACATTGACCCGGACGTATTCAAAAAGCCGGCTCAGATCTTACTTGAAGATGGATACCTCACAATGAAGGTCATGCCACAGGCGGTCGGTCCAACCGCATGACCAGGATGCAACACCTGAGACCAAGGAGAGCTCGTTGGCCAAGATCATCGTCATGACGTCTGGCAAGGGCGGGGTCGGCAAAACGACTTCGGCTGCGGCATTTGCCACCGGGTTCGCCCTGCGGGGACATAAGACGGTGGTGATCGACTTCGACATAGGCCTGCGCAATCTAGACCTCATCATGGGATGCGAACGCCGTGTGGTGTTCGATTTCGTCAATGTCATCAATAACGAAGCGAAACTCCACCAAGCGCTGATCAAGGACAAACGAGTTGACGGACTATCCGTACTGCCCGCATCGCAAACGCGGGACAAAGACGCTCTGACCAAAGACGGTGTCGAGAAGGTGCTGGACGAACTGCGCCGGGATTTCGACTTCATCGTTTGCGACTCCCCGGCAGGCATCGAACGCGGGGCCCTGCTTGCGCTCTATTTCGCCGATGAAGCGATCATTGTCACCAACCCGGAAGTCTCCTCGGTCCGTGACAGTGATCGTATTCTAGGCATGCTGGGTGCCCGGTCGCGCCGGGCGGAGCAAAACCTGGAGCCCGTGCGTGAAAATCTGCTGCTCACACGCTACGACCCGGCACGCGTGGCCAAGGGCGATATGCTCACCGTCGATGATGTGCTGGAAATCCTCGCGATTCCCCTGCTCGGCGTTGTGCCGGAGAGCCAGGCGGTTCTGCGTGCTTCGAACATCGGCATGCCGGTAATCCTGGACAGCAAGAGCAATGCCGGCATGGCCTATGCTGATGCGGTCGCCCGGTTCCTGGGTGAACAGGTCGAGTACCGCTTCATGCAACCGGAACGCCGTGGCTTCATGGACCGGTTGTTTGGGAGGACGGCATGAGGATATTCGATTTCTTTCGCTCCCCGCGGGCCAAATCTAGTCCCGCAGCACAGGCGAAGGAACGACTGCAGATCGTCATGGCGCACGAGCGTGTCGGGCGCTGTGGGCCGGATTTCCTACCTGTCTTGCAACAAGAACTGCTGGCCGTGATTGCAAAATACGTCGATCTGGATACGAATCGTGTCGAGGTCAAACTTGACCGAGGAACCGAGTGCTCAACTCTCGAAGTCAACGTCGAATTGCCAACGCCACCGCGAAGTGACTCCCTGGCGACAACCACCTTGACCCTGGAGAGTGCGGCCTCCCAAGCCTGAGTTGCCGTGCTGCGACTCGTATGAGAATTGCCGATCGTCGACTTGGCGTTGTCCGGTCGCGTCGCCAGTGTGGCGCCAGAAACTTGACGGATGGGCTCAGGACTGCATGATGGCGTATCTCGCATCCGCCGGATGCTTTGTTTGCCGGCAGATTGGTGCGAATTTCGTTTCGATAGAGGTCCGTCGTGTCAAAACTAAACTACTACTTTACGAGCGAATCCGTTTCCGAAGGTCACCCCGACAAGGTCTGTGACCGGATTTCGGATGCCGTCGTCGACCTTTTTCTCACGGCTGATCCGCAAGCGCGTGTGGCCGTGGAAACCCTGACCACCACCAACAAAGTCGTTTTAGCCGGCGAGACACGCGGACCGGCGAGCATCACACCGGAGCTGATGGAAGCGACGGCCCGCAAGGCAGTCAAGGAGATCGGCTACGAGCAAGAGGGTTTCCATTGGCAGAATGCCGATGTCAACGTGCTCGTCCATGAGCAGTCGGCGGACATCGCCATCGGTGTCGATGCCAAGGACAACAAGGACGAGGGTGCCGGTGACCAGGGCATCATGTTCGGTTTCGCCTGCACTGAGACGCCGGCCCTCATGCCGGCCCCCATTTATTATGCCCACGCCATCCTCCGCTCGCTTGCAGAAGCGCGGCATTCCGGGGCCGAACCAGGGCTTGGTCCGGACGCCAAGAGCCAAGTTACTCTAAAATATGAGGGCGGAAAGCCGGTTGGTGCCCATTCCGTGGTGGTCTCAACCCAGCATGATACGTCTCTCAGCATCGATGATGTGCGTCAAATCGTTCGCCCTCATGTCGTCAATGTCCTACCGGATGGATGGATGTGTTCGGACGATCGTTTCTACGTTAATCCGACCGGCCGCTTCGTAATCGGTGGGCCGGATGGTGATGCCGGCCTGACCGGACGCAAGATCATTGTCGACACCTATGGTGGGGCCGCCCCGCACGGTGGTGGGGCTTTCTCTGGCAAAGATCCAACGAAGGTCGACCGATCGGCTGCGTACGCATGCCGTTACCTGGCCAAGAACGTTGTGGCGGCGGGTTTGGCAGAGAAGTGCACTATTCAAGTCTCTTATGCCATTGGCATCTCGCACCCGCTTTCGGTCTATGTGAACACGCATGATACCGGCCAGGTCGACGAGGACAAGCTGTCAGATGTGATGCAGCAAATGGTCAATCTGTCCCCACGCGGCATCCGCGAGCACCTGGGCCTGAATCGGCCGATCTATGCTCGTACGGCCGCGTACGGCCATTTCGGCCGTGAACCGGAGCCTGACGGTGGATTTTCCTGGGAACAAACCCGGCTCGTAGACGAATTGCGGCGTGCGTTTGGATAACATCGGATCGGCCGTGCCGAAACACCCTGTTCCGTGATGCCCGGCATCGAATGGCCACCGGTATTCAGGGGGCGGCGCCGAGGTCGCCCCCTTCGGCGGAACCGGCGAGCCTTACTGGATCAGCGTTTGCCGGCGTTCCGACTCGATCTGCCCAGCACGGATATGACCGGGGAACCCCATGACTGGTTCCCAAACCGCTGCAGCGATCTCTGGATCGAGATCGGGTTCGGCAGCGGTGAACATCTTGCGGGCTTGGCGGCACGACATCCAAACGTGGGCATGGTGGGCTGCGAGCCGTTCCTCAATGGTGTTGCAGCACTGCTCAGCCGCATCGAGTGCGAAGGTTTGCGCAACATCCGCATCTATCCGGACGATGCGCGGCCGTTTTTGCACAGGTTACCCAACGGCGTATTCGGCCGGTGTGACATTCTTTATAGCGACCCGTGGCCGAAACACCGGCATCGGAACCGACGTCTGGTCAATTCTGCTACGCTTGACCAATTGGCCCGGGTCCTACGACCGGGCGCACTCCTGTTTCTGGCCAGCGACGATCCCATACTGACCCGCTGGATGTTGGAACAAACCTGGTCGCATCCGGCCTTCATCTGGCAGGCTCGGCGCGCCGCCGATTGGCGCACGCCTCCACCAGGCTGGATCGGCACGCGCTACGAATGCAAAGCCTTGGCGGCCGGCCGACGGCCAGTCTATCTTCAATTCGTACGGTGTTGACAGTACCAAGGCCAACGGCCCCCGCTCTCTGGCGCGTCACCTCAGCGCGGATCTGTCTGCCCCGGATACCGCAACGAGGAAGCGATCGTGTTGCCTGCCGCCAATCGGCGACGCGGTTTGAAGCAATGAGTATCCGGAAAGCATTTTCGGCGGACGTGGACACTGGGTTCGCGGTTTGAAAACGCGACAAAGCAAAGAGCGAGAGTCAGTCTTGAGCAGATTGGTTCAATCTGCAACGGCGATCTGCCCCAAAATCAAATGGCTGCAGCGGAGTCGCTGACTCTATTGAATGTCAAACCACGCCACCCCCTAGGTGTCGGTACCATCCGCGTCGGTTCCTGCGGTGCCCCGAGGGGCCGCCAGATCAGCCAGGGCACGATCGACCAGTGAACTGTGCTCGGAGACTCCGGCCACCGCCTCGGGGCCGGTTTCGGCGAGGGTGTGGCGCGTCGAGCCGGAAACCGAGGCCGCATTTTCATAGTATCGGATGATAAACAACCGAAGCACTCCGGTGATGGATTCACCGCTGAATTGGCTGGCCAAACGATCAAGTACTTCTGGAATTGTAAACTCTTCCCGGCGGCCGATCTCTTCCAGCGCCTCCCAAAGATACGTTTCCAGCCCGATCCGGCGTGCCCGTCCAGCGACAACGAGGGTGCGAACCTCCCGGCTCAAATTGGGATTGCGATTATCCAAGAATGACATGGCCTTTCCCGCTCCAGAGACATAATTGAATTCATAATGCAGTTTGTTGGTCCTGACATCCCCATTGCATTCTCAATCCTGGCGCGAAGCAGTGGATCGGAGCCGCCGCGATTGGACGTGGGGGAATACTATCGTATTCGACACCGATGTGGAGAGGCAAAACCTCGGAGGGTCAATGCATTAATGGCTACTGATTCCCAACGCAGGCAATGCCCCGATTCGGGCCGTATTGTTTTTTGTTCGACGCTTCAGCACCGAAGCTCTATAAAGGCGGCCTTATGGGACGCCATCGTCGCTGCGGCTGCGGCGGCCGGCGATGGTTTTTTTGCAGTTTCAACGGTGAATGGGCGATTATGAGTTTCGTCATCGAGGACGTTCTCGTTCGCTATGATCCGGTGGGCTACCGCCTTCCCGTGGTCTTCGATTCTCCCCACAGCGGAACCAACTACCCTTCTGATTTCGACTTCTCCTGCCCGGCCAATTTGCTTCGTCAGGCGGAAGATGCGTATGTTGACGAATTATTCGCCGTCGCGCCGGAGGCAGGCGCCACGCTGCTCTGCGCACTGTTTCCGCGCTCCTACATCGACGCGAACCGGGCCATTGACGACATCGATCCAACGATTCTCGATGGTGATTGGCGTAGTAGGGCCCGGCCGGGCGACAAGAGCGCCTTCGGCATTGGGCTGATCCGCATCTTGTGCCGGCCAGGTGTCCCAATCTACGACGGCCCACTGGCGGTGCACGATGTTGCCACCCGAATCGATCGCTATTACCGCCCCTACCATTTCCAGCTGTCATCCATCGTCGATGGGTTGGTGGATGAGTTCGGGTGTGTTTGGCACCTCAATTGCCATTCAATGCCTTCAGGACCAGCGCTGACCGGTGCAGAGTCGACACGGCCCAGCCTGCCCGACTTCGTGCTTGGCGACCGGGACGGCACAACCTGCGAAACCGGTTTCATGCGCTTCGTTCAACATTGCCTTGAAGGCATGGGGTATCGTGTCGGCATCAATGTGCCCTACCCCGGCGTCGAACTAATCCGGCGCCACGGTAATCCGCGCCGAGGTCGCCATAGCCTGCAGATCGAAATCAATCGCCGGCTTTATATGGATGAGGACAGCCTGGAAAAGCATGCGGGGTTTGATGCCCTTTGCTGCAACCTGAACAGGTTGATCCGGCACATCTGCGATTATGCCGCTACGCGGGTTTTGACTCACGCGGCCGAATAGTCACCGCACGGGGAAGACTGGCAGTGGGGAGACTGGCAGTGGGGAGACTGGCAGTGGGGAGACCGAAAGTCGCCGGGTAGGCTCGGTGGTCCCCCTGATCGGTGTCGGTTTAAGGGTTCAATCCTCAGTCTTCTCCGGACTGACCACCCTGCAAGCGAAATGGGTGAGCCGGATACACGCCCAATATTTTCACTTCCCGGGCAAAAAACTCGAGCTCCTGCAAAGCCAGGCGCACACTACGGGATTCCGGATGCCCTTCGATGTCTGCATAAAAACGGGCTGCCGTAAAACGCCCGTCGACCAGGTAGCTTTCCAATTTGGTCATGTTGACGCCGTTGGTGGCAAACCCACCTAATGCCTTGAACAATGAGGCCGGCACGCTGCGGACTCGGAACAGGAAGCTGGTGATCACCGGGCCAGAATCCACCGGCGGCTGTTGCGGTTCCCGTGCCATGATCAAAAAGCGCGTCGTATTGTGGTGCGCGTCTTCGATATCGCCCAGCAGGCGTGTCAATCCATAGATTTCTGCCGCCAGATCCGAGGCGATCGCGGCCTCGCTCGGGTCGGCACGGCGTGCCACCTCGGCAGCCGCACCTGCAGTGTCGCCGTGCACGATCGGCTCCAGGCCGAGCCGGCGCACTGTTTCACGGCATTGCTCCAGCGCCGGTACCTGACTACGCACGCGGCGCAGTTGCTCCACCGTGGTCCCTGGAATAGCCAGAAGGTGATGATTGATGCGTTGAAAGTGCTCACCGATGACATGAAGTCCACCATGCGGCAACAGGTGGTGGATATCGGCAATGCGGCCGATCACCGAGTTTTCGATCGGAATCATGGCCAGAACGGCACTGCCGTCACGGACGGCCGCAAAGGCATCTTCGAACGATGCACAGGCCAGCGTCGTCATGTCTGGAAACACGGTGCGGCAGGCAAGATCAGAGTGCGCGCCGTGGGTCCCTTGAAAGGCAATCGTGTTGTGCGACATCGAACCGGAAAACTGGCGGATTTGGGGATTCATCCAGGGGCCGGGGACCGGCCGCGTGTGGCCTGCGACAGGTGTTCGCGGACCAGCTCCAGATCACTCAGAGTATCAACCCCCAACGGCACATCGTCAATCACGGCTGCATCGATGCGCATCCCCATGGCCAACGCGCGCAATTGTTCAAGCCGCTCACGGCGCTCCAACATGCCCTGTGACCCGGCGACGAAGCGGGCCAAGGCGGCGCGCCGAAACGCATAAAGCCCGATGTGATGGTGGTGCGGCCCAACACCCGACGGAACGACGGCACGCGAGAAATACAATGCCCGACCAACCCTGGCGCCGTCGGCAATCTCCAACACAGCCTTGACCACATTGGGGTCATCCCGTTCGCCGACGCTGGTTACAGGCGCCACCAAAGTGGCAATATCGACCGCCGGATCGTCCAGCGGCCGCAACACGGCACGAACCGCCGCCGGTGCAATGGTGGGCAGGTCTCCCTGAAGATTGATCACCGCGTCGTGGTGCCGGTCCGGATCACAGCGTTCGACTGCTTCGTGGATCCGGTCGGATCCGGAGGCATGAACCGGGTCGGTTAGAACCGCACGGCCACCCGCCGAACGGATCGCTTCGGCGATCGGCAAATCGGCCGCAGCCACCAACACGGGGCCGGTACCGGCGGCCACAGCGGCGCGCCAGACATGCACAATCATCGCCTCGCCATGGATGTCGGCCAAAGGCTTGTTCGGCAGGCGGGTCGCCGCTAGGCGGGCAGGGATGACGATGATCGGAGAGCGCGGCGAACCCGACTCACGCAGGAAAGAATACGACATTTTGTCTCATCATCAAGTAAACGCCGTGCTTGGTCCCGACACAGCTTTGCCGACGACGTCCTAATCCGACCCAGGTACCGTGCCGAGTGAACCGTCAACACAGTGTCCGGCTTCGTTGAACATCGAGTATGGTGGCACGACGCAGCCCAATCGACCAGTATCGCTAATCCGATAGAACATCCCCCCAGGGTGTGACCGTCGGGCGCTGCAGCATCGCCAGCAGGGAGTGCCGCCCGCCGAACCGTGCCTCGAGAGCCCGGTGAGGTGCCATACAAGCACGGAAAACCGGCTGAGAAGGGCGTGGAGCAGCAAACTGGTCGTTAGCGCTGGTGCTACCGGAACCGTGATTCACGTTGCCTTTGATCTTGCCTTGATAAATGCGCGCCGTGCCGTATTCCTCTGGCGCGCACGTCGATGAATGAAGGACCGGAGATGTCTGGATTGGAACTCAACAAGCTTTTCGGCGCCGTCTTGGTGGCCGGTCTGGTCGGGATGATCACCACGTTTTTGGCCGAGCGACTTGTGGTGGCGGACTCTGTCGGGACCGTTGCCCATCCGGTCGCCACTGCCGTGATGGCCGGTCATGGCGGGGATACGGTGAGCGGCGGCGACACGGCCGGCGAAAACGCTCCAGCCGGACCGGAACCGATCGCCCCCCTGCTCGCCGCTGCGG
This sequence comes from Azospirillaceae bacterium, assembly GCA_028281465.1. Taxonomy (GTDB): domain Bacteria; phylum Pseudomonadota; class Alphaproteobacteria; order Azospirillales; family Azospirillaceae; genus JANQJV01. The sequence continues at coordinate 43,036 of JANQJV010000345.1, read as the reverse complement.
ATATTGCCAAAGGCAAGAGCTTGTCCCGGGCCTGTGCCGCTTGCCACACCTTTACTGAAGACGGCGGCCACCGGGTTGGGCCGGCCCTTTGGAACATCGTCAACGCCGACATCGGCGGAGCGGATGGCTTCAGTTACTCCGCTGCCCTGGCTGGGTTGGAGGGCGTCTGGGACTATGCCGAGTTGAACGCCTTCATCGCCAACCCAAGACAATACGCTTCGGGGACCAAAATGACCTATGCTGGCATGCCGAGCACGACCGACCGAGCGGCCCTGATCGCCTGGATGCGGACACTGAGCAACGAGCCGGCCGCACTCCCGGTGGAAAGCCCGTAAGCGATGGATGGGTCGAGGCGGTGGCAGATGTTGACCGCCTCGGCCAAACCGCTCAGAAACCAACACGGGTACCGGTGTGCCACCCGCCTTGCCAAACCGGCGGTGCCACACCCGTGCGGGCGATGTGCAGGATGGCAGCAACCCGATCGGTGGTCTGAGGGTGTGTGCGTAGCCAGATCGGAAGACGGGCGAGTCCCCGGGTTCGCCGTGGCTTGGCCATTTGCTCGATCTTGAACAGGGCCTGTGCCAGGCCAAGCGGATCACCAGTCGTGGCGACGGCCTGAAGATCGGCGGCAAATTCACGCGTTCGGGCCAACGCCAGGTGCAATCCCACCACGACCGGCGACACCATGCCCAGAAACAGCACGAATCCAAGCGGAATACTGTCGGGACCGAGCATTATCAACACGACCGCTCCCAGGAACAGCCCCATGATAGCGAGGCTGCGGGTGACCTCCGCAATCAGCGTCGATAAGGCCAGGAGGTTGGCATCGCCAGAGGCAAGGTGAGCCATTTCGTGCGCCAAAACGCCCCGCATCTCGTGCCAAGTCAACCGGCGCAATGCTCCATGAGACACGCCCAAAGCAGCGCCCGTGCCAGCCCCAACCGCCACAGCATTGATGTCTGTCTGTGGCAGGTAAAACAGCCTGGGCACCGTCGGCAAACCAGATCGACGCGCCAGATCAGCCACCATGCCTGCCAATTCGGGCGAATCCCGTCTGGCATTTGGCACACCGCGGAAAAACCGCATCACGACGATCGGCGACAACTCGACGACAGCCCGCCACCCAAGCACCAGGATGGCGGCGGAAATCGCCAACCCAGGCCACCCCGCCAGAACCCACGACACGGTCCCCACGACAACCAGCATGGCGGCCAGAAGACCAGCCGTTAAAGTGCGCAGATACGCTTGAGCACGCTGCAACGCCGGCAGCGAAACCATCGCGGACAGGATCGACGGATCTTGGCCGAGGTCAGCCCAACCCTTGGGCGCTCTCGAGTGCCTGGCGCACGGCCACCTCGTCGACGAACCAGCCGCTCAAAACCGACAGAGCCATGAGAGCGGCTGCCTCGTCCCATCGCGTCAGGTGCGGTGCACGGACCACCTGTCCGGTCACCACGGCGACCAGGACGGTGCCAAGGGCGCCAAGAAACAGGAGAGAGCTCAGCGATGCCACAACCAGATCGTTCGGCGCTGTCGACGCAAAAAAGAAAGCCAGTGCGAACAGAGCACCGAAACGCAAGAAGGATGCCGTATTGTGCTGGTCCGCGTCCATGCCCTGAAAGGGCTCGTTGGTGTGTCCTTGCATTATTCGTCCTCCTTTAGAGCGACAAATCGGGCTGGCCCCCAACACCCGGCGGGCCCGAGTGCAGCCGGCTGGCACCGGACACCCTCGCCACGCTCAGTCCGGCAGTAACGGATCGATCCGGTCTTCACCCCTCGATCCCGCCATCCATATTGTCGTGCCAACAAGAGTTGCCAACCCGCCCGCGGTTCAGTAGTCGTTGCCCAGGTTTTTTTTCAAGTACCGGAAAACGGTGACAGGAGTCTCTGGAACCGGAGACTTGCCAAGTCTTTAGGGGTGCCCATGAATGTTTGTTTGATATGATAACAATAGGCGCGCCATTAGCACATGGCTGCCCCGCATGATCGGCAGCGGGTAAAGGCAGACATGCGGGCACCATCAGAGCCTCCGCGGTGGCTTGGCACCGCGCATGGCCGGAGCGGCGAGCGGATCGTCGGGCCAGGCATGCTTTGGATACCGTCCCTTGAGTTCGGCCTTCACCGCCCGGTAACCGCCGCGCCAGAAACCAACCAGATCCCGGGTGATCTGGACTGGTCGACCGGCCGGCGACAACAGAGAAATAGTGACAGCATGGCGCCCCTCAGCAATGCGCGGTGTTTCCGTCGCACCGAACATCTCTTGCAGACGTACCGGCAGCACCGGGTCATGCGGGTCACCATAGTCCAAACGGATACGTGACCCGCTGGGAACGGTCAGGTGAGTGGGGGCCATCGAGTCCAGCCGCCGCGGCAAGGGCGCGGGCAACAGTGCGTGCAGTGCGGCGTCCAGCCGCGCATCATCCAGCTCCAACAGCCTTGTCATGCCGGCAACGAAGGGCCGCAGCCAGTGATCCAGGGATGCCACCAAGGCGTCGTCCGACAGGTCGGGCCAATCGAGTCCGCCATCCTGAACGGCACGAACGAATGCAACCCGGTGTCGTAATGCCGTCGCTGCCTCGGACCACGGCAAGCATGCCATGCCGGCCGTTCGCACACCGGCGAGAAAAGCATCGGCCAACCGGTCCGCATCCGGCCGGGCCAGAGGGCCATCTTCCAGGACCAGTGCCGCGAGCTTGCGCTGCCGCCGCGCCACCACCGACTGCTGGCGTTCATCCCAGGTGATGGTCTCGTCCATGACGATGTCGGTAGCAAACTCCTGCAAGAGCTCGGAGAGCACGACGGGCGCAGCCAAGAATACGCGAGCGTCGCGCCGATCGCCGTCCAGGTCGGCAACGGCAAGCCAAGGTTCCCTGGCAAGAACATCCGACGGATCCAGGATCGCCCCCCGACCATTGGCGAGCCGGTACTGGGCCGTCCCGCCGGGCCGGCGCTGCGCGATCCGATCTGGATAGGCCAAGGCAACCAACAAGCCGACTGTGTTCCGATCCGGTTCGGTCGTTCCGCCGGATTGGCCAAGCTGACGGGCCCATTGCTCGGATGCCTGCCGGACGTGCTGCACCAGCCCGGAGTCCAGTCGGCTATCGCCACGCTGACCCCTGCCGCGGTGCGGCCAAACAGCATCCAACCGCAGCCGGATGTCCGTTTTTCGCGCTCCCGATCCGAGGCCGGGTCTCAGAACATCGCGTTCGCTCAACAATGCGGCCAACCGGCAGGCAAGGCGCCCGAGGCCGCGGGCCGCTCCTCGGATCATCAGGTGCGCCAACCGCGGATGCACACCGAAACCCGCCATGGCTGCACCATGCCCGGTCAGTCGCCCGGCGGCGTCGATCGCCCCAAGGGCGCGCAACAGGGCACAGGCCTGTTGGTAGGCCGGCCCCGGCGGTGGATCCAGCCAGGTCAGGGCAGACGGAGTGTCAGCACCCCACACCGCCAACTCCAGAGCCAAGGGCGCCAAATCGGCGTGGGTGATCTCCGGTGCCGTAAAGGCCGGCAAAGCCTTGTGCGCGGCCTCGGGCCACAACCGGTAACACACACCAGGCGCCGTACGTCCGGCACGGCCGGCGCGCTGCGTCGCCGATGCCTGGGAGATACGTACCGTTTCCAACCGTGCCATGCCACTACGCGGGTCGAAGCGCGGGGCCCGGACCATCCCGCCGTCCACGACCACCCGCACACCGTCGATGGTCAAGCTGGTTTCCGCAATCGAGGTTGCCAACACCACCTTGCGCCAGCCGTCCGGCATCGGCTGAACCGCCGCATCCTGCTGGTCCTGGCTGAGATCGCCGTACAGCGGCGCGACGAGAACACAGTCCGGTAAACCAGAGGCCGCAAGCCGTCGGTGAACGCGCTGGATCTCACCACCACCAGGTAGAAAGACGAGGATATCCCCCACACTCTCCGCCAAGACCCGGCGTACCACGCCGGCCACCGCTGCCTCTGTACACACCCCGGCCGCCGATGGCAGATACCTGACCTCGACGGGAAAACTGCGTCCTTCACTTGTGATCACCGGGGCTCCCCCCAGCACTCCAGCCACGGCCGCACCATCCAAGGTGGCAGACATGGCGACGAGCCGCAGATCCGCGCGCAGGGCCGCACGTGTCTCCAGGGTCAGTGCCAACGCCAGGTCACTGTCCAGACGACGTTCGTGCAACTCGTCAAACACCACCACGGCCACACCCTCGAGCGACGGATCACTCTGAATCAGTCGCAGAAACACCCCTTCGGTCACCACCTCGACTCGTGTGCCCGGTCCGATCCGGGTGTCGTGCCGGACCCGATACCCAACCGTCTCGCCGAGGGGTTCACCCAAGAGAAACGCCATGCGCCGTGCGGATGCGCGCGCCGCCAGCCGGCGCGGTTCCAAAACGATGATCCGGCCATCACCGCGCCAGGACGCCTCCAACAACACCAGAGGCACGCGGGTCGTTTTGCCAGCTCCGGGCGGAGCTTGCAGCACGGCATGGCGTTCCCGTTCCAGGGCGCTCAGGAGCAAAGGCAGAACCGAGTCGATGGGAAGGTCGGTGTGAACGGGACGAGCTGACATTGTGTCGGAAGGCGGCATCGGACACGGATGACCATTCCACCGGTGGTCGGCGTACAAGGATCACCAATTCTGCTTATTGAACTGCCAACGAGATCATTCTCCCAAGAAAATCTCAAAAAAGACTGACTGAGGCCACGCCAACGATCTGTCAAAATACTCAGGGAGTTTGTTGTGTTCCGCAACCTGACCTAAGAGTCCGGCTGTGAATGCCTCGGGGGCCCTCTTTATTGGCCATGAGAAGCGCCTTGATGTCCTTCCGATCGAGTAGATGCGACGATTCGGCCTAGGTTCGCCTGGCCTCACGCGGGAAAGCGACGGTCGACATGAGAAAGTCTCCCGCCTGGCATTGATCTCCTGCCGTGCCACGACACGCAAAGCCACGTCTTCCTTCTGAGCATCGACTCAGAGGCTTTCGATATCCTTCGCCCGCACCGGATGGAGCGCTGCCAAACTCTTGTGCAGTCAAAACGGGTTCAGTCCGGTCTATGGCATACGCGTTGGAGGGAAAGGGAGATGCCGGTGCACTCGTGCTCCGTGTGTTGCTCACGGTGCTTGATGGCGCATCCAACGCACCGTGCAAGCCAGTAAGACAGTGACTGTCTTACTTATTATATCGACTCGACATATTCTAATTCGTCATATCTGCTTTGCTTCGCGCGTATATTGCGTGACGATATGTATCTCCCAGATATATGACGGCGCGTGATAAAATCCACTGACCAAGAAGATCGTCTCAATGGATGTGAAGACGCTTTGCCTGGGCGTACTGCACTTCGGACCGGCATCAGGGTACGAAATCCGCAAGCAGTTCGAAGACGGTCCGATGAGCCACATCCAGGAAGCTGGCTTCGGGTCGATTTATCCTGCCCTGCGCAAACTGAGTGAGGACGGGCTGGTCAAGGGCGACACGCAACATCAGGCGTCACGGCCGGACAAAACCGTCTACACGATTACGGAAGCAGGACAGTTGGCACTGAAACGCGCACTCATGACGCCGCCGGCCGATGACCGATTCAGGTCCGATTATGCCTTCCAACTTCTGTTCGCCCATGTGCTGCCGACAGATATGGTGGATCACCTGATCGAACGCTGGCTGATCTGGCACCGTGGTGAGATCACCCGATTGGAAACCTGCTTGGCAGCGGCGCAGGACGGCAATCGGCCCCAGACCGCAGGCGACCGCTTCGTCATCGGGCTGGGGATCGCCATTTACCAGGCCGCCGCCGCATTCATGGAAACCCACCGGAACGACCTGATTGCCGAGATCAATCTCCCCTCAACCGCCGCGAAGACTGACGTGGCGAAAATGGATGCGGCGGAATGACCGTCACCCCACTCGGACACAAGGCACGAGGCACGCGCCTATGAGATCGTCTTATCTGATTGCCGCCGCCATTGCCGTGTCGGCCACGGGCTGGATCGTCTCGGGCCAGATTCCTGCTCTTGGCGACCAGGCAGAAACGGCGCCATCCCCTAGCCATTCCGCGGCGGCCGATGCCGTCCCTGTAACCACGGTTCGGGCGGCCCGGCTCTCGGCCCGACCGATCGTCAACGCCGTGTCCTTGTTCGGTCATACCCAAGCCGCCCGGCGGGTGACGCTCCGGGCCCAGATCGACGGCGCTGTGGACGAAATTCTAGTGGAACGGGGCCGTGTGGTCACCATCGGGCAACCGATCCTGCGCATCGACGTCGAAGATCGCGACGCCCGGGTAGAGCAAGCGGTGGCCATGCTGGCCCTGCGAGAGAAGGAATACAAAGCCGCTGACTCGTTGAGCAGCCGCGGTTTCAATTCGGAAATCCGCATGGTCGAAACCATGGCCCTGCGCGAGGCCGCGCGCGCCGAACTGGCGCGCGCGCGCATCGCGTTGGAACAAACCCTCATCAGCACTCCGTTCGACGGCGTTCTGGAGCAACGGCCGGTGGAGTTGGGTGATTTCGTCGATGCCGGCGACCCGGTCGCGACCGTCGTCGATCTGGACCCCATCAAGTTGGTCGGCCAAGTCTCCGAAAGAACTGTGACGCAGATCCGGCTCGGTCAAAAGGCTGAAGGACGTCTGGTCACCGGCCAGCGTGTCGGCGGCACAGTCAGCTATGTCTCTGCCACAGCCGAACAGGCAACCCGGACCTTCCGCGTCGAGATTGACGTCCCCAACCCGGACGGCGCGATCCTCGAAGGGGTGACGGCCCAGCTCTTGTTGCCCCTACAGGAGCGGCTGGCGCATTTCGTCAGCCCGTCGGTGCTCAGCTTGGACGACGACGGCACACTCGGCGTCAAGCTGGTGACAGCGGATGATCGCGTACGCTTCCACGCGGTGACGATCGTGCGCGACGACAAGGACGGCATCTGGTTGAGCGGCCTACCGACGCAGATCGGGCTGATCACGGTCGGTCATGAGTTCGTCACCGATGGGGCGCGTGTCGTCGTTGCCTGGGATGACGCCGCGGAACTAGCCGAGGGCCCACCATGAGTGCGCTGATCGATGCGGCTCTCGGCCGCGCCCGCATGGTGCTCTGCACGCTCATCTTGCTACTGGTGGCCGGCGTTGGAGCATACATCGATATTCCGAAGGAATCCGACCCGGACATCAACATCCCGATCATCTATACGGAGGTCACGTACGAGGGCATCTCGCCGGAAGACGCCGAACGACTACTGGTCCGCCCAATCGAGCAGGAAGTGCAATCGATCGAAGGCGTCAAGGAGATGCGGTCCACGGCCTATCAGGGTGGTGCCTTCGTCGTGCTGGAGTTCGATGCGGGCTTCGATGCCGATCAGGCCTTGGACGACGTCCGCGAAAAAGTCGATCTGGCCAAGCCGGAATTGCCTGACGGCACAGACGAACCGACGGTGCACGAGGTCAATTTCAGCCTGTTTCCCGTCGTGGTGGTCACCCTGTCCGGCGATGTGCCAGAACGGACCCTGCTACGCTTGGCGCGTGATCTGCAGGACCGCATCCAAAGCCTCAGTCCGGTGCTGGAAGCCAATATCGGCGGCGATCGGGAAGAGCTGCTGGAAATCGTCATCGATCCCATGTTGGTCGAGAGTTATGCGCTCGATGCCGGGGCACTGTTCGATTTCCTGTCGCGCTCCAACCGTCTGGTGGCGGCTGGCAACCTGGACACGGGCAGCGGTCGGTTCGCCATCAAGGTGCCGGGCCTGTTCGAGACGGCCGACGACATTCTCAACCTGCCCCTGAAGGTGGAGGGCGATGCCGTCGTGCGGGTCCGCGACATCGGCGAGGTACGCCGACACTTCAAAGACCCGGAGAGTTTCGCTCGGGTCAACGGACGCCGTGCCATCGCGCTTGAAGTGGTCAAACGTTCGGGCGAAAACATCATCGAGACCATCGAGAGTGTCCGCCGCATCGTGGAAGAGGAGCGCCGCTTCTGGCCGCAAGGCGTGCGCGTCGACTATCTGCAGGACCGTTCCTCCGATATCCGCACCATGCTTTTGGACCTACAGAACAACGTCATCAGCGCCGTGCTACTGGTGATGGTTGTCTGCGTGGCGGCCCTGGGCGTGCGTTCTGCACTGCTGGTCGGCATCGCCATCCCCGGCTCGTTCCTCACCGGCATTCTGGTGCTGGGATCTTTGGGGCTGACGGTGAACATCGTGGTTTTGTTCAGCCTGATCCTGGCGGTCGGTATGTTGGTGGACGGGGCCATCGTGGTGACGGAATACGCCGACCGCAAGATGGCGGAAGGGTCGTCGCGCTTCGACGCCTACGGGGCCGCGGCAAAACGCATGGCTTGGCCGATCACGGCCTCCACGGCCACCACCTTGGCCGCGTTCATGCCGTTGCTGTTTTGGCCCGGTGTGGTCGGTGAATTCATGAAGTTTCTACCGATCACCCTCATGGCCACACTGACCGCCTCGCTTCTTATGGCACTCATCTTCGTGCCGACAGTCGGCTCGCTGATCGGACGCTCCGGAACCAGCGACAGGAAGGCCATGCGCGCGCTCTCGGCATCCGAAACCGGCAGTCTGAATGATCTGCGCGGCCTGACGGGCGTCTACGTACGACTGCTGCGCGGCGCGATTGCCCACCCGGCCAAGATCCTGCTGGTTGCTGTTCTGTCCTTGGTTGGCGTGTACGTATGCTATGGGACCTATGGCCAAGGGGTCGAGTTCTTTCCGGAGGTGGAACCGGAGAACGCCATCGTGCTTGTACGTGCACGCGGCAACCTTTCGGTATACGAGAAAGATCGTCTGGTGGCCGAAGTGGAACAAAGGGTCCTGCAACTCGACGAGTTCGATAGTGTTTACACAAGGAGCGGCGGCAACGACCGGGGTGGCGAGGATATACCGGAGGACACCATCGGCCAGATCACGCTGGAATTTGCCGACTGGCAAGAAAGGCGCCCGGCTGACGCCATCTTGGCCGAGATTCGGGCGCGCACCCGCGACCTCGCCGGCATCATCGTCGAAACCCGCAAGCAGGAGTCGGGCCCGCCGGTCGGCAAACCGGTGGCACTGCAACTGTCGTCCCGCATGCCAGAGCTTCTGGACACTGCGGTCGTCCACGTTCGTGCCGGTTTCGCGGAAATCGGCGATCTGATCGACATCGAAGACAGTCGACCGACCCCAGGCATCGAATGGGAGTTCAGCGTCGACCGGGCCCAGGCGGCCAAGTTCGGCACTGACATTGCCGGCATCGGCAATGTCATCCAACTGGTCACCAATGGTTTGCTCATGGCCACCTTCCGGCCCGATGACACCGACGACGAGATCGACATCGTCGCCCGCTACCCACTGGATGACCGGACCATCAACCGGCTCGACCAGATCCGCGTGCAGACAGATCAGGGTTTGGTTCCGATCAGCAACTTCGTGGAACGCACACCCCAACCCAAGGTCAACGAGGTCAACCGGGTCGACGCCATGCGCGTGATGACGGTGGCTGCGGACGTGCCACCGAACATTCTGGCGGACACCAAAATTCAGGAGCTGCGGGCCTGGCTCGCCGATAATCCGGTCGACCCGCGCGTACGAGTGGTCTTCAAAGGACAGGATGAGGAGCAACGCGAATCCAGCGAATTCCTGAGCCGGGCCTTCGGTGTTGCGCTGTTCGTCATGGCCATCATCCTGGTCACGCAGTTCAATAGTTTCTATAATACCATCCTCATTCTAACCGCCGTGATCATGTCCACTCTGGGCGTTATGATCGGGCTGTTGGTGACGGCACAACCGTTCGGCATTGTCATGTCGGGCATCGGCGTGATCGCTTTGGCGGGGATCGTGGTCAACAACAACATCGTGCTAATCGACACCTACGACCGGTTGCGCAAACAATGCGGCGATGCCGTGGAGGCTGTGTTGCGCACCGGCGCCCAGCGCCTGCGTCCAGTCATGCTGACGACGATCACCACCATCCTGGGTCTCATCCCCATGGCGCTACAGGCCAATATCGACTTCATCACCCGCGAGGTGACGGTAGGTGCCCCCTCAACCCAATGGTGGGTGCAGTTGTCAAGCGCCATCGTGTTCGGCCTTGGCTTTGCCTCAATTCTGACCCTCGTGATGACGCCCTGTGCCCTGATCGCCAAGGCCAATTTCCAGTCTTGGTCACGCCGGACCGGCCAATGGTTGAGAACCAAAATGGCACGCCAAGACAAGCGAGCCGATGCCGCCACCCCTGCCGCCATCGGAGACCGTCAATCCCGACCAGGCCCCGTGGCTGATGCTTCCGTGTAAGCGAGGATCAGCCTGCGGAGAGGGCACACCGACCCATTGCTTCGATCGCTGGCAATATGTCGCGCGGTGTTGGCCCGACATGCCACAAAGCCGTCCTCTTCAATCAGGACCGCTCAATAACAACCGTGCTCGAGCAGCGATGCGATAGCACAGACCGAAAAGCTACCGTGCTCAGGCAGCGAAACGGTACATCAGCTCGATGAGGGCAGACTTGAAGGTATGCCCTCAGATACTGCCGTCGCCGAACACCATCGCGGTGATACTCAGTGGCTTAGTGTCTGCACAACCTTGCGCCGGCCGACGGAAGGCCGTAGCTTGCACGGGCGAGGTCGTGTGTGAAACCGCGATGCAACCGGCGAGACGGCTGCCAAACCGACTCATCTAAGGAAGCGGCCCCTTTGTCGACACCCAAGCGCAACCCGGAACAAACCAAGGAACGCATCCTTGAGGCGGCCACCCAGGAGTTCGCCGAGTACGGCTTCGGTGGCGCGCGCGTGGATGCCATCGCCGAGCGGGCCCAGGCCAACAAGGCCATGCTGTACCATTACTTTGGTAACAAAGAAGAGCTATTCGTAGTCGTTCTGGAACGCACCTATGCGCAGATTCGCGATCACGAACGCCAGCTCGATTTGGAAGGTCGCGACCCCGTGTCGGCGATCCGCGAACTGGTGCGGTTCACTTTCTGCTACTTCGTCGACCATCCTGAGTTCATCCGCCTCCTCAACAACGAAAACCTTTACGGCGCAGAACATGTGAAAGCTTCTGAGCGCATCCCCGAGATGCACTCACCAATGGTGTCCTTGTTGCGCGAAGTCCTGGAGCGAGGCGTTGGTGACGGTGTGTTCCGCACCGATGTTGACCCGGTTCAGCTCTACATCTCGATCGCCGGTCTATCATATTTTTATTTGTCGAACGCATACACACTGTCGGCCATCTTCCGGTGTGACCTTCTGGCCGACAGTGCCTTGCAGGTCCGCCTCGACCACGTCACCGACGTGGTCCTCGGCTATCTGAGGTCCTGACATCGATTCCACGAGACACGCTTCATGCAGTTCTCCTTGTGTAATGAGGTCATTGCCGACAACCGCGATTTCGCGGCGCAATGCACCTTGGCCGCCGGCCTCGGCTATGCTGGTCTGGAAGTGGCACCATTCACCTTGGGCGATGAGCCACACCGGCTGTCCGGCGCCAGGCGGACGGCACTCCGCCGCGCGGCAGCCGACGCAGGCCTTGTGATCTCTGGATTGCACTGGCTTCTGGTCACCCCCAAGGGCCTCTCCATCACCGATCCGGACCCGGCAGTACGCCGGTACACCAGCGAGGTTGTCAGCGGCCTAGTCACGCTATGCGCGGATTTAGGGGGACGCGTGCTGGTGCACGGCTCCCCCAAACAGCGCAATGTCGCCCAAGGCGACGATCCGCTCGAAGCACGCAAGCGGGCACTGGATGTGTTTGCCACGGCGGCACGGGCGGCGGAGCAAGCCGGCGTCACCTACTGCTTGGAACCGCTGGCGCCGCGCGAAACCGCGTTCATCAATACGGTCGCAGAGGCCGCGGCAGTGGTGGAGGAAATCGGTAGCCCGGCCTTCCGCACCATGCTCGACACCAGTGCCGCCGGCCTGGCCGAAGCACGGCCGGTGGCAGATGTACTGCGCAACTGGCTGCCCACGGGCATGATCGCCCACATCCAGCTCAACGACACCAACCGTCGGGCCCCTGGGCAAGGCCACGATGCCTTCGCACCGATTCTATTCGCCATGCGAAATGGTGGCTTCAGCGGCCTGGCGGCGGTCGAACCGTTCGTGTACCACCCGGACGGGGTCACCACGGCCGCCCGCGCCATCGGCTATCTCTATGGGGTTTTGGCCGGCCTCGACGCCGCCCCTGCTCGCGCCGTGGCTTGACGGGCCCGTGGGATGGCGGCCGTACCCGATCCACCCGCGTTCCTGAAATCCCTCTTTGCCGCCGCCATCGATGCCACCAGCGCCGCGCGCTGCCTTCCGGTTCACCTCCCGGCACCGCCGCGTGGCCGCACCATCGTCATTGGCGCCGGCAAGGCTGCGGCGGCCATGGCCGCCACGGCGGAAGCCCATTGGCAAGGCCCACTCGGGGGCCTCGTCATCACCCGTTATGGCCATGGCGCAGCCTGTCGGTCCATCGAGGTGGTGGAAGCCGGCCACCCGGTGCCGGATACGGCCGGACTGGACGCCGCCACCCGCATGCTCGCCATGGTTCAGGGCCTGTGTCCGGAGGATCTGGTGCTGTGCCTGCTCTCAGGCGGCGGCTCGGCGCTACTGACCCTGCCGCCCCCAACCGTGCCGCTGGACGACAAGCGCGCGGTCACCAAGGCACTCCTGCGATGCGGGGCCACGATCTCAGAGATCAACACCGTGCGCAAACACCTGTCTCGTATCAAGGGTGGACAGCTTGCCCTGGCTTGCGCCCCCGCTCCCGTACACACGTTGATCATTTCCGACGTACCCGGCGACGACCCATCGATCGTCGCCTCCGGTCCGACCGTGGCTGACCCGACCAACGCTGCCGATGCCCGCGCGGTGATTGAAAAATACGGTCTGGAGGCACCGGAGAGCGTGACAGCGCATTTGTCGTCCAATGCCGCCGAGACATCGAGTCCGGGCGACCCACGTTTGACCGGAAACCAGACCACGGTCATCGCCACCGCACAGACGGCGCTCGATGCAGCGGCAGCACTGTGCCGGAAACACGGAATCACGCCGGTGATTTTGGGTAATAGCATCGAGGGGGAGTCGCGCGACGTTGCCCTGGTCCTGGCCGGCATCGCCCGCCAAGTGGCCCGCCATGGCCAACCGGCCAGCGGCCCCTGTGTCCTCCTGTCGGGCGGTGAGACCACAGTGACCGTCCGATCGGAGGCGGCGCGCGGCGGGCGCAACGCCGAGTTCCAACTGGCGCTCGCTGTGGCGCTGGACGGTGACCCCGACATCCACGCCCTGGCCTGCGACACCGACGGCATCGACGGCACGGAGGACAACGCAGGTGCCATCATCGCGCCCGAGACACTGCAACACGCCCGCACCCAAGGCCTGGACGCCAAGGCCATGCTCGCGGCCAACGCGTCCTACGACTTCTTTGACCGCCTTGGTGCCCTGATCAAGACCGGCCCAACCCGTACCAATGTCAACGATTTCCGGGCGATCTTGGTGAACACCCGCGGGAAGACTGGCTGACGCAACCGGTGAGCAGATAGCGCCGAACAATACATGCTAAAGTCAACCGCAGGCCTGTGGGCGCTTTGGGTCGCGCTTCGGTTTCGTGCCATCCCCGGCTGAGTTGGTTCTTTTGCCCAAACCGAGCCTCAGTGGCAAATCTGATCAAGACTCGTCGACCTTGTGCGTCCTCTTCAGTGACTTGCTCAGGGTGTTGCCACCGTGGGAGAGTCCGATGGCCCGGTTCCAAGGTCCTCTTCTACGCCAAGAAGCGTCAGCCAGCGGTGAACGCCGGATGCTGGCAATCTATGGGTTCGGCCCTTGCGAGGGGGACGCCGCCTGCTGTGCTTGCAGAACGAACTTGGATAGAGAGGCCTGTATTCGACGGTCGACGTTGCGGTCATTCAACTGCTGGGTGAAACGGTAACCACCACCGGCATCGCGCACGCAGGCGAGGACCCGCTGCCGGGTAAGCGCCATCGCTTCGCCTTTCGTAATGAGCTGGGCACCGATGAGCTGAAAGAGGGCAATCGCCTGATCCACCGGGTTGGGACGCTGGCGTCTGATGGTGTGGAATACCTTCAGCCGGTCAAGAAGCTTAAGACACAAGCGGTCGAGCAAGTCGGATAGCTGCAACCGCATCTGCGGCTCAAAGTCGGCCTGGCGAATCTCCGCCTGCCAGGCAGCGACCCGTTTCAAGTTGGCAAGCGCCTCGGGATCCGGAACATCGCTCAATCGAATAGCGGCCAGATCACCACCGAGGCGAACCAACAAATGCTTGCCAATTCGGCGGATATTGAGGTCGCCGACCACGAGTCGGCTCAATTCGATCAGGAGATTGACGGCGGGTACGAGTTGCGTGATGGTACCGAGTTGCGCTCCCAGCAGCTCTGGCCGCAGCAACTGCTCAGCGCGGTCTTCCAAAGCGCGTATGATTCGGGCAGCGATCGCATCGATGCCGGGAACGCGCGCCCGCGAAATGCCAGAACCAGGTGATCTGCGGACCATGGTCCCGAAGCGCTCTTGGAGAGACGCCAGTCGGCTGGTGATCTCGGCCATCGCCTTGGCCTCGCGCAGCACATCCGGACCATCGACATGTGCGGTCAAGCGACGCGGACCCTCCACCTCCTGGGCGACGCACAGCAGGATTTCGGCATTGGTTTCGTGCAGCCGGGCGTCGTGCAGCAGGTCGAGCAGACGCAACACCTCCGGGGGAGCCTTGGCTGCCGCCTCCCGGGTTGGGCCGGCCTCCAGCAATTTGAACAGATCGCCGATGGTGGCGATACTCGGCCGGTCGGTCTGCACCAGCTTGGCATCACCGGCGAAGGAGGCGCCGGTCTCCAACAGGCTAAGCAAATTGGCCCGGCCCGTGGGGAGCATTATGATCTCAGCGATCACCGAGTCGACGACGGCCAAATCCTCCGCCTCGAATTTGATGGGCAGCAGGCGCGATAACCGAGCCAACTTGGCACACCAGGTGGTCTCGGCACGCAGGTGCTCGGCAACCGCATTCATGGTCAATCGGTGCCGATCGGCGATCGTAGCCCCGCCAAGCCGGCGCAAGCCCGGCATGTCCCCAGCCAGGTCGGCGGTATCCAGAGCGGCGGTCTCAACGTGCAACCGCTTGCTGGCATCGTCGATGGCTTTCCAGATTTGCTTGACCAGAACCGGTGCGCCGACCGAGCGCGCCATCGGATGCGCGATGGCCACCTGTTGCACGGCCGCCTGGAGGACGGTGCCGGCCTGTTCCAAACGGACAAAATGGTGCCAAGAGTGCAAAACCTCTGACGGCGTAACCATCCAAGTATCAAGCGATTTACGCAGGTGCTGCGCCATCGTGCGTCGGGCGTCGAAGCCGAAGAGATCGTCGGCAAAGCGACAGACACGGGGTACAATCTCGGCCAATTCGACCGGCTCGTCTGAAACCGGCTCCGCCTCCTCGCCCGATGCCGATTCTGATCCCGCGTCGGTCACCGGCCGCCTCGTCGCCGGCGGAATCTTGCCACCGTCACGGGTCAGGAGCTGAACATCATACTCTTCAAAGGTGCCGGCACTGGCATCAAAGCGGCAATCAACCACCTTGACGCGGGCAAAACCCTCAATCCGGCTAAGATCGGTCGCCTCGCCGACTGCGGAGGCGCGATCGGAACAGATGCTGTTAAGGGTCCAGCCAGTCTGCCGGAGCACAAGGACTTCGAAATGCCGCTTCAAGAGATGTCCAGTCCCCAATCAAACCGATCCAGATGGTTCATAAGAGCTGGCGTTGAATGTTTAATCAAGTTTGAATGACCGATGGCGATGTCTTGAACAGCCACTCAGGGCGCAAGCAGGCGCGCGAGCAGACCAGCGCTGGCAAAACCATCCGCCGGCACCCCGATATCGAGTTGGAAAGCGCGGATGGCGCCACGGGTTTGCCGGCCGATCACGCCGTCGACTCCACCCACGGGATAACTGCGGTCGAGTAACGCTTGCTGCAGGGCCTCGCGTTCGGCCCGGCCGAGGGGGCGTTCCGTGACCGGCCAAGACTGCTGCACGCCCGGCCGACCGGCGATACGGTCGGCCAACAAGCCAACGGCGAGAGCATAGCTGGTGGAGAAGTTATATCCGAGGATGGCGCGGAAATTCTCCGACACTAGGAATGCTGGGCCTGTATGACCACCGCGCAAGAGAATCGCCGCTTCCAGATCGTCGGCTGGCAGACGGCGCCCGGAAACGGCGCGGACACCGGCGGCACGCCAGGCGCCGACCGGACGCACCGTGCCAAGCGCGGCGCTCGCCCACTCGAAGCCGACCGGCAAAACCACCTCCTGCCCCCACGGCACAGCAGCCCGCCACCCGGCAGCGCTTAGGTGGCTGGCGATCGAGGCGAAGATGTCCGGCAGCGTGTTCCAAACGTCGACGCGTCCGTCCAGATTAAAATCCACGCCGTAGCGCAGAATGCTCGACGGTAGGAACTGCGGCTGTCCGCTCGCACCGGCCCAAGAGCCGGTGAACCGATCCGGCGCCATGCCGGTGGTCTCGATCAGATGGAGGGACTGCAGCAGCTCCCGGCAGGCAAAATCGGCACGGCGACCAGCATAACCCAAGTTGGCCAAGGCCTGCAGCACATTGTGCCCGCCGGTTACTTGGCCGAAGGCGCTCTCCAACCCCCAGATCGCCACGATGTACTCCGGCTGGACACCGAACACCGCCTCCACCTTCTCCAAGATCGGCGCATGGCGACGACGCAACTCCCGACCGCGCGAGATTCGTCCGTCTGACACGGCCCGATCCAGGTAGTCCCAGATACGGCGCTCGAACTCCGGCTGGGCCCCATCGGCACGACCGACCGACGGATCACGTCGAACACCATCGAATGCCCGCGCCACGGTTTCCTGCCGAATGCCGGCCCGCACCGCCGTTCGCCCGAATTCACTGAGCCAGACCTCGAAACTGCCCGCCGGCTGCGGACAACCGCCCGCCGGCACCGGAATCGTCTGGGCACGAACCGGACCTCCAATCAGAGCGAGGCCGGCAACCACGAGCCCGACCAGAGCCGCCAACAGCAACCAATTGGTCAGAAAAGACAGCGCCGAGCGTGACGGTATCCGCCGCATTGCATTCATCCGATTTGCGGGATCGGGTAGGGATCGGCCGACAACCGGCGGCCCGCAGACCCGGTTGACAATACCGTGAAAGCGCGGCCCGATGTCACGGAAGCATCCGCGGTCACGCCCATGTCATAGCCACGCCGGGCGAACCGGTCCATGACGTCGGCTGACCCGGCCGCACCAGACCTGTGCATGGAGACTGAAAAATGGCAAAAGCGACCTTCGGTGCTGGCTGTTTCTGGAGTGTCCAGACGGCATTCGACCGGATCGCCGGCGTGGTGTCGACCACCGTCGGCTACGCTGGGGGACATACGGCCCACCCTACTTACAAGGATGTTTGCAGCGGCCAAACCGGGCATGCCGAGGTGGTCGAGGTAGAATACGATCCCGAACGGGTTTCCTACGACCGCCTGCTCGACACTTTTTGGCGGAGCCACGACCCGACGCAACTGAACCGCCAAGGACCAGATATCGGCACCCAGTATCGCTCGGTGATCTTTGTCCATTCGCCGGACCAGGAAACGGCGGCCCGGCACGCCTTGGATACGCTGGCGCAATCGAATCGCTTCCAACGTCCAATCGTGACCGCCATCGAACCGGCTGGCCCCTTCTTCAGCGCCGAAGAGTATCACCAGAAATACCTGGAAAAGCGCGGCCAAGCCCTCTGCTCGGCCTGAGCTGTGTTGGCGCCCTCTGCCGGCAATGTGGCTGGCCTGTCTCCAGGGACCGGGGTCACAAACGGTCCCCGGTACCCGGCGGCAGGACGATTGCCGGTGGCCGCGGGAGCTGACCGTCCAGCCGAGGCAAGGCCGGCGGCTCGACTTGGGGCACGACGATGATCGGGGACGGTGTCGAGCGCCCACCATTGCCATAGGTGCCGGTGGTTTCTGCCGGGATGTCGACGTGACAGTTGCCGTGCAACGGCGAACAATCCCACCGGTAACTGCCGGGTGGTAGGCCACGCGTCAGATTGCCAAAGGCTTCGTAGGTGCATTTGCACTTGGTGCCCGCTTGACACGCCATCTGCCCCATTGTCTGCGGACCGCACTCGAAAAGGGGCTGGGCAGGCGCACTGTTGTGCAGCGATTGGGGCCAGGCCGAATCCCCCATGATCAAGCCGCCGACGACGACCAACATAAGGGAGACATGGGAAACTTTCATGATCCGCCTCCAGACCGAGAGCATTTTCGGCGGACGTAGAAAACGGTTCCACAGTTTGACAATGCGTTAAAACTAGAGAGTGAGATCAATCCTGCCGATACTGTCGAAAGCGATATCGAGTGAAGCCCATAAACCGTTAGCGGAATGCGAATACCATCGACCTCCGGTCATTCCCCCGGCCCGGCCCGGATATCGATGTCCCGGCGAATGGCCATCAACAGGTGGCGCCCCACCAAGCCGACGCGTGCTTGTTCGAGGTCCAAGGCTTCCGCATCGCCCTGATCGATGGCCTTCTCGAATTGCCGCGCCGCATCAGCCAAAGGATGGAAACCCAGTTGCGCCGCAGCACCGCGCAGAGAAAGGGTCAGCCGTTTCAGCGCCGACCAATCCCGCGCCGCCACCATGATCGCCAATTCGTCGAGGCAGCGCTCGCAGACCGAATCGAAGGAGCGGAAAGCCTGGCGGATCTCGCTGTCGGACAAACTCTGCTGCAAGGCATCGCGGGTCGATGCCACAAGCCGCGCCATGGTCTCCAAGCTCGCAGCCGGGCTGCCACTGCGATCTGGCACAGACGTCTTGTCCGCCGGCATCAAGGACGGCGGTGGTTGAACCAGCGGCGTCCCAGCGGACCCTTCGGGCCGAGCCACCGGACCACTGCGCCCCAGGGCCGCACGCAGGCTCAGCAGTTCGACCGGCTTGGCAAGATGATCATCCATCCCGGCAGCCAGACAGCGTTCCCGATCCGAGGCGAATGCGTTGGCGGTGATGGCGATAATTCGGATCTGCGCCCCCGGGCCATTGAGGTCACGGATGATCCGAGTCGCCTCGTAACCGTCCAGTTCGGGCATGTGAACGTCCATGAGGATCACGTCATACCTGGCGGCCTGGACCGCCCGAACCGCCTCGGCTCCGTTGCCAACCACGTCCGCGTGATGCCCCATTTTCTTCACCATCGAGGCAAGGACCATCTGGTTGACGGCATTGTCCTCGGCCACCAAAACACGCAACGGTGCCGACGATGGAACCACCGGTTTCGGTCGCTCCGGCAGTGGAGCCGGCGGATGGCCATGAACGGCGGCGCGAATGGCGGCAATAACAGCAGATCGACGCAGTGGTTTCACAAGGCGGGCATCAACGACACCGGCACCCTCGTCCGACCCAACTGGAACCAATCCCGGTGCCCGACCGACCATCAGAACAATGGCCGGCACCCGGACCTCCGCATGCGAGCGTAAACGGACTGCCACCTGCCATCCGTTTTCACCGGGCAGGCCATGGTCAAGCAGCACGACGTCGAAGGGGTCGCCTGCCTTCGCCGCTTCGGCCACCAAAGCCACAGCTGAGGCGCCATCGGGGGCGCAAGACGGGTGCATGAACCAGGAGCGAACCATGACATCCAACGCGTCTCGGCAAACTTCGTTGTCGTCGACGATCAGGATGCGCAGTGGCCGGTCGGACACGACCGCTCCAAGTGACAGGTCACCGGGCGGGGCAGCAACCCGGCGCAGCGGCACCTCAAACCAGAACCGACTTCCTTCACCGAGATGGCTGTCGACTCCGATGCAGCCCCCCATGAGCTCAATCAACCGCCGACTGATCGCCAAACCCAAGCCGGTCCCACCGACACGCTGCGATGGAGCGGTTGCCAACTGGAAGAACCGGGCAAAGAGACATGGTATGTCCTCGGTGGCGATACCGATACCGGTATCGATGACATCGACACGAATCCGGACATCCCCGTCCGCCTCGCCAGTCTGCGCCACGCGCACCGTCACGGTGCCCGCATCGGTGAATTTGATGGCGTTGCTCAACAGATTGAGCACAACCTGCCGCAGCCGGCAGAAATCCGCAGCGAAGCGGCCCAAGGCCTCCGGGGCCGTGATCATGGCGATCTCCAAGCCTTTGGCTTCGGCCCGCGGCGCCACAATCTCCACGGCATTCTCCAACTCGGTGACAAGGTCTCCGTCGGTTACCACCAGAGTCATCTGGCCGGCCTCGATCTTAGAGAAATCGAGGATGTCGTCGATAATCGTCAGCAAGATCTCAGCCGACCGGCGGATGGTGTCCGCCATGGTGCGCTGCTCCAGATCCAGCCGGGTTTCGGCCAGGAGCCCAGCCATGCCAAGCACACCGTTGAGCGGCGTTCGAATCTCATGGCTCATCATGGCGAGAAAATCGGACTTGGCACGGTTGGCCTGATCTGCCTCGGCCTTCGCCTGGGCCAGACTGCGCTCGGCCGAACGCTTGGCTTCAACACTGTCCAGAAAAGCATTGAAGGCTTCCGCCAGGGCGGCCAGCTCATCGCGGCCGCGCACCGGCAGAGCGGGCGGCAGGGCGGCATCGCCATGCTGGAGCCGACGAAAGCTGTGGATCAGTTGGTGAATCGGCGTGACCATCCGCCGCTTCATGAACCAAGCGGCCAGGATCACCAACAAGAGGGACACAGCGACGAGCGGTAACGCCGTGATCCCGATCTGGTCAGCCTTGCTACGGATGGTTTGGTACGGGATGATGCTGATCACGCGCCAGCCGGTTTGCCGCGACACCGCCGTGCTCAAGAGGAGCATCTGGCCGGCAATCTCCACCACGGTCGCTGCATCCCAGTTGCCAACAACGGCCAACAGCTCGGACGTCGCCCGCTTGCCGATTTCACCCGGATCATTGTGAAAGATGTATCGATCTTGATGATCGAGAATGATGTGCCGCGTGACCTGCGCGCCTTCCCTTGGGCCATGACTCGGATCGGCGAACCAGCCCGGGTCCAAACTAATGATCAAGAAGCCGGTAACCCGCTCTTCCACCGCCTGTTTATCGAAACTCCGGAGGGCTTTTGCCAGCGACACCACCGTGGCGTAGGTTGAATTGGCGTTCACATTCGGAATCGCCCCGAGCCAATGCAAGCCATGCGGTCGGGCAAGTACCCGGCCCATGGTCCTGTCGACTATGCCGCTGTGGATCACAGAAACGTCGAGCGTGTCTCCGACATGGTAACTTGCGCCGTTGACGGCAAACAAGTCGAGGGACACTAACCCACGGACATTCACGTAGTCGTTGAAGATGTAACCAATCTGAGCCCGTGTGCGGAGCTGGTCGTATGGCGACATCTCTTGCGTGTCGACAGTTACCACCTGATTCAGATCTTCATTGCCAGACAGGCTGTTCATCAGACTCTCGACTTGGGAGACCTGTAAGTCCAGGTAGTCTCGGCGGGTCGTGACGATCGCAAGCGCACTGTCGCGGGCATCCGCCTCCAGCGTCGCCTCAAACAGACGATACGACCACAGCGCCAGGGCGACCATGGGCAGCAGGGTCACCAGCACCAGGTAGAAAATCAGCTTAATCAGTAAGGAACCGCGCATGGGGTTCACCCCCGGGCATGGACGGTGGGTGGCGGCGTCAGCGTACCGTGTCCTGTGTGACCAGGGTGACATCGATCAATGTTAACATCGGTACCGCCTCCGCCCGCAGCAGACGAACCGCCGTTTCGACCCCCAAATAACCCTGCCGGTCCGCCCGCTGGTCGATGGTAGCAACCATGGCGCCGGTACGAACCGCCTCGACGGCCTCCTTGAGTGCGTCGTAGCCGGCCACACGAACATGGCTCAGTCCCCGGTCCTGGAGATACTGGACGGCCCCGAGGGCCATCATGTCGTTGGCGGCAAACACAAGATCGATTGTGCCATGAGCCTCGAAAAAATCGGCAGTGACATCATAGCCTTCGTCGATTTTCCAGTTCGCCGTTTCACTCGCCACCACCGCGACCCAGGGCACCTCACCGAAGGCACGCAGCGCACCCTGGCGCCGGGCTTCGGCATTGGCAGCCCCGCGAATGCCTTCCAAGATGACCGCACGGCTCTCGGCTTCGACCCCATCCAGCAAAGCCCGCACGGATTGATACGCACCATTTTCATTGTCGACGCTGATGAACGGCACGCGCTCCAGGCCGATTTTCTCCGCGTGAACGGGGTCCAACCGGTTGTCGATGGCAACGACGACCACACCCGCGTCCTGCGCCGCCTTCAGTGGCGGGATCAAGCGGGTCGAGTGGCCGGGTGCAATGACGATGGCATCGACACGCTCGGCGGTCAGTTCTTCGACGATCACGATCTGCTGTTCAACGGACGTCTCTTGCGCCACTGTGCGCACCACCAGCGACACGCCCAGGTCGCGCTCAGCCTTGCGGGCACCAAGTTCCATGGCGACGAAGAAAGGGTTGGCCACGGTCTTCATGACCAAAGCTATCCGATAGGGCGTGGCCACCGCCCCCGCATCGGTCGTCGTGTTCACCGTGGAGGGATCAATCCCGGCCGGGTTGGGGGTACTCGGCGGATCGTCGCAAGCAGGGACCACAATCAGAAAAAGTGCCGTCGCCGCGGCGGTGACGCGTCCCATGTCTCGCTCCGTCGTCATACGCACCCTAACATTACAACAGAATACAATATCAGGCCGGGAAAAAGGGCGCATCTACGCGCGACAGAGGGCGCGACAGAGGGCGCGGATGGGGTGGTTTCCCCTTGCCCAACCAATGTCGGTTGGGGTTTGCTGACATCCACTGTAGTGTTTTGGCGGCATTCGACCGCCCGCGACCGGTCCGGTTCGACGGCGGGCCAGGTCTTCCACCCATGGGCCGCACCTTCGCGGCCGGTGCCGACCGAAAGGACCCTCCTTTGGAAACCGGTGCTGTTCTGAGCTTCCTCAACGGTTTGGGTATAGGGCCGGCCGTGTCGGTGGCGGTTCACGGTATCGCCCAGATGCTCCCCTGGACCACCGCGGCCGTCCTAACGATCATTCTGTTGGCCGGCTTCAGCCGGCAGCACGGGCTGCTCAAAGGGATCATCGGCGTGGTCGATGCCTTCAACGAGTGGCTCGGCCACGTAACGGCCTGGCTGTGTCTTGGGTGCGTTCTGGTTTGCTTTGCGGTGGTGGTGCTGCGCTATGTCTTCGAGTTGGGATTCGTCTGGCTGCAAGAACTCTATGTTTGGCAGCATGCCGCCGTGTTCATGGTCGGTGCTGGTTACACCTTCCTCAAAGGCGGCCACGTCCGCGTGGACCTCTTCTACAGCGCACTTCCGGTGCGGGGCAAAGCCTGGGTCGATCTGATCGGTTCGCTGGTGTTCCTGGTGCCTTGGCTCGTCGTCCTGGTGGTCACCAGCGCCCCCTTCGTCGGATCATCCTGGCGCATCCACGAATGGTCGCAGCAAGCCGACGGTTTGCCGGGATACTTTGTCTTGAAATCCGTCATTTGGGTATTCGCCTTCGTGGTCGGCGCCCAGGGTCTGGCCATGATCTGCCGTAGTCTTCTGGTACTATCGGGACATCCGGCCGACCGGCCTGGTCCCAACGCCGGCGCCACACCGAGCCCCCAACAGGCCAAGGGACCGCCCTAGGGACCGAAGCCGCCTGCCGACCCTTCCCCCCCCGACCGATGACCACCACTGACTGAGGAACATGACCGGTATGGAGAGCGTCGTCATCGGCGAGATCATCGCCGGGTCCATGTTCTTGGTTACCCTGTTCGCGGTAATGATCGGGTACCCCGTGGCTTTCACACTGGCTGGCATGGGATTAATCTTCGCCTTCATTGGCAACCAGTTCGGTGTTTTCGACTTCACGCTCCTGATTGGGCTTGGCTCGCGCTACTTCGGCGTGATGACCAACGAGGTGCTGGTTGCGGTGCCGCTGTTCGTGTTCATGGGCGTCATGCTGGAGCGCTCCAAGATCGCGGAACGGCTGCTCACCACCATGGGCCAGTTGTTCGGGTCCCTGCGCGGTGGACTGGGCATCTCCGTCGTCATCGTCGGCACTCTGCTGGCGGCATCCACCGGCATCGTCGGTGCCACGGTCGTCACCATGGGTCTGCTCAGCCTCCCAGCCATGGTCCGTGCAGGTTACGATCCGAAACTGGCCACCGGCATCATCTGTGCCTCCGGAACGCTTGGCCAGATCATCCCGCCCTCCGCCGTGCTCATCTTCATGGGCGACCTCCTGGCCGGCGCGAACCAACAAGCCCAGCTTTCCATGGGCAACTTCACGCCGCAGCCATTGTCGGTCGGTCAGCTGTTCGCCGGAGCCCTGTTGCCAGGCCTGTGCCTGGTCGGCCTGTATACAAGCTGGGTGGTGCTGAAGGCGGTGTTCGATCCGCTGAGCTGTCCGCCGATCCACATGACGGCCGCGGAGAAACGTGGTCTTTTCGGCCGGGTCATGGTGGCCCTGGTGCCACCGCTGTTGCTGATCGTGGCTGTGCTCGGTTCCATATTGAGTGGCTTGGCGACGGCAACCGAATCGGCGTCGGTCGGGGCGGTGGGGGCGACGGTTCTCGCCATGTTGAGCGGACGGTTCTCCCTGCGAGTGCTCAACGACGTGATGCGCTCGACCATGCTGATTAGCTCCATGGTCTTCGTCATCCTGATCGGTGCATCCGTGTTCAGCTTGGTGTTTCGTGGCCTGGGCGGCGAGCACCTCGTGGAGGACATCCTATCGGCCATGCCTGGTGGACAGCTTGGCGCGGTCATCGTCGTCATGGCGATCATGTTCGTCTTGGGCTTCTTTCTCGATACGTTTGAAATCATGTTCATCATGGTGCCAATCGCCGCGCCGGTCTTAATTCGGCTTGGCATAGACCCGCTTTGGCTCGGCGTCGCCATGGGGGTCAACCTACAGACCAGCTTTATTACGCCGCCCTTCGGCTTTTCGCTGTTCTACCTGCGTGGCGTCGCCGGCTCATTGGTCAGCACACTCGACATCTACCGCGGCATCATCCCGTTCGTGGGGCTGCAACTCGTCGGCATCGTGCTTCTTTGGGTGTTTCCGCAGTTGGCCACCTGGTTGCCGGAACAGATCTTCGGAAAAACAACCGGCAACACAGTGATCGAAGCCCCTGCGCACACCGGGCAAGTCCCCAGCGGCGACTTCGGCGATCTGTTCGGCGCACCGGACACCGACAGCCAGACGGGGGGCGACTTCGGAGATCTGTTCGGGGTCCCCGATACCGGCAACAACCGGAGCGGGGGCGATTTTGACGATTTGTTTGGCGGCAGCCAGCCGATCCCAACGGAAGCCACCCCTTCTGGCCCTGAGTCACCCGAGCAACCGCAGAGCGATTTCGGGGATCTGTTCAACTGAGCGCGGCGCTCGACCGCGACCCCAATTGCCTGGCTCGGTTTTGTCCACCGGATTTTTCTGTTTGATCGCCGTGGTGAACAATGTCCCTATCTCGTGCCTCGCCCCATCTGTAACGGCAAGGGAGATCAGTCCATATGGAACAGCGCCAAGTCGTCGGCATGGCGGTCGACACTGTGTCGCTCGACGTCGGTCGCACGACCGACGTCGCAACCCATTATGCCTGGCTGCCGACCAACCGTTGGGGCTTGGAATGCGTCGCCCATCTGGAGCAACGTCGGGCCGTGGGCACAACATGGGTGGCTGGTACACCCAGAATCTCAGGTGCCACAGGCGGTCCGAGCCGCCTGATCGCGCTCACCTGATCCACCCGGCCGCCGTACGCCCGCCACCTTCCCCTTCCATCGATTGAGAGACCCCGTGAACCGCATCTTTTCGGGCATGCAGCCGACCCGGCAGCTCCACCTCGGCAACTACCTGGGTGCCTTGCGCAACTGGGTGGCCCTGCAAGCGAGCTATGACTGCATATTTTGCGTGGTAGATCTGCACGCCTTGACCTTGCCGCAGGAACCGGAGGTGCTGCGCTCGAATACCCGCGAAGTCGCCGCCGCCTATATTGCCGCCGGCATTGACCCGCAGCGGTGCATCCTGTTTGCCCAGAGCCACGTCTCGGCGCACAGCGAATTGTCGTGGATCCTGTCGTGCCACGCGCCCATCGGCTGGCTCAATCGCATGACCCAATTCAAGGAAAAGGCCGGCAAGCATCGCGACAGCGCCGTGCTCGGCCTCTATGCCTACCCTGTGCTCATGGCCGCCGACATCCTGGCGTACAAGGCCACGCATGTGCCGGTGGGCGAAGACCAAAAACAGCACCTTGAGCTCAGCCGCGACATTGCCGGCGCCTTCAATCGGCACTACGACGTCGATTTCTTCCCACTGCCAGAGCCGCAGATTCTGGGCGAGGCGACGCGGGTGATGTCGCTACGTGACGGCAGCAAGAAGATGAGCAAATCCGATATCTCGGATCAGTCGCGCATCAACATGACCGACGATGCCGAGACCATTGCCCAGAAAATCCGCAAGGCCAAGACCGACCCAGATCCACTGCCGGAAACGGCGGACGACCTGGTCGCTCGGCCGGAAGCCGACAATCTGGTAACGATCTACGGCGCCTTGACCGATCAATCTCGCCAACAGGTGCTGGACGCCCAGGCCGGCGCGCAATTCTCCACATTCAAGACTGCCCTGGTCGATGTGGCGGTGGCCAAGCTGGCCCCCATCACGGCTGAGATGAATCGATTGATGAACGACCCCGCCGAGATAGACCGCCTGCTAAGCCACGGCGCCGACCGCGCCGAGGCGATCGCGGCGAAGACCCTCGCCGAGGCCAAGGACATCATCGGCCTGTTGCGGATTTAGGGCGGAGTTAGCGCGGTTTCTTCGAATCCACCCCATGTGATGAAACCGCTCTACGGCATTGGCCATGCCGGACGGCGCAGCAACGCGCGCAGGTCGGCCAGGTTGGTGGCGCCAAGAAGCTGGGCGGCGGCGAAATAGCTGACCAGGCCAATGACCACCAGGGCGACCAGGGCGACGGCGCGCACAGATTCGGGGCCGGTCAGCCACGGTGCCAGCACCATTCCCGAGCCGGCCACGACCCCCCCCATAAGCGCACTGGCGATCAAGAGCCGTGGCGCACGACGGCGAAGGCGGGAATCCAGGGTCAGTCGACGGCGGCGGTGCAGCCCGAAGGCGAGCAAAGCCACATTCAACCAAGCGCTCAGCCCGGTGGCCAGCGCAATGCCGACGTGCCCCATCACCTGGATCAGCGCCACACCGAGCCCGGCGTTGACGACGGTCGCGACCACGGCCACCTTCACCGGGCCGGCCGTGTCCTGGCGCGCGAAGTAGGCGGTGCTGAGCACTTTAACCATGACGTAAGCGGGGATGCCGATGGCATAGGCCGTCAACGCCGATGCCGTCGCAGCGGTCGCCGTCGCATCCCAAGCGCCGCGTTCGAAGAGGACTCGGATCACCGGCTCGGCCGCAATCGCGAGCGCCACCGCCGCCGGTAGTGCCAGCAGGAGGCCGAACTCCAGGGCGCGGCTGAAGTAATCCTCGATACGCCGGCCGTCCCCCGCCTCCACGGCGCGCGACAAGACAGGCAGGAGTGCCGTGCCAATGGCGATGCCGATCACGCCCAACGGCAATTGATACAGTCGATCAGCGAAATACAGATAACTCACGGCACCGGTCGCAACAATCGAGGCCAGCACCGTGTCGATGAAGGTACTGATCTGGTGCACGCCAGCCCCCACCGCCCCGGGGGCCATCAGCGTCAACAGCCGGCCGATCCGGGGGGTCCAGCGCGGCCAGGCGGGCACAATGCTGGTTCCCGTGCGCCGGACGCACCAAACCATGAACGCCAATTGTACGACACCGGCCAGCGTTACACCCCAGGCCAAGGCATCGGCGGCCGGCCAAGCGGCGACTTGGGCCAACACCAGCGCACCGATTAACGTCACGTTGAAAAACACCGGAACCGCCGCAAACGGGGCGAACCGGTCGAGCGCGTTGAGCACACCGCCGAGCAGGGCAACCGCCGATATCAACACCAGATAGGGAAAGGTGATGCGGGCCAAGTCCACGGCCGTGTTAAACGTCGAGACATCGTCAACGAATCCGGGCGCTAGCACCGTGATGACCCAAGGCATGACCAGGATCATCACGGCCGTGAAGGGCAGCAGGACGCCCAGCATTGCCGACAGCGCTTCCCGCGCGAAGCGAATCGCGGCCGGGTGTCCGTCTCGCTGCAACTCGGCCGAAAACAAGGGCACAAAGGCGACGGTGAACGATCCTTCGGCCGACAGCCGGCGGAAAAAATTGGGCAGGCGCAAGGCTACGAAGAAGGCATCGGCCACTGGCCCGGCACCAAGAATCCCGGCCGTCAGAATATCGCGGACAAAGCCAGCAACGCGGCTGAGCATGGTCAAGCCGCCCACCGTGGCGACCGCACGCACAAAACTCATGGTCGAAGGAACCGATCGGATGGCAAAGGTTACAGCGTTCCGTCGGATGCTTCAGAACACGGCATCGAAAGCCGCGCCGATGCCGTTCGACATCCAAACGACAGTTGAGTAGAAAACCCCACTGAAGAGTCCGACCGAGCAGCCTATGCCAGAGGTGACGAGGAGCGCAGCCACCGCCGGCAAGGCTCCCGCCACCATGGCCCAGCCCATCAGCGGTGGAAACGCCGTGGCAATCGCGCCAACCGCGCCGCCAATGGCACAACTGAAGAAAATCGTCTCGCCCGTGATGATCTCCGAGTCTGTTCCTCCGCCCCCTTCCGGTTGCACCGGAACGACGGTGTCTGTGTTGGTCGTAGTGGATTCTTGAGCCCCCGCCGGCGTAAACGGCCAAACGTCGAACGGCTGCAGCCACGCCACACCAACAATCGTCAAAACCATCACAATCGCGGGAAACTCGTACCACGGTGCACGACGGACACGGACGGAGTGGGATTTCAGAGGCATCGACGGCATGGTGGGACCGATCTCGGCTGAAGAATGACGAACCGTTAGCGAGTAACTCCGGCAGCAGTGTGACCGTGCCGCACGGCAACCCACCCAACGGCCTCGCCGATGTCGGTCACGATCAAGATGACCCACCCGGACCAGCCACCGTCACCGTTTCGGCAGGCCACAAACCCTGCACTCCCCGTAGCATGGAATCAACGCCAGACTCCGCACCGGAATACAGAATCCCGAGGACCATCCCGTAATAACAGCCGAGCAATCCGCGCGAAGCGATGGCCCACATGCCAGGGATCCAGCCGTCGTAATTGGTCCAGTCGTAAATCGGCGGCATCGCGACATAGAGCGCCGCCAAGGACACGCCGGCCATGCAAGATAGATAAACAATGTTGGTGTCGATCGCCGGCACAGCAGTGTCGGCGCTTTGTTGGACTCCAGAGGTGACCAGCCGAAGTGAACCGGGCTCCAGAGCGGCTGATGTCAATTCCGCTTTGGCCGTGGCCACGGGCGCTGCTACCGCCGGCAACTCAACGGGCCCGACCAGAACCGCCATCATCAAAAACACCGCCCACATCCCGGCGGTGACAGACCTTTGCAGACGACCCGACGATGGTCGGACACCGCCGCCCGCGGCAGCCAAGACGGTTAACGACCGCCTCCGAACGCAGTGCCCACCATGCGCGCCGTCGAATTCGCCCCGGAATAGAGAAAACCGGCGATCAGGCCGTAGTAGCACCCCAGCAAACTGCGCCAAGTCACCGCTCCCATGCTGACCAGCGCCCCCGCATCCTTGGCCCACTTCCAGATCGGATAGGTCGCCACCGACAGTGCGCCCACGGCCACGCCGACCCCACACCCACCCATTACCAGGCCCCGGTCGATGAACGGTGCGGTCGCATCCGGTGGCGCCATGCTGCTGTTGCTCGGTAGCTGCGCAAAACCTGGGGTCACGGGTATGCCTAGTACCAACAAAATCCCGATCATCGCCCGAAAAACCAGTCGCACACCCATTGTATGCTCCCGCCCCACCTTGCCATACGTACATCTGATCGCTATCACATACACACGGTAGATGCCAAAGGTTTTGATGCATAGCATTGCCTCCCGAACCAATCTCCTGGCACTCCCGCACCCGATGACATGGATACCGAGCGGTCATTTCTTGAAACCCTTGTAGTTGTCGTTCGGAGGCAAGCGCTTCGCCGGCCGAACTCGGCGGATCTCTGTCACCACCACGGCGGTCAGCAGGATGACCCAATAGATGCCCGGGATCATGCCGAAGCGGGTCACCATAAGGGTCACGCCGATCACAACGGTCCACAGTGCACACAGAATAAGCGCCAAGCCGATGGCCAGAACCGGATTCAGTCCGTCGCGCAGCATTCGCGGAAAGGCTGTGATGCCTGGGGCGAGAATACACAGAAGGACGACGAAGCCGGCGGACGTCATGCACGTTCCAATCCTGATGGGGATGGCAAGAGGAGCGTTCGCAGGCTCGATGGGGTACCGCGCGTGCCTGCTTGCGCCATGGGCGCCCTACCCACCAGAGCCCGGCGGTCCCGATGACCGGCGCTTCGACAAACGATGGCGTACGCGGCGCCCTTGACCTGCCAGCCGCACGGTCGCAGCACCGCCCGGCATGATCGGCGCGCACCCCGGCTCGCCCAGCGCGGCCAGTAGTTTCTCGCGGATCTCCAGGAGCTTACCGTCGTGCGTCACCTTCAGACCAAAAACGTCCTTGACGTAAAACACATCGACCGCCTTGTTGCCGAAGGTCGAGACCTTGGCGGACGAAATCTGCAGGCTGAGCGCGGTCAGCGTTCGGGTGACGTGGTAGAGCAGGCCCGGCCGGTCCAACCCGTTTACTTCGACCACCGTGTGGGTGTTGCTGGCACGGTTGTCGATCAACACCCGTGGCGCCACCTTGAACACACGCGTGCGACTCGGCAGTGTTGGTCGACGCTTTCCCAGTTCATGCAATGGCCGCAATGCACCGGACAACACTTGTTCGATCATCACTGACAAACGCGCCAACTTGTCTCCGCTCTCCAGGGCGCCACCATTGGTGGCGTCGTGCACTGTAAAGACGTCAAGGGCCTTGCCATTGGTCAGCGTACAGATACGTGCGTCGACAATGGTGGCGCCGCTCAAAGCAAGCGCGCCAGCCAACTGGGAGAACAATCCAGCATGGTCAGCCGTGTAGATGGTCACTTCCGTGATCGATCGGCCGCGGTCGACCCGTGTGTCCACGGCCAAAGGGGCCCCGGACCGCTCGGCTTCACGGACCATGCTGGCGTGATGTGCCTGCGAGGCCGGGTCGAAGGTAAGCCAATAGCCCGGATAGCCGAGGCCGAGGAACCACTCGACATCATCCTGCGCCCACCCAAGCAGCGCTTCGACCAGCCGCTGCTTGGCCAGTTCGATACGATGGCTACGCCCCCGCGCATTGAAACTGCCGGACATGCGATCTTCAGCCTTGGCGTACAGGTCGCCCAGCAGCGTCGCTTTCCAATTGTTCCAACGACCAGGACCGACACCGCGAATGTCGGCCGTCGTAAGGACCAGAAGCAGCCGCAGTCGCTCCGGCGACTGCACAAGCTCGACGAAATCGCGCAACGTCGCTTCGTCTTCCAGGTCACGTCGGAACGCGGTGAAGGACATGGCCAGATGATGACGCACCAGCCAAGCGACGGTCTCGGTCTCCTCGTCACTGAGACCGAAACGCGGGCACAGCTTCTGTGTCACCCGGGCGCCGAGTTCGCTGTGATCACCGCCGCGGCCTTTGGCGATGTCGTGCAGGAAGAGCGCGACGTAAAGGGCCCGCCGAGAGGCGATCTTGCCCATCACCTCGGTCGCCAAGGGCAAATCCTCGGCCAGTTCGCCCATGTCGATGCGATGCAAGATACCCAGACAGAACAGCGTATGCGCATCGACCGTGTACGCATGATACATGTCGTATTGCATCTGTGCTACAACCCGACCGAAATCGGGCACAAAGCGGCCAAGCACACCGGCTTCGCCCATAAGCCGCAGCGTCACCTCGGGATCATGCCGACCGGTGAGCATCTCCAGGAACAGCCGATTCGCGTCGATATCCTGGCGCAGCCGCCGAACCACACCCAAGGCCCGGGTCAAAGTCCGCAACGCCCGCGGGTGAATGTCGAGCCCATGCCGCTGGGCCACATGGAACAGGCGGAGCGTATCGATCGGGTTGTCCTTGAACTGGCTTTCCGCGTGCAGATTCAGACGCCCGCCTTCGACGATGAAACCCTCAAGCTCACGGCGCCGCCCTTGTCCGAGAGAAAGGAGATTAAAGCGTCGTGGACGCCTCGATTCAACCTCCAGGGCAGCACAAAAAATACGAGTCAGATCACCAACATCTTTGGCAATCAAAAAATAATGCTTCATGAACCGTTCGACGCCCGCCGTACCGGCGTGTCGCGTATAGCCCATGCGGCGGCCGATTTCGGCTTGTACGTCGAAGGTGAGCCGGTCTTCGGCGCGTCCTGTGAGGTAGTGCAAATGGCATCGCACGGTCCATAGGAAAAGCTGCGCCTTGGCGAAGCGAGCCGCTTCTTCCGGCAGCAGCACGCCCCGGCGAACCAGCTCTCGTGTAGAGCCCGCTTGGTATAGGTACTTGCCGATCCAGAACAGCGTTTGTAGATCGCGCAGGCCACCTTTGCTGTCTTTCACATTCGGTTCGAGCACATAGCGGTTGTCGCCCTGTTGGTGGTGCCGCTTATCGCGTTCCTCCAGCTTGCGAACAACGAACTCCGGCCCCGACGTGGCAACGATGTCACGGTAGAAGCGCCGTTGCAAATCGGCAAACAATGTGCCGCTTCCCCAGATCAGGCGCGTTTCCAACAGGTTGGTCCGGATGGTGATGTCCGCTTTAGCCTGGCGCAGACAATCCTCGACCGATCGCACGGCGTGGCCGACCTTCAGTCCCAGATCCCATAGCGTGTAGAGGAGTGTTTCCACGGCCAATTCCAACCGACCGTTGGCCTTGCCCGGCATAAGAAACAGCAAATCGATGTCAGAGCCAGGTGCCAGCTCGGCCCGGCCATAACCGCCAGTGGCCACGATATCGAATCTGCCATCGCCCAGATCCACGCCACCCCCGCCGCGCGAAAGGACAGCCACCTCGGCCAGCGCCCCAACCAGCGAATCCATCTGTGCCGCCAGCTCGCTGACGCAGACCGCCCCATCGTCGACTCCGGCTTCGAACCGACGGCGGATGTGTGTGCGACCGACCTCCATCTCCTCCCGCAGTACCCTCAGCAAGGGTTGGCGCACATCGGCGTCCTGCGGTTGGTGCTCAATGACGTCGCGCAACCGTTGAACAAGAGTCTCCGGCTCCGGTGACGCAGTGGCGGGGCCATGACCTGGCGTAACGATGTCAGGGTCTGTGCGCATTGGTCCGATCCCGCCTTGCGTGGTCAACGTCCCCAGACCCCACGCGCGGGCCGACGCGACGACCATTTGAAAATCGACCGGTCTGCCGCGCAGACAACCTGGCAAGGCGGACAGGCCAGCCCTTTTGCGTGTGCAGACACGAGACGCATGGCAGTTCCGTCCCCACTGATGTCGCAGTCGACCTGTGCCGGGAAAGCAGACCAAACAAGCGCCGTCCGAGCCGGGTCTTTCGATCTCCGAATGTCGCACGCATGTATTGACGGTGTGTAACGTTTCCTCTCACATTTCGGTTTTTTGACGCACGGTGAGGGTCATGTCCAGCCTTAAGCCGCCGGTTCGCCTGTTTTGTTTCGGTCTTGGTTTCAGCGCGGCCGGGTTGACTCGGCATGGCCGAGGCGCCGGCTGGCACATCGCGGGCACCACGCGGAGCGTGGAGAAATGCCGCGCCCTCCGGGCT
Source organism: Azospirillaceae bacterium (assembly GCA_028281465.1). Lineage (GTDB taxonomy): Bacteria > Pseudomonadota > Alphaproteobacteria > Azospirillales > Azospirillaceae > JANQJV01. The sequence goes on along the minus strand of JANQJV010000345.1, from coordinate 9,313 downwards.
GCGGAGGTTGATGCGCACCTGTTCGACGACGGGCGACCGCTCGATGCGGCCGGCCTTGCGGCATTGGCCGATGCACGGTTCGCACTGATTAGTGTTCCACCCGGCGATACCGGCGATCTGGTCCTGGCCCAGCACGGCGATGCGTTAGCTCGGCATGGCACCCTCACCTGGCTTGGCTATCTATCAACCACGGGCGTTTATGGGGACCACGGTGGCGGTTGGGTCGACGAAACAACGCCACTCGCACCGACCGGACCACGTCAGGCGGCAAGGGCCGAGGCCGAACGCGCGTGGCTAGACCTCGGCGCGGCAAAGGGGATCCCGGTCCATATCTTCCGCCTCGCAGGCATTTACGGTCCGGGACGCAGTGCACTCGACACAGTGCGCGCCGGCCGTGCCCGACGCATCGACAAGCCCGGGCAGGTATTCAGTCGCATCCACGTCGATGATATCGCCCAGTGCCTGGCCGCCTCCATGGCCAGGCCAAACCCTGGTGCCATCTACAATCTGTGCGACGATGAGCCCGCGCCCGGCCACGCGGTGATTGCGCACGCTTGCGAGCTTCTGGGTACCACGCCGCCACCGCTCGTACCGATCGCCGAGGCGGCGCTGTCTCCGATGGCGGCCAGCTTCTACGCCGACAACAAGCGCGTGCGCAACACGCGCATGAAACGGGATCTGGGGATTGTTCTGCGCCACCCGACCTATCGGGATGGCCTCGCCGCCCAACTGGCGTTTGAAAGGGGCCCCTGACCGACCGTCCCACTCAACCGGCTGTCGCCGCTTTACGGCTGCGGACGGTCGTCTTGGTCGATACCGATGCCGGCGGATCGGCTGGCACAGCCGCGGTTTCCGGCGGTACCAACGCCCCATCAACCTTGCCGGCGTCTGGCGCTTTCACGTCCGTTGCCCGGGCCCGCGACGGGGTCCGTCCGGTCGGCTTTGCCGGCGGCACGGCCGCAGCCGGCACCACCGGTTCGTCGGTTGAGCGGGCCGTCGACACGCCTGTTTGCACCGTGGCCGGTTCCGGGATAGCCGGTGCCGGTGGGGCATACGCGGGTGCAGCGGCGGCCGGCGGCACCGCCATGGCGAGGCCACTCACAAGCACACCGGTCAATTCCATGAATATCTGCAAATTAGCCAAAGTCCGGGCAGACGAGGTTTCCACGAGACGACGCTGCACGTCGACGACATCCATGGGGGACCGACACGCCATGAACGCACCCATGGTCTTGGCGGTATCAGCGGTGCCCGAAGCCATGATTTCGAGCCACATCTTGTTCGAGAGCTGAACCAGTTCCACGATTTTGCCGACATGCGTCGACATCTGCGCAGGATTCATCTGTGACAGTTCACCGAACTGCCGGTACATCGATAGAATGCCGTCATACATTTGTGCTGCCTCCCAAGCCGGCACACCGGCGGATAAATGCGCCCCAGAATTCAAGCCTTCGGAGCCGGGCCGGCCGCCGGAGAGCAGGCCGTCGATATTCACAATGGTTCTAAATCTAACGGTGTCGATGCCGCAGTGCAACATGACAAATGCCCGCAGCAGGACCGTTGGATCCGCGGGTCTCGGGGATACCTCGGGGATACAAGGCACGCCGCTACGGCGCGGCTTCCGGCGGTCTCGGAGCCGGAAGCACTTGGGTTTACGGCCCCCCAGTGTTACCCTGTGAGTTAGATAAAAAGTCGTATGCTGGCACCGGATGAGCGGCGTCAGATGCATTCCCTCAGGCATAGCCCAGCGGCACACAGTCCGGTAAACCTGGCACGTTGCAATGCGGACGGGCGGCGGAGCAGCACCGGTGACCGGACCGCCGGCACGCCGTTCATCTTGTTTTGGGAGCGAGCCATGCCGACAATCCTGAAGCTTCTGCTGATCATGGCCGTGGCAGGTGCGATCCTGCTCGGTGCCGGACTGCGTGTGTCGGCCCAACAGCCAGCGACACCGTCCCCCCAACCGATGTCGCAACCCGGTTCGGTCGCGGACCAGCCAATGACCCTGGGCCACCTCTTGTCGATCATCACCGGTGCTACGATCGGCGCCATTGTGTTCCACGTCGTCACCAACGGCGGCACGGTGACCATCGGCGGTGTCGTCATTGGCGCACTGGTCGGCGACTGGTGGTTCGAGGAACAACTCTGGCCTTTCGGCCAGGCCCCGGATAACGGGGCCCAGGCCGGTCAACTCAGCCCGACGCAGGCAATCCCTTAAGGCCGCGGCGGCGGCACCGCAGCCCTGCAAAACGCGTCGATTACAATGCGGTATCGCCGTCTGTGGACGATTCGCCTGACGGAGCGGCCATCGGGTGGGCGTGGACCGCCCGTTCGACCGCATTGAAGCTGGTATGCACCATCAACATGATCGCGCCGACGCAAGTCACGAACACGCCAATGCCCAAGTAATAGAATTGCGCGTCCGCTGCATTGGCAGACATGAACAAACCCAGGATGCCAAGCAAGCCCAGCAAACCGCCGGCAATCCACTTTCCGGTTCCGATCACCCCGATCCTCCGTTCCCATGATCATTGGCCGTTCCAGGGTCGGCCACAAACGCCGCCGGCATCTTCACCAAATCGGGCACCGGCGCAAGGCGCCCGTGCGGCGACCGCGGCCTGACACACCCGCAGCCGGCCACCCGCCTTTCAGCCTTCAGAGCGCGCCGGTCACGCCACTGCCGGCAGGCCGGCCAGTGCCATGGCCAGTTCGGCCTCGTCGTAAGTCCGATCCTCCAGCTTGCCGGCAAAGTAATCCATGTATGCCTGCATGTCGAAGTGACCGTGCCCACATAGGTTAAACAAGATGGTGCGCGCCACTCCCTCCTCGCGGCAGCGCACCGCCTCCTCGATAGCGCCTTTGACCGCATGGTTGGCTTCGGGAGCCGGCAGAATGCCTTCAGCCCGGGCAAACTGGACGCCCGCGCTGAAAACGTCGTTTTGGGTGTAGGCAACCGCATCCATCAGACCCAGGTTGAGCAAATGGCTGATCATGGGTGCCATCCCATGGTAGCGCAGACCGCCGGCATGGAACCCCGGCGGCACGAAGGTCGACCCCAGCGTGTGCATCTTGACGAGCGGCGTCAAATGGGCGGTGTCGCCGAAATCATAGGCATAGCGTCCCCGGGTCAATGTCGGGCACGCCGCGGGCTCCACGGCCACAATACGCATGGACCGACGGGTGCGCAGTTGGTCGCCCAGGAACGGGAACACCATGCCGGCGAAGTTGGAGCCGCCGCCGGTGCAGCCAACCAGAACGTCGGGCCAAGCGTCGGCCAGTTGCATTTGGCGCTGGCATTCCAAGCCAATCACGGTTTGATGCAACAAAACGTGGTTGAGCACGCTGCCGAGCGCATAGTTGGTATCGGGCCGGCCAGCAGCAATCTCCACGGCCTCCGAAATGGCGATGCCGAGCGAGCCGCGGCTATCGGGGTATTGGGCCAGCACTGCGCGACCAGACGCCGTCTCCGCCGACGGGCTCGGCACGCAGCGGGCACCATAGGCCTCCATCAATGCGCGCCGATACGGCTTCTGCTGATAGCTGACCTTGACCATATAGACGTCGATGTCCAAACCGAACAAGGCACCCGACAGCGCGAGCGCCGACCCCCACTGGCCCGCACCGGTCTCGGTCGCGATGCGACGGATGCCGGCCTCCTTGTTGAAAAAGGCCTGGGCGACCGCCGTGTTCGGCTTGTGACTGCCGGCAGGGCTTACGCCTTCGTACTTGTAGAAAATCTTCGCCGGCGTGCCGAGCGCCTGCTCCAGCCGGCGCGCCCGGTACAGCGGCGTCGGCCGCCACTGCCGGTAAATGTCGCGGACCGGCCGGGGAATCTCGATCTCACGCTCGGTGGAGACCTCCTGCTGGATCAGCGCCATGGGAAACAGCGGCGCCAGATCCTCCGGTCCAACCGGCTGTTTGGTACCCGGATGAAGCACCGGTGGCAGCGGTTGCGGCAAATCGGCGGCCAGATTGTACCAATGCGTGGGCAGGTCGCTCTCACTCAGCGTGTATTTGACAGTGTCGGTCATGGGGTGGTGTTTCCATCCAGGTTGCGGGCGGGAGACACGGTCTGGTGTGCCATGGTTTGCGATTGTGTGGCACAAGCAGAGTGTGAGCGCCAACCGCGCTCTCGAAACCGCCGCGTCTTTGTACCTGTTGGGTTGTATCGGGTCGCAGCATCCAACAAGTCATACTGGTGCATGAACAGTTTATGGCAGTTTCACGAAGAGTACCGGCTCATTGGCGGAGTGAACGTGTCATACCCATGGCCGGCCTTGACGACAGGTTCGGTTTCGGCGCTCCGAAACAGGGTGGCCCGAGGACCGCTCATTGTTTCGGGCCATTGGTATCAGATTGGGAAAAGCACAACACAAGACACATCAACTCAGCAATTGCTCCAGGTCATGGCATGGAACACGTGTGAGTTCATCAATGCGCGGATGGTGATCTTTTTTCAAAATCACAAAAAGAAGAAGCTACTTTTTGTGGAAAGATGGTCTCGAGGTTGGAGCCAGCCGAAGCGTTCTCTCTAAAAGCCGAACGACCACGTAACCCCGTTCACCCCGATACACCGCCGCCCGGTAGTTCCAGGACAAACGACGTTCCTTCTGCCGTGCTGGACTCCAGCCGCAGGTCGCCACCGTGGGCGCGCACGATTTCGCGGGCGATGGCGAGACCGAGACCGGTGCCACCGACACGAGCGGAGCCGACAAAGGGATGGAACAAGTGCTCGCGCGCCCTCGGCGGCAGGCCCGGGCCATTGTCACCGACCCGCAAGACACACCGTCCGGGCGGGCACGAGCCCACCACAGCAACCCGATCGGCCCCCGCCTCCAGAGCGTTGCGCACCAAATTAACGAGGGCGCGGAACAATTGCTCGCGGTCGGCCAAAAGCGCCACATCTGTGCCCTCGCCGGCCACCGCCGGATTCGCTCTCTCACCGGTCCCATTCCCGCTGCGGCGGTCGTTCGTGCCCACTTCCGCTGCCACCTCGGCAATCAGTCCGTGCAACGAGAAACTCGATCGCTTCAGCGGCATGACGCCGTCGCGGCTGTACGACACCACCTGCTGGCACAAGTCGACAGCCCGGTCGAGCGATTTCATCAGCCGGGGTGTGACCCGCTGCACCTCCGGATCATCGACACCGCTCAAGCGTTCCGAGATTAGGGTGGCATTGCTCAGGATGCCGCGCAGGTCGTGGTTGATCTTGGTCACCGCCGTGCCCAAGGCAGCCAACCGCTGCTTCTGGCGCAGGGCGCTGCGCACAGCAGCCTGCATGCGCGCCAGTTCGCGCTCGGCAATGCCGACCTCATCCGTGCGCCGGCCCGGCACCATGATCGCCGACGGATCCTCTGGGTCGTCGTGGAACGCCATCATGCTGCGCGTGATGCGCTGCATAGGACGAACCAGCAGCCAGTTCAGGCTCAAGAACACCAAGCCTGCGGTGATCAGCGATATGACGATCGACAAGGCGAGGATGCGCCAACCGAAATTGCGCATTTCAGCGCGCAGCGGTGCCTCGTCCAACATCACGGTCACTGTGACCGTGGCATCCTTGGGTGAGTGGCCGATGGCCTGAATCACGCGGGCATCGGTTCGCAAAAGCGTGGTGAAGGCGTCGACGATCAACTGGGTCGGCCCGGTAACCCGCAAATCAAAGATTTCTGCGACCCCCGGTGGCACCGGTTTGGCCAACATGTAAACCCGTTTATCCGGCAGCACCACGTCGATGGCATGGGCCCCCACCGCGTCGAGCAGCTTCCCTTCCAACGGTTGCGTCACCATGGCGCCGGGCGCTGCTTCCACGGCATGCGCCGCCAGGTGCGCCTCGGCCAAACGCTGCTGCAGATACATCAGTCGGTAGCGAGCCACCGAGGGTGCAAAGATCAACACCTCGGCCAACATCACGAACAGCCCGGTCAAGACAAGCAAACGGGCCGGCAGGCTTCGATGAAGGGGGGGAGGAACAAGAGGCATGGACAGGGGAAGCGGGCACGGACGGTCAGCGACTGGCCGGAGATGATGCGATCAGCACGCGCGTTACACGCGGCACCCCATCCCATGCCAGCCCCTCCGCCGTTATCATTGGCTGGCCTTGTGGGCTTCGATCGCCGCCTTCAGGTCCCGGTGCTCCGCACAGCCGAAGAAACAGGCCTCATCCAGCACTGCCAACCGCTCCTCTGCCTTGGCCAGATCACCCATTTCCAAATACAGTTCACCCAAATACTCGTTCGCACCGCGGTGCTCAGGGTCAATGCCAAGCGCCTGGATGTAGTGGCGCAAGGCGTCCTCCAGTTGGCCCAGCTTGCGGTGGCTATACCCTAGATAGTTGTACGCGTCAGCGCTCCGCGGCTCCCGCGCCAGCACACGCCGGAGGGCCGGAATGGCATCCTCGTAGCGGCCGGACTCGATGGCGACCACAGCGTCGTCCATATCTGCATCCGAGCGGCTGCCGCCGCTCCAGTCGCTGCCCGCCGCGCTGGCGTGATCCGCAAACATGGTGAGTAGCATGCCCACCACTAACAAAGGTTTGATCATGGGTCCGATTCTCCCGCACGGATTGCAATCGTGGTTGCCCTAGCAGCATCCAGCCTCGGGACCGCCGACCGGCCATCCGACATCCATATGGCCCACATCAATATGGCCCACATCAATATGGGGTGTCAGCCGAAACGGGCCAGGAAGCGCACGATCCACCGGGTCCGTTCGCCGAACAGCATGGGAACGAAATAGCTGCCAGCCGCCCGCTTGTTCACTTCGCCCAGAGTCGGGTAGGGCGCGATCAGGTTGGCAACCGCACCAATCTTCAAATTCTGGCTGATCGCCAGTGTCCACACCGCCAACAGTTCACCGGCCTGGCGCCCAACGATGGAGGCCCCGACGATACGCCCGTCAGGGCGCACCACCACCTTCACCAACCCGGTCAAGCAGCGTTCCGCCCGGGCCCGATCGTTGTCAGCAAACGACCAGCGCAGCACACGCACAGACCCGTGCGCATCGCGCGCCGCTCGTTCTGTGAGGCCAACATGAGCAAGCTCCGGCATCGTATACGTAACCCACGGCAAAGCGCGATTCCTCACCTTAGCCGGAAGGCGGAACAGAATGTTCTTGATCGCCACGCCAGCGTGGTAACCGGCGACATGGGTGAACGCTGGCCCGCCCGCAACATCTCCGATGGCAAAGATGCGCCGGTTGCTGGTACGCAAGCGGGCATCGGTCTCGATGCCGGCCAACCCGTGGCGCACACCGGCCGCCTCCAAGCCAAGGCCGTCCACGGCCGGTGTGCGCCCGGTGGCAATGAGCAAATCACTGGCCTCCAGGCGAGTGCCGTCGGCCAGAAGCGCCGTCACACGCGTGCCTGCCCCGCCCGCTGGCTGTACCGCATGCACAGCCACCCCCTCACGCAGATCAATACCGTCGGCGACAAGTTGGTGGCGCACCACGTCGACCAGCTCCGGATCGTCTCGCGGAAGAATGGCCGCCTGTTCCACCAGGCTGACTCGCGCGCCGAGTCGACGGAACGCCTGCGCCAACTCGACGCCGATTGGCCCACCGCCGACGACCAGCAAATGCGCCGGCAGCTCGGTTCGCTCGAAGATGGTCTCGTTGGTCTCGACGCGAACAGTGTCCAGACCGGGAATCGGTGGCAACGACGGGCGCGACCCGGTGGCGATGACGAAACGGCGGGCCCGGATGCGCATTGGCCCAGCCTGGACATGCCGGCCATCCAGGAACCGCGCCTCGGCCTTGATAACTTGGACCCCCAGCCCTTCGAAACGCTGAACGGAATCATGGGGTGCGATCTGGGCGATAACATCGTGCACATGCGCGTGCACCCGAGCGAAATCGATCTCCGGCGCCTGGGTTGCAAGGCCAAACGACCCCGCCTTGGTCCAAGCGATCGCCGCATTGGCCGCCGCCAACAGCGCCTTGGACGGTACGCAGCCGACATTCAGGCAGTCGCCCCCCATACGGTCGCGCTCGATCAGCACCGTGCGCGCGCCCATCTGGACGGCCCCAGCCGCAACGGAGAGGCCTCCCGATCCAGCACCGATCACACATAGATCGGTTTCCAGCTCCGTGGCTGCCGCACCGCCGTCCGGCCGATCTCCGCCGATGGTCATGGCCGTTCCTCACCATGGTCGGTCGAAAAACGCCGATAAAACACCGGCACCAGAGCCAGCATGGCGAGACCGAGAATCGGCAAGAGAATCTCGGGCGCAAAAATAGCTCCCAAGTCCGGCTCCTCACCAACGGCCACCAGCGCGCTGAGGCCGTTGCCGACCGATGCGTAGACGAAGGACCCGGGTATGATGCCGATCAGCGTGCCAATGACATATGTGCGCAGCGGAACGCCCAAGAACGCCGGTACGATATTCACCAGCCAGAACGGGAACAGCGGTACGAGGCGCAACACCAGAAGGTAACTCAAGGCATTGCGTCGGAAACCGTGTTCGAAGCGACCAAGCCAGCCGCGAGCACGCCGCCGCAATGTTTCCTCAAACGCCGTCCGCGCAGCAAGAAACACGCCGCAAGCGCCGACCGTGGCCCCCGTAACGACCAAGGCAGTGCCGAGCCAGGTGCCAAACACACATCCGCCGAGGAGTGTCAACACAAGCCCCCCAGGCACGGAAAACGCGGTGAGCAGGGCATAGACAGAGGTAAAGACCGTTGCGGACAACCAGAAATTCTCCGCAACCAGTCGGTCGAGTTCTAAAATATGCTCAGTCATCATTGATAAACTTAAATACTCGCCGAGGCCGAGCAGGAAAAAACCAGCCAACCCGGACAACAAAACCGCTACCGGCAGGAAACGGCGCAAGCTCCGACGTGCCGGCGCAGGGTCGGCAACCGGCATTCCGGTGCTCTTGACGTCTGCCGTATTCATTCCGTCGTGTTCCAGTCGTTCCTAACATTTCAGGAGCTGCCGAACAGGTATCATCGCCCCTAGCGGCACCCCAGTCACCTTGCCGTGAAGCCTGTCACGATATCATCACGGCTCTGCAACCCGCCGGTGTCCAGCCAAGGGGCTGTTGTGGTCTGCGCGACCATGCGGTCCTCCCATGCACCGGCGCAGCAAGCCCCTTGACCGCACAGACGGACCCCGATAGAGCACACCCTTAGCGGGTGGCTTCCCTGTCCAAATCACCATTTACTGAAGAATCAATTCACTAACAAGAAACTGACGGTGCCGTTGGGCACAAATGGGTCCTCCGGGGAGGCCTTTGTGGGAGCGCCGACGCCTCGTCGGCCTCGTGTGCACGCCGGTGCGGGTGCCGCCGTCGGATGGCCACAGCGCCGCGGACGGCGG